>CAYUXT010000017.1:0-74237 GCA_964448955.1 uncultured Taibaiella sp. | reverse complement strand
ATATCTTTTTGCAAAGATATACTATATTAATAATAATGATAGCGGTTTATTATAACTTGCAAATTTTTATATATTTTTTGTTAAAATTATTGGATTATTTATTTTAATAATTTAATTTAGCCGATACATTAAAACCCCATACAGATTTTTAGACGGTATTATTTATTTTAAGCAAGACGAAAACAGAGACCACAACGATTTTCTTAAAGTGCTTTATTCTATCTATTTTCTTAACCACTAAACACATAAATTTAGCTGTTTGTGTGACCCTTTTTCTCGAAAAGATTATTTAACAACCAAAAATTAATTTTATGAATTACAAAAGACAATTAAGGGTGATTAGCACCCCAAATACATTAATGGTAATTACATGCATTGTTCTTATGATAGTAAATTATAGCGTGCATGCGCAGCCGACCTTTGGCATTGCAAACGTAACGGAAGCAGTAAACCCTTCTGCATTACCCAACGATATCCACAATACTTCTGCGTATGCCATACCCACAGGCGGAGGCGATAAGCTCTGTGTACATACTTGGGATGGCGGCGACCAACTTACAGGCAGTGCAGGCATTTTGGTACAAGAATACGATGCAGGTACTTCCTCTTATATTAACGCTGTAAGGATAGACAACGACGATTGGGCAAGCATAGAAGCTGTAATAATAGAAGAAAGCGGTACTTACTATATTGTAATGAGCTATTACCACATTATCAATCAGCAATTTGAGGTAGATGTATTGGAGTATGATAATAGCACTATCCCGGTAAACCTTAATCCAGTTACTGGATATCCTTTACCATTATCTCCAACATCTTTACCTTTTGGGTGGATTAGGATAGATGCCATAGACCTTACACATGTAGGTATTACCTGGGCTACTAATGGTAGTCTTTTTACAGTAGTTGGTATAACAGATCCTACGAATATTCTTGATTTACAGGATGTTTTAAACTTCCGTCATGAAAATTACAACGGTTTCGACCAGCCCGATATAGCATTAACACGTGCTAATAACGGTGATGAACTTGTATTTATAACTTGTACAGACGACGATGCAGATGAGCTAATAGTATTTGGAAAATTTTTGTTTTCTGATTTATTTACTGCTGCGGGACCTGCATATTACAATCCTAATGTTTACCATTCTGTTATGAGTAATGGCAAGTATTTTTTACCGCGAATAGATGCACCGGACATTATACCGGATTACAATGTATCGGGTAATTATGCTTGGTCTGTAGTATATAACGAACAAGCAACAGACCTTATGAGTGTCGCGCACAATTATATTCGGGTTTTAATTTGCGATAACCTATTTAGCACAGGTACGGTAATAGGCAGAACGCTCAACGATGGCACAATGCTTAATGCCGGCATTTCACCAATGGTAAATATCACTACGGGCAGCCTTCAAGAAAATATCAGACCTGTAGTGGCATTCGATAACTTTTGGAGAACTACCGGAGGCGGTAGTATCTTAGGCAACAATATATATTATGGATGGTTTCACAAAAATGGAGAAACCAATACTAACTTACACACAGACGACTCATCGTCTTATATCGGAGTAGCACTTAAAACAAATGGCGATTTTCATTGGACCGGAGATGATTATTTTGTAATCCCCGAAGATCCTTCTGTGCTTTGTAGGAGATCTGCAATAGCTTTTTCGGGTAATAACGATGCAAGTAACGACGGTCTTTATATGTCGTTTACTCAGATAGATGGCGGTGCAATGCAGGTTGCATTCAAAGATGTACCTTGGACAAATACTTCGTTTAGACCAACTCCCAACCCTAAAGACGAAGTAGCGCAAATTGGCTTGGCTGTTTACCCCAATCCTTTCGGAAAAGGTGGTTTTAAAATTGAGATTAATAACAATCCAAATGACCAATATACTTTAACCATTACCGATATCTTAGGCAGAGAAATGTTACACATTACAGGTGCAGTAAACGAATTAAACGATAATTTGAGTACTACAACAGCTAATTGGCAAACAGGGCAATACATTTTACAGCTTAAAAATATAGATACCGGTTATATAAAAACAGTAAAAATAGTGAGTGCTAAAGATTAATATTATAGCCAAACAGCAGAAAGGATAATTTACCTTTCTGCTGTTTTATCTAATTTTTTATTCACTATAATTATATTATTATGAAATACCTTTTTATACTATTCCTTTTATTGTTTCCATTATTGTCCAGAGCGCAACTCCCTCATTATTATGTTCCTTATGTTGGATCATTAAATATACCTATACAGAATCAGCCACTTGCCGATACCTTATATACCGGAATGCAAAATATAGGCAGAAAATCCTTTATAACTCCAGCATTGCCTAATATTCCTTTAAGCATTAAAAGATTTTATGTTCGTTCTCGCTACGATGTCAACGCAGCTACCATTACCGGGTTTGTATTAAAATTGGGGCATACTACATTAGATCAGTATTACAATACTATGTGGCTGCCAACCGATACTGTATTTACTGCCGATACAATGCACATCTCTATATCGGCAACTACCACTAATCCTTGGCGTTGGATTGGTTTCGAATTGCCTATACCTTTCGTATATAATGGTACAGACAATTTTGTATGGGAGATACGAAGAGAAACGATTAGTGGAGACCCTGTAGGACTTAGCTCAAGAGCAGGCTATACCCCCCCCCCCGTATTGTATGGAAATATTCCTTATGTTATAGGTGTGTATCCTATCCAAAACACCTATCTTTTACAGTTCGGTTTCGATATAGATGGTGTACACGATGCAGCGCTTACAGGGTTTGTACGCCCCAATGATAGTCTGTGTAGCGATATTAACCCTATAAAAGTTAAAGTACATAACCCCGGTATTCCGGTAATGGACTCTGTACGCATCTATTGGACTGCCAATGGCGTACCACAGCCTACTTTCTTTTATACTACTCCTATCGGTGGCGGAGAAACAGATACCGTACAGATAGGAACTTACAATTTCCCAAATGGCGTACCCGTTACCATCAAAGCCTGGACAAGCCACCCCAATGGACTTTTAGATATATTTAATACTAACGATACTATCCAAAAAACTTTTACCGCTACCAAAGATTTTGTAAGTAATTTTAATGTGGGCATTGGCAACGATACTTCTCTATGCGCAGGAGATACCATAACACTTAGTGCGGGTAGTGGTACAAGCACAGTAGTATCATTCCTTTGGGACAATAACAGCACCAACCAAACAAGGCAAGTAAGCACAGGTGGCACTTACTACGTAACCGTAAGCGATAGTAATAGTTGCGAACGCTACGATACCATAATAATAACAAGTTATCCGGTACCTATTGTCGATTTAGGCAACGATACCGCCATCTGTGAGGGCGAAGTAGTAATTTTCGATGCACAAAACACAGGAGCTACCTACCTTTGGGACGATAACAGTACCAACCAATTACGCTATGCAAGTAATGCCCAAACTTACTATGTTACCGTTACCGACAATATCGGTTGTACCGGCAGCGATACGGTAAATGTTAGTCATATACCTTTGCCATCGGGGCAGATTACAGCTACTTTAATACAAGGGCTTACCTACAATTTCGATATACTTAATCCGGTAAATGTAACTGCTGCTAATTGGAAGTTCGGCGATGGTAATACCGCAAGCGGATTATTTGTAACCCACACATACAATGCCATAGATACCTACAATGTAAGCGTATTAATGTATGGTGTATGCAATGTAGAGATGAGCGGAAACGATGAATACCAACTCATCATTGGAGATACAAGTACCAATAGCAGTAATAGTATTTACAATCCGCAAGGCATCGAAATCTACCCCAATCCATTCGACAAAGGCTTTACAATAAAAATAGCACAAGACAAAGGAGAAGTATATAATTTAAAGATAACCGACATTCTCGGTAGGGAACTTTTTAACAACAATGGAACAATACAACACTTGAATACACAATTAAGCACCGAACCGAGTAATTGGCAAAACGGACAGTACATTTTACAGCTTAAAAATGAAGAAACTGGAGAAGTACAGATAAAGAAATTAGCAGCGATTCGGTAGTGATCATTTCGAGAGCCTCAATGACCGCGTTGTAGTGAGCCTCAATGACTGCGTTGTGCCACAATGACTGCGTTTTGGAGTGCATTTAGACCGAGGTAAAGCGAACCGAAATAAGACACCGTAGTAAAATACAATACCTTGTGGTTTTGTATTGACTCTGCTCAAATAGTACTTGTTTGGTCTTTCGTCAATGTAAACGCTCAACTCAAAAAATCTATCATACCATTTAGTGCCTTACTCCGATGGCTAAGCGATAATTTTATGTCTATCGGTAATTCCCCAAAAGTTTGCGTGTAACCTTTAGGGATAAAAATAGGGTCGTAACCAAACCCATTATTACCGATAGGCTCAAAGGCGATGCTTCCCTCGCATTTTCCTTCAAAATAATACACATTGTCATTTAAGATTAAACAAATAACTGCCAGATAATATGCATCACGATTGGTTGTATCCGAAAGTTCGGTAAGTAATTTATTATTGTTTGTAGTATCGTTACCGTGTGCACCGGCAAATCTAGCACTAAAAACACCAGGTTGGTCTATTAAAGCTTCAGCAATTATACCACTATCTTCTGCAAAACAACTTTTGCCTGTTTTATTGTATATATAACTTGCTTTTGCATAAGCGTTTTCTTTAAAAGTAAAAAAAGGTTCGGGAATTTCTTCGATAAGATTGATGTCTTGTACAGATAGTAAAGTGTATTTTTCGGGTAAAAGATGTTTAATTTCGGAAATTTTACCCTTGTTGTTAGAAGCAAAAATAAGTTGCATAGTATATTTAATATGTATTTTTGTGCAAGATAAGAAAATTCAATTAAAGTAATTTATGTATTATGTTAATGATTTATGTATTATGTTAATGATTTATGTATTGATTGGAAATAAACAAAATTTGCTAAATAAAAAACATTTTTTATCTTTGCGTCCCTTTTTATCCGGATGGGGAAATTTGATGGTGCATTACTTGTTGAGATTAACCTCATAAATATATAGACAAAACCTGTCTCAAAAACATAGTTTTTAGAGGCGGGCATTCTTTGTTTTATAGTATTTTGAGGGTTTTTTATCCATAAAGTTATTTGCTACATTTTCCCGAAAAATAAATAAAATATACCTCAATTAAAATAACACAATGGCAATTAAAAAAGAAAATCGTCCAAAGTCTGGTTTTGACAAAATTACCATAAGTTTGGCATCACCCGATGGTATTCTTAATCGTTCTTACGGAGAAGTTTTAAAACCCGAAACTATCAATTATCGTACTTACAAACCCGAAAGAGATGGTTTGTTTTGTGAGAAAATTTTCGGTCCCGTAAAAGATTTTGAATGTTATTGTGGAAAATACAAGCGTATTCGATACAGAGGTATTGTCTGCGACCGTTGCGGTGTAGAAGTTACAGAGAAAAAAGTACGTCGTGAGCGTATGGGACATATTAAGTTAGTAGTTCCTGTAGTGCATATTTGGTATTTTAAAAGTTTACCCAACAAAATAGGATATTTATTAGGTACAAGTTCTAAGAAATTAGAAAGTATCGTTTATTACGAGCGTTATGTAGTTTGCCAGGCAGGTGCTGCAGAAGAGATACTTCGTCAAAAATTATTGATGAAAGATAACGAAGACACCTATATGGCATTGCTTTCCGAAGACGAATATTTGGATATAGTGGACGCTTTAGGAGATAATCACTTACTTTCAGATGAAGACCCCAATAAGTTTGTGGCTAAAATGGGAGCAGAGGCTGTATATGATTTGTTAGGCAGATTAGATTTAGACCAAATGTCTTACGATTTGCGTAATGCTGCTGCAAACGAAACATCACAGCAACGTAAACAAGAAGCACTTAAACGCCTTAGCGTAGTGGAGGCATTCCGCGATGCTAATTCTAGAATAGAAAATAAGCCGGAGTGGATGGTAATGCAGTACATTCCTGTTATTCCACCGGAGTTAAGACCATTAGTGCCACTTGATGGTGGTCGTTTTGCCTCTTCCGATTTAAATGATCTTTACCGTCGTGTAATAATCCGTAACAATCGTCTAAAAAGATTATTGGAAATTAAAGCTCCTGAAGTTATCTTACGTAACGAAAAACGTATGCTTCAAGAAGCAGTAGATTCATTATTTGATAACTCTCGTAAATCTAATGCCGTAAAAGCAGAAGGTGGTAGAGCGCTCAAATCTTTATCTGATGTATTGAAAGGTAAACAAGGACGTTTCCGTCAAAACCTTTTGGGTAAACGTGTGGATTATTCCGGACGTTCGGTAATCGTGGTAGGACCAGAAATGCAATTACACGAGTGCGGTATTCCTAAAGATATGGCAGCAGAATTATTCAAGCCATTTATTATTCGTAAATTAATCGAAAGAGGAATCGTAAAAACGGTAAAAAGTGCTAAGAAATTAGTAGAGAAAAAAGAAGCGGTAGTTTGGGATATTCTCGAAAATGTAATGAAAGGACACCCTGTATTACTGAATCGTGCCCCTACACTCCACAGATTATCTATACAGGCATTCCAGCCACACATGATAGAAGGTAAGGCTATCCGTTTGCACCCATTAGTATGTTCTGCGTTCAACGCCGATTTCGATGGTGACCAAATGGCGGTACACGTACCTTTAAGCAATGCAGCTATTATCGAAGCACAACTATTAATGTTAGCTTCTCATAATATCCTTAACCCCCAAAATGGTACACCTATTACACTACCATCTCAAGACATGGTATTAGGACTTTACTATTTAACAAAAGGAAAAAGAACCAACGATACCGAAACCATTAAAGGAGAAGGAAAAGCATTTTACAATGCAAGTGAAGTAATTATCGCGCTTAACGAAGGTAGAATAGATTTACACGCTTGGATTAAAGTAAAAGCCGATGTTAGAGATAAAGAAGGTAATTTGTCTAACGAATTAATAGAAACTACTGTAGGTAGAGTATTATTTAACCAAGTAGTACCTAAAGACAATGGTTTTGTAAACGCACTTTTAACTAAAAAATCTTTAAGAGAAATTATCGGGGGCATACTTAAAAATACTAATATTCCACAAACCGTTAAATTCCTTGATGATATTAAAACATTAGGTTTCCGTACTGCATTTAGAGGAGGCTTATCCTTTAACGTAAATGACCTTACCATTCCGGAAATTAAAGACGAATTAATAGATAGTGCCCATGCAGAAGTAGATGAAGTTTGGGATAACTATAATATGGGTTTAATTACCAATAACGAACGCTATAACCAAATTATCGATATTTGGTCGCGCGTAGATACCAGAGTTACCGAAACACTAATCCACGAAATGGCAAACGATAAACAAGGGTTTAACTCCGTTTATATGATGCTTGACTCGGGTGCCAGAGGTAGTAAGCAACAGGTAAAACAGCTTGCAGGTCTTAGAGGATTAATGGCAAAACCACGTCGTTCGGGTTCTTCAGGTTCAGAGATTATCGAAAATCCGATTCTTTCTAACTTTAAAACAGGACTTTCGGTATTAGAATACTTCATCTCTACCCACGGTGCGCGTAAAGGTCTTGCCGATACTGCCCTTAAAACAGCCGATGCGGGTTATCTTACCCGTCGTTTAGTAGATGTAGCACAAGATGTAGTAATCAATGAAGAAGATTGTGGTACACTTAGAGGTTTAGCTATCTCTGCTTTAAAAGATAATGAAGAAATAGTAGAGCCATTATACGACAGAATATTAGGACGTACATCTTTACACGATATATATAATCCGATAACAGACGAATTAATTGCACACGCAGGCGATGAAATTACAGAAGACCTTGCAAATGCAATCGAAGAAGTAGGCATTGAAACTGTAGAAATTCGTTCGGTATTAACGTGCGAAACAAAACGTGGTACTTGTGCTAAGTGTTACGGTAAAAACTTAGCTACAGGATATAAGGCACAGAATGGCGATGCGGTAGGTATTATAGCCGCACAGTCTATCGGTGAGCCGGGTACACAGCTTACACTACGTACATTCCACGTGGGTGGGGTGGCAGGTTCTTCTGCTATTAATTCGCAAATGCAGTCTAAATTTAATGGTTCTGTTCAGTTCGATGGTTTACGTACTACTAAGAGCATTAACGAAGAAGGAGAAGAAATCAATATCGTTATCGGTCGTACTGGTGAGATGAGAATTATAGATGTAGAAAACGACAGATTACTTACTACACAAAATATACCTTACGGTGCTACTTTGAAAGTGAAAAACGGACAAAATATCCAAAAAGGTGATGTAATCTGTACTTGGGATCCATTTAACGCCGTAATTATTTCTGAAATTAACGGTAAAGTAGATTTTGAAAGCGTTATAGAAGGTATTACTTTCCGTGAAGAGGCAGATGAGCAAACAGGACACAGAGAAAAAGTAGTTATCGAAACAAAAGATAAAACTAAAATACCATCAATCATTATCGAAGGTGGTGGAGAATTAAAAACATACAACTTACCGGTAGGTTCGCACATTTCTGTTAAGAAAGGAGATAAAGTGAAGAGCGGTCAGGTATTAGTAAAAATACCAAGGGTAATGGGGCGTAGCCGAGATATTACGGGAGGTCTTCCACGTGTAACAGAGCTATTCGAAGCACGTAACCCATCTAATCCGGCTGTAGTTTCAGAAATAGACGGTGTAGTTTCTTTCGGTAACATTAAGCGTGGTAACAGAGAAATTATAGTAGAATCAAGAGAAGGATTAGTAAGAAAATACTTAGTACCACTAACTCGTCAGATCACAGTACAAGACGGCGACTTTATTAAAGCCGGAAATTCGCTCTCTGATGGTGCTACTACCCCAAGCGATATTCTAAAAATCAAAGGACCATTTGCTGTACAAGAGTACTTGGTAAACGAAATTCAAGAAGTATATCGCTTACAAGGTGTAAAAATAAATGATAAACACATCGAGGTTATCGTTCGCCAAATGATGCGTAAAGTATCTATCGTAGATCCGGGTGATAGCAAGTTCTTAGAAGACGATACTGTAGATAGAATAGAATTTATGGATGAAAACGACTGGTTGCACGACAAAAAAGTAGTGTTAGATGCAGGAGATAGTACAGATCTTCATCCTGGTCAAATAGTAACAGTACGTGAGTTAAGAGAAGAAAACAGTATTTTAAAACGTGCAGATAAAAAATTAGTAGAAAGCAGAGATGCTAACCCTGCTACCTCTACACCTTTATTGTTAGGTATTACCAAAGCATCGTTAGGTACTCGTAGTTGGATATCGGCTGCATCGTTCCAAGAAACCACTAAAGTATTATCTACTGCTGCCATTACAGGTAAATCGGATTACCTACAAGGATTAAAAGAGAATGTAATTACAGGAGGCTTAATCCCTGCCGGTACCGGAAGTAGAGCATACAACGAAATGGTTGTTGGTTCAAAAGACGAATACGAATTATTAATTGCTAATAAAGATGTATTAGAATTCGACGAAGACGAATAATACGACTTACAAGCAACACAAACACATAAAACACCCGAAAGAGCATTTTTTTCGGGTGTTTTAATTTGATAAGTACCTTATACTTACATTGGTATAATTATACGTTGTACATTTGCAACGATAATTATTACATTTCAATATATTTCAAATGTAATGACTAATATTTCAAATTATATTGCTTTAATTCCTTAATAGTTTTAGAATTATCGAAGATAATTTGAACTAATTACTATTTTAAAATGTTATTAATTAGTTGATACAACTTACCAAACAAGAAGAAAAAATATTGCGGCAAATAGCTTCTGTAGCACATACAATGGAGCTTTCTGCTTATGCTATTGGAGGTTTTGTTAGAGATAAAATATTACAACGCCCTTGTAAAGACATAGATATTGTGTGCTTGGGAGATGGAATAGCTTTGGCACACGAATTTGCCCGCCTATATTACCCTAAAAAGAAAGTCAGCTTTTTTAAAACATTTGGCACTGCACAAATAAAATTAGACGAAATAGAGGTAGAATTTGTAGGCGCACGCAAAGAGTCTTATGCCAGTAATTCACGTAAACCGGAAGTAAGTGCCGGCACACTCGAAGACGACCAAAACAGAAGGGATTTTACTATTAATGCATTAGCCATTAATCTCAATGAGCCCAATTTTGGTAAGCTAATAGACCCCTTCGATGGGCTATTCGATATGCAGCATAAAATTATCCGTACGCCACTTCACCCCAAACAAACTTTTAGCGACGACCCCTTGCGTATGATGCGTGCTATAAGATTTGCGGCGCAGCTAAATTTTTTTATAGAAGAAACCTGTTTTGAAAATATTAAAACCCAAGCATACAGATTAGATATTGTTTCTAAAGAACGCATTGCCGATGAACTGAATAAAATAATGATGTCCCCTAAGCCTTCTGTTGGTTTAGATTTACTGTACAAAGCCGGAATTTTACAAAAATTAATACCACAACTAACAGCACTTGCTGGTACCGAAATAATAGACAATCAAGGGCATAAAGATAATTTTTATCATTCTATACAAGTGGTAGATAATATTGCAGTACATACCGATAACCTTTGGCTGCGTTGGGCTGCATTGCTTCACGATATAGGAAAAGCTAAAGTAAAAAAATATGAAAAAGGTCACGGTTGGACTTTTCACGGACACGAAATTATAAGTGGTAGGTGGGTGCCAAAAGTGTTTGCTGCATTAAAACTGCCACTGAATGAAAAAATGCAGTATGTAAAAAAAATTATAGAACTGCACCACCGCCCCGTATCGCTTACCAAAGAAAATATTACCGATTCTGCAATTAGAAGATTACTGTTCGATGCAGGTGAAGAACTCGACGGCTTAATGACACTTTGCGAAGCAGATATTACTTCTAAAAATCCACAAAAAGTAAAACGCTACTTAGAAAACTTCGAGTTAGTAAGACAAAGACTTAAAGAAGTAGAGGAAAAAGATAAAATAAGAAATTGGCAACCGCCGATTTCCGGAGAAGAAATAATGCAAACATTTGGTCTTTCGCCATCAAAAGAAGTAGGCATTATTAAAACCGCAATTAGAGAATCTATTTTAGATGGAATAATCCCTAACGAGTATGAAGCGGCAAAACAATTAATGATAGTCGAGGGAGAAAAATTAGGTTTAAAATGTAAATAATATTTAATTATATAAATATAATGTATGTAAATTTAAATATTTGTAAAGTGTTTAATGTATTCCAATGCTTTATTAGTTAATTAAATGAAGTTGGTGTTATGTTTTAATATAAATAAAATTTATTTATTGAAAATTCACCATAATAATTAGTTTTGGAATACTCAATATTATAGGTTAGATTTGCTTATAACAGTTGTTTATTTTTAAGGGTTAGTAAGTAAAGTCGCTTTTTATATAAAGAGCGACTTTATCTATTTAAGAAGATTTTATCTCTAATTTTGCAACCTAATTAATGCGTATTAACATTGATACAAAGGATAATAAATAAATTGCGTAAAACGATAAACGCAAACAATCATAAAGCTGGTTCAAAATCCTATTTTGAGATGCTTAAACATAGCAACGATGCAAATGTACAGTTGGTATTTAGTGCTGTTGATGAAGTAAATAAAAACATATTTTCTAACGAAGAAAAAGCCATATTTAAACAAATTAACGAGCTAAAAGACAAATATTTGGATAGCGATCAGGTAATTATTGATGTTGATTTTGGCTCGGGGAAAAATAATAATAACACAGTAGGCTCAAAAGTAACTAATAGCCTATCTCAAATGTGTCGGTTGAATTCTATCCCGGAAAGGTGGGGACAGTTTATGTTTAAATTAGTTGCCAAGCATAAGCCCGAAAATATTTTAGAACTTGGTGCTTGTTTGGGTATATCAGCTGCATATCAGACTGCTGCTTTAAAACAAAACAATAAAGGTAAGTTTACTACCATAGAAGGAGCTGAAAGTATTGCTGCTATTGCATTTGAGAGTTTAAAGTATATAGGGCATAATAGCACTGCTCTACATATTGGAAGGTTTACTGATGTCTTGCCTAACATACTTAGCACCGAAAACCATTACGATTTTGTGTTTATAGATGGGCATCACGATAAACAAGCAACCTTAGATTATTTTGAAATGATCTATCCATTTTTATCCGAAAAATCTATAGTTATTTTCGATGACATAAATTGGTCGGAAGGAATGAATACGGCTTGGAAAAAAATCTACAACGACAATAGAATACTGTATGCATTTGACTTGTATAAATGTGGTGTCTGTATTGTAGATAAAAGAGAAAGTAACAATACCCCTCAGTATTTTAAATTATATCTAAGAGAGTAAAATTAAGAAGCCAACAAACGATTATACTCCTTCAATAATGCATTCCAAACTAATTCTTGTTGGTATCGTTCTTCAATCATTTTTCTGGCATTTATTTTTAGGGTAGCTACCAATTCTTTGTTGTCAATAACTTTGTTCATTGCATCGTATAGGGCTTCTGTATTCTGTTTAGGTATAATAATTCCATTTTCCCCTTCTATAATAATTTCGTTGCAACCACTAATATCGGTAACAATACAAGGTAAGTTCATAGCTCCGGCTTGTATCACTACATTTGGGAAACCCTCTCTATAGCTCGGAAAAGTAAGTACATCAGCAATAGCCATATACGGTCTTACATCAGACTGGAAACCGGTAGTAATAATGGATTTATTTTGTGTAATAATTGTTTCCGTTTCGGTACTAAGTGGGTCTTCTGTTTCTTTGTGTCCTACTAATATTAATTTTGTATTTGGTGCTTTTTTGTTAATTTGATGAAATGCAGCTACTAACTCATTAATGCCTTTATCTCCTACTAATCTTCCTACAAATAAAAATACAAAATCGTTTTGTAGCAGATTTAATAGCGCTTTCAGCGATGTATTTTGCTGCTCTGTAAAAAGGTCGGGATTAAAATATAAAGTATCTATTCCGTTTACATTTCCGTTGGCAATAATATTTAGTGGTTTTTTTGTGATACCAAATTTTATTAAATCATTTTTCACACCATTACCTTCGGGATAAATATTGGTAGCAAATCGGCATAATAGTTTATCCATTGCTATTAATATTTTTTGCATTATTCCTGTTTTATAAGGAAAAATTAGTCCGGTAAATGTATGTATTCTGATAGGTACTCTTGCAAAGTATGCTGCCGTCATACAGAGTAGTCCTGCTTTTGGGGTAATAGAATGTACAATTTGTGGTTTTTCTTTTCTGAAACAGCGATACAAATGCCACAAGGAAATCAAATCTTTTAAAGGAGATATTTTTCTTTGCATCGATACCGAACGAAATGTTACGCCTTCTCGTTCGTTCAGTTCCTTCATATTGTCATCGTAACCCGAAACGGCTATAATATTATAATGACGATTTAGGAATGCAAGCTGTCCTTTCAGTAAAACATTTAACGACAAAGAAATAGTAGCCGCTCGTATTATCTTTGGTTTCTGAGCCTGATGCATAGCTGTTATTTTCTCGTCTTAAATTTAATATAAGTATAGAGCAAAATGCCAAATGGGATTGCGGCTATTGTCAATAGTTTTTTGGGCGACTCTTTAATAAACTTACCATTGCGTAACATAATACTCGAAGAAACATAATGCACTGCTTCTATAAATCTGCGCTTAGGAGATTTAGAAAGCGTCATAGATAATTTTCGGATAAATGCAAAACCTTTGGGGTGGCGAGTGTATTGCTTAAACATATTAAGGCTCGAACCATCTGCTTGGTATTCTACTATTAATAGAGGTTCGTTGAGTGTAGCCAATTCGTAATCTTTATCTATCAAAAGGTATTTATACCCTAAACTAACATACTTTTCGCCTTCAAATTGTGGATACTCGGGATAGGCATTAATTACTTCGGTACGGTACACTAATTTTTTATCTCCCCTACCCCCACTTAAATAAAAATCTTCTAAGGTGGTGTAAGGCGTTGTAAACTTGGTGCCGATTAACTTACCTTCCATATCTACATCTAAACCTACTAATCCGGCATATTTTTTCTGGTCTATTTCTGCCCATTTATTCAGAATAAGCGCTACTGCATTGTCGGGCATATAATCATCAGAATCCACACATGTATTAATTACGGTGTTAATATTTTTATAAGCCGTATTATGTGCACCGTGCATTCCTTGATTTTCCTGATAAATATATCTAATTGGAAAAGTTTGGTTTTGTAACCAAGGAGCAACTATATCTTTAGTATTATCTGATGAGCCATCATCAATTATCAACCATTCAAAATCTTTATTTGTTTGTCTTTGTAAGCTATCGTAAAGCCTGCCCAATAAATGCGCCCTGTTGTATGCCGGTGTAAATATGGTAAGCGTGGACATTTTTTTTAGTTGATAGTTGAGAGTGTATAGTTGAAAGTTTACAATTTACAGTTGAGAGTTTTAGAATGTTTTTTGTGTTTACTTAAAATATTGAAACAAAAAATCTCAATATTTTTAATTGCCGAATTGTCGAATTGCGAAATTGTTACCCCATATTATGAAATACTTTCTGTACATCGTCGTCTTGCTCTACGCGTTCTATTAGTTTAAAAACATCGTCGGCTTGTTCTTCTGAAACTTCAACAGTATTTAAGGGCAACCATTCTATTTCAGAAGATATTACATTAAATTGTTTTTCTTCTAACGCTTTTTGCATATTGCCAAAATCGGCAAAGGCACATCTGATAATTAAATTTCCTTCGCTATCTTCACCTAATTCTTCTAAACCAAAATCGATAAGTTCAAGCTCTAATTCATCACCATCGATACCTGTGGCATTTAGCTTAAACACGCCTAATCTTTTAAACATAAAACCTACCGAACCACTATTACCTAAGTTGCCTCCACCTTTATTAAAATGCGAACGAATATTAGCTACTGTACGAGTTGTATTGTCGGTGGCTGTTTCTACAAGTATGGCTACTCCGTGCGGACCGTACCCTTCGTAAAGCACTTCGTCGTAGTTGCTTGTGTCTTTTCCTAAAGCGTTTTTTATAGCTCCTTCCACACGCTCTTTGGGCATATTTACACTTTTTGCATTTTGCATTATTCGCCTTAATGCCGGGTTATTATCGGGCTCGGGTCCTCCTGCTTTTACTGCTATGGCTATTTCTTTTCCTATTCTGGTAAATTGCTTTGCCATTCTATCATAGCGTGCAAACATTTTACTCTTTCTTACTTCGAATATACGTCCCATAAATATGGATTTTTAATAAAAATTTTTAAGATGGGCAAAGGTAAATAAATTTATTTGTTGTTCGTAAAGACACTAAGCTCAGATGGAATTATAATCTGTTTTCTAAACAGTCTTTATTCTTTCCACTTTTTAATAATTAAAGAAGAGTTAGTGCCTCCAAAACCAAAGGAATTAGAGAGAAAAGTATCGAAACTTTTATGTATCGTTTGTGTGGCGATATTAATTTTTGCCGAATGTTCGTCGGGATTTTCGAAATTAATATTGGGGGCAATAAAATTATTTTGCATCATTAGTAAAGAATATACAACCTCACTTGCACCTGCCATCCAGCATTCGTGCCCCGTCATAGATTTGGTAGAACTTACCGGCACTTCGGAGCCAAATACTTGAAATATAGCTTCTGCTTCCATGCCATCACCTACGGGTGTAGAAGTAGCATGAGCATTTACATATTCTATTTCTTCTGGTAACACACCGGCATCTTTTAATGCTTTATTAATGGAGATGACTTGTCCCTCAATACTCGGATTGGATATATGGTCGCCATTGGAAGAAAAACCATAACCTACAACTTCGGCAATAATATTGGCACCTCTTGCCTGTGCAGATGCTAAACTTTCTAAAATGACAGTGGCAGCACCACCACCAGGTACTAATCCGTCGCGGTCTTTATCGAAAGGTCGAGAGGCTTTTTCCGGTTCATTTTCTCTGGTAGAAAAAGTACCCAATGCATCGAAATTAGGCATTGAATAATCGTTAAGCTCTTGCGCTCCACCGCATATTACACGGTCTTGTAAGCCATTTTTTATAAACAAATATCCTAATCCGATAGAATGAGAGCCGCTGGCACAAGCTGCACTGATGCTGAAATTGATGCCTTTTAATTTAAAAATAGTAGCTAAATTCATCGTAACGGTAGAGTTCAATACTTGAAAAACCGAGCCAGAACCCATCATCATTGTATCGTTTTTAGCTCTTACGATGTCCATACCCTCGATAACCGGTTTTGCACTACTGTCGTTGCCGTAAATAATTCCGGTTTCGTTGGCAGCAAAAAAATCTTCGGTTGATTTAGTGTTTTTTATAGCTTCAATAGTAGCTACATAAGCGTATTCTGCTTGTTCGGGCATCATTATGCGCGCTCTGCGGTCTAATACTTTTTTGAGGTCGGGTCGCTCTACATACCCTGTTAAAGCAGAGCGATAGCCCATAGCTTTACGTTCGGGTTTAAAGATAATTCCAGATTTTCCTTGTTGGAGAGATTGTGCTACTTCTTCTATATTTTTACCTAAAGAAGAATATATGCCTATTCCTGTAATAACGACTCTATTTTGGTTCATACTGTTATATATAAAGTAAAAATTTTGCTTCGCAAGAGAAAAATTCAAAAGTAAAAATTCAAAAATTTAAAACATTGAAAATCTTAATCTTAGAAATTTTTTTGTGTAATTTCCAATTATTATTAATGTAAAAAGTTGAATTTTAATTAATGCCAAAATTAAAAAATTATGACAAAAACAGATGCCGAAATTAGTTAAATACTCAGTATTAGTACTTAAAGATACAAAGCAATTATTCTTTTTTGCCTCTTATGATTAACCTTAGCGATGTATCATTTGTAAAATAACTAATCATCCAATTGAGAAAAACAATTAGTTTGTTACGTACGCTGAGTATCAGCATTAAGTGTAAAAACATCCAAAAGAACCAAGCTAATCTACCCTGAAAACTGAATTTTGGCAAATCTACCACTGCTTTGCGTTTACCAATTGTAGCCATAGAGCCTTTGTCTTTATACTCAAATTCTTTCTTTTTGTTAGTATCTTTTAGTTTTAGGTTTTTTCCAAGTAATTTTCCTTGTTCGATAGCTACAGTTGCCACTTGTGGGTGTGCATTAGGATATTTAGGTGTTTCCATATAAGCAATATCTCCTATGGCATAAATATGCTCCATCTCTAATACACGCATAAATCTATCTACTTTAATACGATTGCCTCTTGCAATGTTTTCGGGAGCAATACCTTTGAGCATATTTCCGGTAACACCTGCAGCCCAAATGAGTTGCTTAGATTGGATAATACTGCCATCGCCTAACGAAATAATATTGCCATCATAATTTTTTACTACTGCCTCAGTCATTACAATAACCCCCATTTCTTCCAGATACTTTCGAGACATTTTGTGTGATGCGTCAGACATTGGAGCCAATAAATTTTTACCACCCTCTAAGAGATAAATTTTTAATTTAGAAAAATCCATATCTGGATAATCTTTGGGCAGAATATTTTTTTTTAATTCGATTAAAGCACCAGCAAGCTCTACTCCTGTAGGTCCCCCACCTACTATTACGATATTCATTAAAGAATTACGTTCTTCTTCTGTTGCAGATAGTGTTTTTTCAAAAGTCAATAAAATTTTATTCCGAAGATTAAGAGCTTCGGGTATAGATTTCATTGGGTAAGCATTTTCTTGTATTTGTTTATTCCCGAAAAAGTTGGTGGTACATCCTGTAGCAATGATTAATTCGTCGTAAGGAAAGCTACCTATGTCGGTAATTAAGATTTTGTTGTTGCTATCAATTTCTTGTGCTTCAGCCAAACGGTAAGATACGTTATTGTATTTCTGAAAATGTTTTCGAAGGGGAAAGGAAATGCTCGAAGACTCTAACCTTGATGTAGCTACCTGATAAAATAATGGTTGAAACTGATGGTAGTTAAGTTTATCAATTACCAAAATTTCTGCTTGTATGTTTTTTAGGGCTCGAACTACATTTAATCCGGCAAAACCTGCGCCAAGTACTATTATTTTTTTCATAAAATAATCTTGAAATGCAAAGGTACAGTCAATATTTTGTTAGGTATGTTTAAGAATTGTCATTTTTTTATCTTAAAGAATAAGAATGGTGTTTTTTACCACATCATTTTCACTACATCATCTATGCTTAAACCTTCTGCTTCGGCTTTGTAATTACGGACAATTCTGTGTTGCAATACCGATATGGCAATCGCTTTTACATCTTCTATATCGGGCGAAAACTTACCGTGAAGTAAAGCATAACATTTAGCTCCAAGTATTAAAAACTGTGATGCGCGCGGTCCTGCCCCCCAAGCAATATATTTTTGGGCTACTGTATTTTCTTTATTATTTGGTCTTGTAGCTTGTACTAACCTTACCGCATATTCGAGTACATTATCAGGTACAGGTACTTTTCTTATCAAATCCTGAAAATAAAGTATGTCTTCTGCGTGTAGAATTTTAGGTAAATCTGCACTAACTTTTCCGGTGGTTTGTCTTACTATTTGTACTTCTTCTGCAAACGAAGGATAATCTACCGTAATTTGAAACATAAAACGGTCTAACTGTGCTTCGGGCAAGGGATATGTACCTTCTTGCTCTATTGGGTTTTGGGTAGCAAGCACAAAGAAAGGTGCGGGTAATTTATATTCCACCCCCGATGCAGTAACATTTCTTTCCTGCATTGCTTCTAAGAGTGCTGCCTGCGTTTTTGGCGGTGTTCTATTAATTTCATCTGCCAATACTATATTAGAAAATACAGGTCCTTTTATAAATTTAAACTGTCGGCTTTCCTCTAAAATTTCGGAGCCGGTAATATCGCCGGGCATAAGGTCGGGAGTAAATTGTATGCGCTTAAAACTCAAATCAAGCACATCGGCAACGGTTTTTACTAAAAGCGTTTTCGCTAATCCGGGTACGCCCACTAATAAGCTATGTCCATTACATAGGATAGAAATGAGCAATTGCTCTACTACATCTTGTTGCCCTACAATGGTATTGCCTACTGCTTTGCGTAACTCTTGATATTTATTTTGTAATGCTTGTACTGCTTCTGTATCGGAAGTATATGTTGCCATTTAGTGTGAAATCTTAAAAATTGCTGTAAATTAATAATTAATTATTTGTTGCTCTAATTGCGGCATAGCTCTAAACTCATATTGTTGATTGCGTAGCTGTGGTTCAAAACCGGCTTCTATTATAGCTTGCTGTATGCCTTCTGCCGTAAATCTGTGTGGTGCCCCTGCTGCACTCACTACATTTTCTTCTATCATAATAGAGCCAAAATCGTTAGCACCTGCGTGCAAACACATTTGTGCTACTTGCTTGCCTACCGTTAGCCAACTTGCCTGTATGTTTTTAATATTAGGTAACATTATTCTGCATAATGCAATCATCCGAATATACTCTTCGGGTGTGGTATCGTTTTTAGCTCTTCTAATGCGTAATAATAATGTATCTACATCTTGAAAAGTCCAAGGGATAAAAGCCACAAAACCTTTAGCGTGTTCGGGTTTTAGCGATTGTACTTCTCGGAGTTTTACCAAATGTTCCATACGCTCCTGAATGGTTTCTATGTGTCCAAACATCATAGTAGCAGAAGTGGTAAGGTCTAATTGGTGTGCTTCTTTCATAATATCTAACCACTCTTGTGCGCCACATTTACCTTTAGAAATCAGCCTACGCACTCTATCGTCGAGTATCTCTGCACCCGGACCGGGCATACTGTCCATTCCGGCGGCTTTAAGTGCTGCCAATGCTTCTCTATGACTTACTTTGCTTACTTTACAAATATGCGCCACTTCGGGAGGTCCTAAGGCGTGTAATTTAAGCTGCGGATACAGTGATTTTAATTGTTTAAACAAGTCCACATAATACTCCAAACCCAATGCAGGGTGGTGTCCGCCTTGTAAGAGTAATTGTTCGCCACCGTAGCGGAATGTTTCTTCTATCTTAACTTTATAAGTTTCGATGTCGGTAATATATTGTTCGGGGTGCCCCGGAATACGGTAAAAATTACAAAATTTACAATTCGCCGTACAAACATTGGTGGTGTTCATATTGCGGTCAATAATCCAGGTAACTTTACCGTGGGGTACTTGTATTTTTCTGAGTTCATTAGCTACCCACGACAATTCTGCAATGGGTGCATTATGAAACAAGAACATACCTTCTTCGACAGTAAGATGTTCGAAGTTTAAAGCACGTTTGTATATGTTGTTTAAATTCATTTTTAGAAATTGCTCCTGCACATTCAAAGATATAACAGAATTACAGAACAAAGCAAAGTTAGGATAAAATTAAGCGAAATGGAGAAATGAGATGATATGGAATTACTCTATTTTAACATAAAACTAAATTTGTTATACCATTAATGAACAGAAAACAGCATTTATTGATATTTTGAAAAAAATGTTGTATAAATTAAAAATAAAAGATAATTTTGTCATTCATTGACAAGTTAAATTTTACAAGAAAATGAAAGCAACTTTTGGCGAATACATTAGGCAGTTAAGGACAGGTAAAGGTTTAACCTTAACGCAACTTGCGTCTCAGCTCGACCTTGATTCTGCCAATTTGAGTAAAATTGAAAATGGCAAACGTGAATTTGACGAAAAACGTTTAGATAAATTAGCAACAACTTTTGACCTTAACATTGACGAATTGAAAAACGAATATTTTGGAGAGCAATTTGCTAAGAAAATGTATCAATTTAATTGCTCCCCTCAAGCTTTGGTAATAGCTGAAGAAAAAGTAAACTATCTGAAAAGTAAAAATATTAAACAGTCCAATATTAATTTTTAACAATAAAAAACAATGACATACATAGATTTGTTTTCAGGTTCAGGCGGTTTTTCTTTGGGTTTTGATAATAAAGGATTTCAAAATGTTTTTTCTATTGACATAGAACCAAGTTTCTGCGAAACATACAAATACAATTTCCCTAATCACAAATTGATAGAAAAAGACATATGTCAACTGTCTGATGCAGAAATAAAATACTTGAAAGAAGTGGATGATGTTGATGTAGTTATTGGAGGTCCTCCCTGTCAAGGATTTAGCATAGCGGGAAGTATTGGGCGAAAATTTATTGACGACCCACGAAATAAACTGTTCAAAGAATTTGTACGTGTTGTAAAAGTAATAAAGCCAAAGTTTTTTGTAATGGAAAATGTGGCTCGTTTGTACAATCACAATAAAGGCGAAACACGAAAAGAAATTATCAATGATTTTGAAAGTTTGGGTTACAAAGTCGAATGTAAAATTTTGAATTCTGCTGATTATGGTGTTCCACAAGTCAGAAAAAGAGCGATTTTCATTGGTACTCGTTTTAATCAAAAAATTGAATTTCCTAAAAGAATTACGGACAAATATTTAACTGTAAAGGAATCATTAGATAGCTATCCACCACTTTTAGCAGGAGAAGAATCAATTATTCCAAATCACACTGCAATGACCCATTCAAGTCAAATGCTTGAAAAAATGAGTTATATTTCAGACGGTGGGAATAGAGATGAAATTCCTGTTAAGTTAAGACCAAAATCAGGCGATGTACGAAAATACATTCGGTATAAAAGCGATGAACCTTCGGTTTGTGTTACAGGCGATATGCGAAAAATTTTTCATTATGAACAAAACAGAGCTTTAACAGTTCGAGAGTTGGCAAAATTGCAATCCTATCCGGACGATTTTATTTTTAAGGGAACAAAAATTTCGCAACAACAACAAGTTGGGAATTCCGTTCCACCCAAAATGGCAGAAGCAATCGCAAATACAATTATTAAAATGAATCAAAATGTTTAAGTATCCGAAAGTAAACTATATAGGCAATAAAGAAAAAATTGCCAAATGGATTTGCGACCAATTTCCAGAAGATGCAAAAACGCTTTTTGATGCTTTTTCGGGTGGTTGTTCATTAAGTTACGAAGCAAAATGTAGAGGATTGGAAGTTTATACGAACGACATTTTGAAGGTAAATTATCACATTGCAAATGCTTTAATCCAGAACAACCAAACCTTATTAGGCAAAAATGATATTGAACTCATTTTCAGTGGAAAACCTTTTGAGGGTTTTATGTTTCATAATTATTCAAATGTTTTTTTCTTTCCCGAAGAATGCAAAGAATTAGATTTATATAGAAGCAACATTAAGAAATTAGATTCGGAAGAAAAAAAATCATTAGCATTTGCACTTATGCGTAGAGCGATGATTCGCAAAATGCCGTATTCACGCTTCACATTGAATTGGGATAAAATTGTTCAATTAAGAGATGAAGAATACAGTTATCAAAAATACAAACGCAAAAGAGCGTATCACAATGAATCATTCAAACACCATTTTCTTGAAAATGTAAACGAATACAACAACGCAATTTTTGATAACAGAAAAAACAACATTGCTTACAATGATGATATTTTTAATTTGATTGAAAATGTAAAAGCTGACATTATTTATCTTGACCCACCATACACAGGAACAATGAACAATTATTTCGGTTTTTACGGCTTGATAGACGATTTTATTGCATCAGCCCCAACAGAACCATTTGAAAATAATTTTGTGAGCAAAAGTGAAGCGGTTTTGCTTTTTGATAAATTGTTTTCAAAATTAAAAAACTTTAAATATTGGTTTTTGAGTTACAATAATTCATCTTATCCAAGCAGAGAAGAATTACTTTATTTGTTAAACAAATACGCTGACAATGTACAAGTAATTGAAAGAAAACATAATTATCAAATAACAGGAAAAGGGAAAAAGGAAGCGAATAAAGAGTTTTTGTTCATTGTAAAGAATGAGCATTGTCAAGAAAATACCAAGAAAATTTATGACACAGCAGAACTATGAAGAATATTGGAAGTTGACCAATGCTTTTACGGACTATAACGGTAAAAATTTTTTAGACACACTTGCTGTTTGTATCAATTTTATTGATAAGAACAAAGCTGACCCCTATTCTGAAGATAAGTATTCCCGATTACAAATAGAAGTTGGAAAAGTAAATTCAATCAATTTAATCTCCATTCGTAAATCAATAAACCAATTGGTAAAAATGGGATTTATCAATTCATTTTTGTTGTCATATCACCCACAAGCGAAGGAATATATTGAAGTCAGAACAAACAAGAAAAGAGAAACATTACTTTCTAAAATTGTTTACTCAAATTCGAGTTTTAACAGAGCCGTAAACAACGATTCTTCAATAAAACAAATCAATTTTTTGATTCAAACTTTGATTGAAAAAGGTAAACTTTCAAAAGAAGAAATAATTGCTTTGATGTTGGTAGATATTGCATCATACGACAATACATTTATTGCGGAAGAAGAGTTACAAGAATATGTTCAAGAAGCGAAAAATATCGGATTTATCAATAGAAAATACAACCAAATTGGCTATTTATATAATCTTCTTGGGAAGTTAGACGATTTGGTTTTTGTAAATGATGATTTGTATTTCAAAGAAGATGCCCAACAAATTTTTGACGAAGACCTAACTTTAATAGTAAAAAAACGTGACCCATATTTGCACCGACTATACAAAAATCAATTACAAGAAGAATGTGAAGAAATTTACGGAAAACCTTTGTGTGTTTTAGAAAGATTGTCATATCCTGTTCTTATTGCAAGTCATATAAAACCATTTATCCAATCTGACGAAACAGAAGCATACGACCCGAATAACGGATTATTGTTAAGCAGAACAATAGATTCATTATTCGATTTGAAATACATTTCATTTACAGACGAAGGTAAAATGATATTCTCAACGAGGATTTCTGACGATGTAAAAGAATTTTGGAAAAACTATCAACTTGAAACGTCAATCTTAAATGATAAGAGAAAAAAATATTTAGCATTTCATAGAAATTTATTGAAAAATAACGATGTGTGAAATTGAGGTTTAATGAATAGAAAACATTAAGTTTGTAATGTTATGTTTAAAGAAAAAGTGTGCAAATGAAATATCAATACTTATTATTGCTTTGTATGTTTATGGGTTTTAAGTATAAAAAATCTACGCTTAAAATTACCGATTTGCAAATTCCCAATGTTGAAAAAGAATATATTGCAGCCAATAATATTGATACTATGTATTCTATTTCTTCTAATCCAATGTTAAACTTCGGCGATTCTGATACATTCGCTTATCACGTGTACGACAAAAATGGAAACATACTTTATGATTATTTTAGTACGCTGGGAGGAAGTACATACACTTATGAATATGATAGCCTTCATTCATTAAATGAACACTTTTTTGGTCCTAATTATATTAAATTGCATAATATTGTACATAAGTTTGTTGAAGACAGTTTATTGCTTTATAGTTATTACATTACAGATTATGGAGATAGTTCATATTTCTACAAATATCAATTTGATTCTACAGGAAGATTAATCTTTTCTTTTTTTAAAAATGAAGAAGGCAATAGTATTACAAATTATGAATATAATGCAATTGGGAAATTAACTAAAAAAGTAAGTAATGCAATTAGTTTTAAAAATTTTTTAGAACTTTCTAAAAATGAAAAAGAGCGAATGATTATTCAAATAACTGACAATTACTACTATTCTAATAATATTATAGATTCTGCTATTACTTACTATACGTGTTATGATACTAGTTTTAATTATACCCATAAAAAATATTTTGACAGTAATGGATTGAAAATAAAAAAAGTATTACGAGACTCCATTATTACACAGCTCAAGCACATTAAAAGAGAAAATTAAAACCTAACGCAAAATATTTTTTTATTTTCATTATTAACGATATTTTCCAATTGCTACACCTATCTTTTTATCTATATCTTTGCCAATTAATTTAAATTTTTATCCTTGTGGACATCAAAGAATTTATAGCTTTAGCACTGAAAGAAGATATTGCCGACGGCGACCATTCTACATTAGCTTGTATCGGAAAAAATGAGCGAGGAAAAGCTGTGCTGAAAATTAAACAAGATGGCATCATCGCCGGATTACGCATTGCTAAAGAAGTTTTTCAGTATTTAGAGCCAGAATCTAAAATTGTTTTTTACAAACAAGATGGCGATAGCATTAGTAATGGCGAAATTGCTTTTGAAATAGAAGCATCGGTACATACCATACTGCAAGGAGAAAGACTCGCACTAAACTGTATGCAGCGTATGAGCGGCGTTGCTACACTTACCAATACTTACGTGCAAAAAATAAAAAACTATTCTTCTAAAATTTTAGATACCAGAAAAACCACTCCACTGTTACGCAGCTTAGAAAAAGAAGCGGTAAAAATCGGTGGCGGATATAATCACAGATTTGGCTTGTACGATATGATTATGCTTAAAGATAACCATATAGATTATGCCGGAAGTATTGCTGCTGCAGTATCTCTTACCAAAAAATATCTTGCAGATAATAATTTAGATTTAAAAATAGAAGTAGAAACCCGCAACATCGATGAAGTACAGCAAGTGCTCGATGCCGGTGGCGTACATAGGATTATGCTCGATAATTACCGTCCCGAAAGGATTATAGATGCCATAAAATTAATTAATGGTGTAGCGGAAACGGAAGCATCGGGTGGTATTAATTTGGATAATATAGAATCGTATGCCGCTACGGGAGTAGATTTTATTTCGATTGGCGCATTAACCCATCAGGCGGTTAGTCTCGACCTTAGCCTTAAAGCTGTAAATTAATCATTGTCTTGTCTTCTACAACCAAAATATTATTCATTATTAATCCTAAATCGGGAACAGACCGACAAAAGCGATTGCAAAAGGATATAGAAAAACATCTCGACTTTAGTCGATTCGATTATTCTATACAACAAACTCAATACAAAGGACACGGTACCGAATTAGCCCAAAAAGCTGCCGAAAATGGCTTTGACATTGTGGTAGCCGTTGGTGGCGATGGTTCTGTAAATGATGTAATCAAAGGAATGTACGATACTAATTTAACTTTAGCTATCATACCCAAAGGCTCGGGAAATGGTTTAGCTCGTTCCTTAAAAATACCTTTATCTACGCCAAAAGCTATTCAGCTTATCCAACAACAAAAAACAGAGTACATAGATTTAGGAAAAGTAAATGGTAATATTTTTGTAAGCAATGCAGGCATTGGTTTTGATGCCGTAGTAGCAGAAAAGTTTGCACAAAGCAAAGGGCGAGGATTTTGGAATTATGTATTAATAACCATTAAAAGTTTATGGCATTACAAACATAAAGATTGCAGTATTTATATTGACGATAAGCAAATAGATTGTAAAGCAACTTTTATAGTTTCGGTGGCTAATACCGAACAGTTTGGTTACAATTTTAAAATAGCCCCCTTAGCAGACTACAAAGATGGTGTTTTTGAAATAGTAGTTATTCAAAAATTTTCCATTTTGCAATCTTTGGGGATAGCATTAAAAGCATTTAGCGGCAAATTATTTACGAGTAAATTTGTGCATCATTATCGGGCAAGCAAATTAAGTATTATTCCTAAAGAAGATACATCTTTACAGATAGATGGCGATTATATTTCTTCCGGCAATAAGGAATTTCATTATCAAATACTAAAACAAAAGCTGAAAGTTATAGTAGGTGGATAATTCCTAATTATTATTTCCTAATTTTATTAAAGCATATCTGCTTTAAATTCCGCATACGTTATGTAGTTTTATTTATCTACTTTTGCAAAATAATAGAGATGAAAATATCAGAAGAGATATGATACAAACCGCAGGATTTACAGTAGCAATAGTAGGCAGACCCAATGTAGGAAAGTCCACGCTTTTTAACCGTATGTTAGAAGAGCGTAAGGCTATTGTAGATGATTTTAGCGGTGTTACCCGCGACAGACAGTATGGCGTTGCCGATTGGAGTGGCAAGCATTTTAATCTTATAGATACCGGTGGTTTTGTAAGCGACTCTGAAGATATTTTCGAAAAAGAAATCCGCAAACAAGTGCTTGTTGCCATCGAAGAAGCGCACGCTGTATTATTTGTGGTAGATGTAACGGCAGGCATTACCGATTTAGACGACGATATGGCTGAAATACTTCGCAGAAGCCGTAAGCCGGTTATTGTAGTGGTCAATAAAGTAGATAATAACGAAAGGCATTTAGACGCTACCGAATTTTATGTTTTTGGCTTTGAGCATTACGCATTTATTTCTTCTATTTCGGGAAGTGGTACCGGCGATATGTTGGATATAGTTACGAGCCTTATCCCCGAAGGACAAGAAGTGCAGCCAGAAGAAATGGAATGGATAGAAGTAGAAGATGAAAACGGTGAAATGATAAAGGTACAAAGACCTAAAAATCCCATTCCCAAAATTGCAATAATTGGTCAGCCAAATACCGGAAAATCTACTTTGCTTAATGCATTAGTAGGAGAGGAAAGAAGCATTGTTTCTAATATTGCAGGTACTACGAGAGATACTATTCATACTTATTACAATGCTTTTGGCAAAGAATTTATACTGATAGATACTGCAGGATTGCGCAAAAAGAAAAATGTAAATGAAGACCTTGAATTTTACTCCGTAATCCGTGCTATAAAAGCAATGGACGAAGCCGATGTGTGTATGATGATGATAGATGCAGTAAATGGCATTACGGCTCAAGATATTAACATTTTCAGCCTTGCTGCCCGTAAAGGAAAAGGAATAGTGGTATTGGTAAATAAATGGGATGCGGTAGAAGAAAAAGAAACCAATACTGCAAGAGATTATGAAAGACATTTGAAAGAAAAATTAAAACCTTTTGACGATGTTCCGGTTTTGTTTATTTCTGCAAAAGAGAAAAAAAGAATTTATCAAGCAATAGAATTAGCTTTAGATGTAAACGAAAATAAACGAAGAAGAATTACTACTTCGCAGCTTAACGATATATTACTAAAAGAGATAGAACGCTATACACCACCAATGTATAGAGGGCATACAGTTAGGATAAAATTTGTAATGCAATTACCAACGCAAAATCCGGCATTTGCATTTTACTCTAACCACCCCAACGAAATAAAAACTCCCTACAAGAACTTTTTAGAAAACAAACTCAGAAGTCATTTTAATTTTAAAGGAGTGCCAATAAGGATTTACTTTAGGAAGAAATAATCTGCATATCCTATTCGGTATTAGTTTTTTATTTTCTACTTTTGATTGATGTCTTACCAAATATTAATCTATAGTCCGCAACACTCCAACAGACTTCGTTATGTTTTGGATTGGATATTTAATGAGCAATTAAAGTTAAGCTATAGACTTACCGATGATATAGATTTGTATTTTCAGGAGAATGCAGCTAAAATAAATTACACTACACATCCAATACTGCAACACGAAATACATATTTGTCCCGAAACATTATTGTTTGAACAAAGTGTAAATAGTAAGATAGATATTCGTTACCACAGGTGGAAGCACAGCGATATAATATTCTATAACCAACCCGGCAAAGAAATTCCTTTCGATTTTTTTGCGGCAGTTTTTTTCCTAATTAGTAGATACGAAGAGTATTTTCCTGCCCCTAAAGACAAGCACGAACGCTATCAAGCCAAATATTCCGTAGCACATAAATTTTCGTTTTTACAAAGCCCCGTAGTAGATATTTGGATAAAAAAAATAAGCGAAATTTTAAGTAAAAAATTTAATTTATCAATAAGCCCTAAGCAGTTTCTTTTTTTGCCTACTTACGATGTAGATATGGTTTGGGCATACAAAAACAAAACATTTAAAGAAAATGCAGGGGGTATTATTAAAGATATTACACGGTTTAAATTTTCTAAAATAAAACAAAGATTACAAACGCTAAATAATTCTGTTGCTGACCCGTATTTTTCATTTCCGTATTTAGATAATTTACACCAAGAGCATAATTTAAAACCATTATTTTTTATTCTTTCTCTAAAACAAAAAACGAATTTTGATAAAAATACGCCAATAGAAAATGTAGCAATGCAAGATTTTGTAAAGCAGCTTGCAGCCAAATATACCTTAGGAATCCATCCTTCTTACTATACACACAATGCAATAGAATATTTACAAAGCGAAATACAGTTATTGCACAAAATATCGCAACAAGAAATTACAAAAAGCAGACAACATTTTATTAAATTTTATCTTCCCGATACTTATCGGGGATTGTTACAATCCGGCATAAAAGAAGATTATAGTATGGGCTATGCTACCGATAATGGTTTTAGAGCCGGAACTTCTAATAGTTTTTTCTGGTTCGATGTATTGCAAGATAGAGTAACAGATTTGCGTGTATTTCCATTTATATTTATGGAAGCTACTTCATTATTTTATCAACAGCAGAGCAGAGCCGAAACACTCCAAGAGTGGGAGCGATTGGTGTATGCAGTAAAACAAAATGGAGGAATGTTTATTTCTATTTTTCATAATTACACTTTAGGGACTTCAGTAGAGTATGCGGATTGGGCAGATACTTATAGGGAAATGCTGCAAATTACTCGGAAATAAACCGTAGGGAATTGTACTTGTGATATGTTAGTTATTAAACAACCCCAGAGTAGGGTAGGGCCTTTTTCAAATTTTCTCCAAAAAGTTTTATTGTAATATTTAGATTAGCGAAAAATGTACATTACCGCGCTTATTTTCTTGATATTGCATAGCGTATTTCGACGAAAAATTGGTAGCTAAAACATAAAATATTAGCTACCAATCGACAATCTATTTTAAAGCAAATGCACATAAGTAGCAATAGAATGTATTAGTAATTATAGTTTTGCGAGATGGTTGTTTTAATTTAAAAATTCTTAATTAAATTAAAAATGATATTCGCTAAATTCACGTTGTACTGCCCCGAATAGTGAATGTTATCTCCAATGTGAGACCATGTCATTGTATCCGGATTAATAAAGTACACATTGTCATCTTCGTTGGCTACTTGTACTTGCGCATCTCTTACTATTTGATTGTAATAGATTTGGTCTTTATGCATACCTACAATTACTACTTTTAAATCTGGTTTTTCAACTACGCCACGAACAAATGCAATCCAATTTTTAAGGTTTTGGTAGTATTGTGCGTTATATGGTATATTGGCATCGTGTTCTCCTTGTATCCAAACCATACATTTGTAATTAATATTGGTAAAAGTCTCTATGTTGTCTTTTAGATTAGCAGCTAATACATTGCCTAAGGAACCTAAATTATTACTCGCCGGATTCCAATGGCTCATATTCCAAAGAGATGAGCTGCCTTGTGCTTTAAAATATGCTCTTACAGGTACGGGTAAACTACTTTCTAATTGTAATGTAAGAGGCCACCATACTCCCCAGTTTCCGGCAATGTTAAAAGTTGAATATGAGTTAGTACTCGGATTGTACAATTGAGCTGTAGTACTTGTACTGCTTAATCCAAAAGTAGAGAGCTGTCCTGCTGGTATGTTTCCTAACATATTGCTTTGTCCGGCATAAATTATACCATAATTTGTAGCGGTTATTGTATTTTGTTTTCTTCTGAAATTATAACCAGTTTCGTAAAATGAATTAGCTGTATGATTAGCTGTATTTGCTGAGATGTTTTCTAAATCATCGTAGTATCTGCCTATGGCACCAAATCTTTTTAATCTAAGTGGTGGGTTGTAATGCTGAGACTGAGATAATGCAATGTATCTTGTTCCGACAGGTGGATACACAATTATATTATTCCCTACTGTATAACTAAACGAAATTAAATTTTCATTACTATCGAAGTAAGCTATAGGGGCAATTGCCGGCGCAGGAATTAACGAAGCTGCGGTTGCATAAATTAGTTCTTCGTCTCGTACTTCTATTAGACCTGTGGTTCTGTAATGGTCATTATTTACAAATGAACCTGTAGTATTGTAATATCCGTTAATAACATCTGTGTGATCATAATTCAATAACCCCATATCCTCTAAATGCTTCAATATGTTGCTCAGGTTGTTTTCATCATCAGTAGTAATTAATCGATTCCACCGGGTACCATTATTGGCATAAAATCCTGGTGTTACATCTTTAATAGTTGCAGTATTATATACAACCATACCTTCTACGTGATTAGTTAAGGGTGCTGATAATGCAGATGAATCTAATGTTACTCTTGGATATAGTAATCCTTTGTTGATACTCTCTAACTCTAATATTGCATCTGCATTTGGTAAATTAGGGCTTATGATACTTCCGTCTTTTAGTTTGTCTTGTGCATGTGTCAAGTTAAATTGAAACAACACAATTAAACCTGCAATTAGTTTAATTTTATTCATTTTCATTTAGTTTTAAAGATTGAAATTTTGGTGTATAATGATTAAGTATATTATTTGGTTTTTATTAATTTAGAATTCCACTTATTGATGCCTTCTTCTATAATTTGTATATTATATACCCCTTCTGCAAGTTGAGAAAGGTTTAATTGTTCTTTCTTTTTGTCTGCTTTATGAGTTACAACTATTTTTCCTGAAATGTCTATAACTAAAATAGTTTCATTAGCATTTAATCCTGTTAACCAAACGGCATCATTTTGAGTAGGGTTTGGGTAAATTTCAATTTGCGTATCTATATTGTCAAAATAAACTTTCTCTACTGTACTGTAAGAAGATGTACCATCAAAATCAATTTGTTGTAGTTTGTAGTAGTTTAAACCTTCTGTAGGTTTGTTATCTACAAATTGATAATTAAGGATATGGTTGCCACTATTCCCATTTGCTGATAAAGAATTTACAAAGCCAATGTTTTCCCATTTTGTAGCATCTTTACTTTTATGAATATAAAATCCTTTGTTGTTTTTTTCATTTACTGTACTCCATTGTAGTACAGATGTGTTCATTGCTTTTTGAGCAGTAAAACTAAGTAATGTTATAGGTAAAGGAGTAAAGGCATCACTGGTTTTGGTAAGGATTAATTCTGTTGCAGTTATTTCGCTTGTGCTATGAACTCCTGCAGACATGTAACCAGACAAAGAGAAACTTGACCAAGAGTCTAAAATAGCATCATATTGTGTGATAAATCCATTGGTGTCTGTATATAGAGTTCCGTTGGTTAATGGACTATTATGCTGTAGTATTATTGAATCTATATTGTTACTCGTATTGTTAATATACCAAATTCTATCTATTCCTTCTTCAGGTTCGTGTATAAATGGAGCATCTGCAGAATTATAATTTGTGATACTTATGGATAGATTACCTCCCGAAGTAAATAAAGTTGCGGGCGTATAGTCTCCGGCGCTAATACCAATAGGGAAGAGAAAGGAAGTATCGGTATTTAATGGATATTTTTTTTGTACAGTGCTATATGTCGAATTATTAGTAGAAATCATTCTATTGGTAGCAAAATTAGTAATGCTACCGTTGGTATCTATAATTAAATTTCCTTGACTATGATTAGGTAATCCTATTGCTGCACTATCGTTGAGTAAAATATTAGCTCCATTTACAGATAAATTTAAATTACTACCTACCTCTAAAGAGGAAGAATGAAAAATAGTTTTAGAAGATGCAGGACTTGCTGTATTCCACGATGCCGTATTATCTAAATCCGAAGGTAGGTGGACATTACTTAAGCTAATTGCAGTATTATTAGCATTAACTATAGTTGTATTGATTCTATTACCATTTGCGTCTAATATTGTTGTGCCCCCTACACCTCCAGCATCAATTGCATTATGGATTAATAAGCTACCATCACCATTAATCTCTGCTTGCGGATGTATGAAGATATATTTACTGTATATATGCCATTCTCCATTAATCTCTATTTTGGCATTGGGTCCAATTAACAAATTCTCAGATACCGTTGTTTTTATTCCTGAAATAGTCTTTTCAGAGTCTTCGGTTAGCGTACTACCGGATACTTGAGCACGTGTAATGGTTGTAGAAATAATAAAAAACGAGAAAAGTAAATTTGTAACAATAGTATTTTTTAATTTCATCAAGATAGTTTTATACGTATGGTAATTGTGTTTGAGTTGACACTCTTGCTTTAAGAAAATATTTAACATGATATTATTGGTGCACGCAAAATTAAATATATATTTTATTAAAATGAAATTTGGTCTAAACTTTTATTTTAAATTGTAAAAAAATAAAAACCATACTTTGCATTATTAAATTACTTAACTTAGCAAAATATAATTTGAGAAATATTGAAATTTTGGCATTTTAATTTTATACTGGGAATAATGTAATTATGTTAAAATGCAAAAAAGAACAATCTAAATAGTGGTAGTATGTTTAAGAATCTACAAATAACTCTATACACAATTTGCATAACAATATTATGTAGCAATAGCGTTATAGCTCAAGGTTTACATTTTTCTCAATTTTTCAATGCACCTTTACTCCTTAGCCCGGCTAATGCGGCTTTAATGCCCGAGTCGGATTATCGTGTAGGGGTAAATTATCGTACTCAATGGAAAAGCATTCCTGTGCCTTTTAATACATTTTCTGCTTATGGAGACTTTCAACTGATGCGTAACTCCAATAATACTAACTGGATGGGAATTGGAGCTGGAGTTTTTAATGACAGAGCAGGAGATGGAATATTGTCGCTTACTAAAGTTGATGTTATGTTAGCCTATCACGTACAAATGGGAGAGTATAGTATGATTTCTGCCGGAGCGGGAGTTGCTTATGTACAAAGGAGTGTAGATTTCAACAGACTTTCTTATGACTTACAATGGGACGATTTTACGTTTAATAGAGATTTATCCAACGGTGAAACTTATTCAGTACAAAAAACCACTTACCCTGATGTAACTGCCGGCGTTAACTATTCTTATTTTCCAAGCGAAGAATTGTTTTTAAAAGTAGGCGTAGGCATGCTTCATATCAATAGACCTGTAGAGTCATTTTATAGACAAGACAATAAATTAGGTATGCGCCCAACAGGTAACTTCGAAATTATAGGCAAAATATCAGAAAAATGGATTGCTCACCCTGCTATTTATTACACCTATCAACGAAAAGCATCGGAATTGGTAATGGGTTCTCAATTTGCATACAACGTTAATAATTTAGACAATGCACCAAGTATATTTTATGTAGGTGCATATTATAGAGTAGGAGATGCTTTAGTAACTTTAGCGGGTTTCGAATGGAATAAATTAAGACTAACGGGTACTGTAGATATAACTATGTCTGCCGCCAAACAAGCCATTAGAGGTTCCGGAGCTTTCGAACTTTCTCTTATTTATCAAGGGCTTTATGACCCAGGGTCTATAAATAGGAATGGATATAATTGCCCAAGGTTTTAAAAACCAATTATAAAAACAGTTAAATGAAAACAAAAAATTTTCTAATAACACTATCTTTATTCTTTCTATTTGCCATACAAATTAATTTTGCTCAAAATAAAATATGGTACAATGGTAGTGTGCAACATCATAACGCCAAAATAGAACACTTTTTTTCTTTTACGGTAGATACGGTTTCTTTAACGAATGCTCTTTTCTATTCAATAAATAAATCTATTACTTTACCCACGCCCAATGGTAACGAACAAGTATTTATTCTCGAAGAAAACGAACTATTATCACCGGAACTAAAAATAAAATATCCACAAATTAAAACCTATAATGGATACTTAAAATCAAACCCAAACATTACCATTAAAGCTGAATGGACTACACACGGATTTAATGCAATGGTATTTGACGAAGACAATTCATATATTATTACTCTTGACAAAAACAAAATAGATTATATAGCTTATTACAAAAGAGATTTTGTGCAAACCAACAGACACCAATGCGACGTTAATAATGATACAAAGTTAATAACTGATGAAATTATTGAAATAAACCCACCCAAATCTAAACCACAATTGCAACACGGTAGCCAACGCAAACGGTACAGATTAGCTCTTTCTTGTACAGGCGAGTATGCTGTTGCGGTAGATGGTGCGTTACCTACAAAAGCAGGTGTGCTTAGCGCAATGGCAACTACAATGAACAGAGTAAATGGCATTTACGAAAGAGAGCTGGCGGTAACTATGCAATTAGTAGCAAATAACGACACACTTATTTTTTTATCATCAATTTCCGACCCGTTTAATAATTACAATGCCAGCCTAATGTTGATGCAAAATCAATCTGTTACAAATAGCAGAATAGGGATAAATAATTATGATATAGGTCATATCTTCAGTACCGGTGGTGGTGGTTTGGCAAGTATTAATTCTGTATGCGTAAATGCAATTAAAGCCCAAGGCGTTACAGGTAGCGATGAGCCCTACGACGACCCTTACGATGTAGATTATGTAGCACACGAAATGGGACATCAATTTGGAGCAGAGCATACACAAAACAATTGTTCTAACGAAGAGTTTGCATCAGCATTTGAGCCTGGCAGTGGTAGTACCATTATGGGTTATGCTGGATTATGCGGAGCTAATAACCTCCAAAGAAACAGCAACGATTATTTTCACGCTAATTCTATAAGAGAAATATTAATTCACTTAAATACACAATCGAGCTGTGGTACCACGCTTAGCGGACATACTCCTCCCTCTCCTTTTTCTATAGACCAAACCTACTATATACCTGCCAAAACTGCATTTGAACTAATTGCACCACAAATAGACGAAACAAATTATTACAACTGGTTTCAGTGGAATTTAGGAGACTTTAGAAAAAACGAAAATCTTAGTGCCAATTTTAATTCCGGACCATCATTTAGAAGTTACAAGGCTGATACTACAGGGATAAGAGTATTTCCAAGATTAGATTCTATCCTTGTAAATAAATATTCGTTTTTGGGCGAAAGAATTTCTAATGTAAACAGAAAACTCAATTTTAGATTATTAGTAAGAAAAATGGATAATAATTGGGGGGCAATATTCCTAACAGAAGACTCCTTAAAAGTAGAAGTAATAGATACCGGAGAGCCATTTATAGTAACCTACCCTAATTCCTCCTCTCATTTCTTAAAGATAGATACCCTCAACGAAATAAAGTGGAATGTCGCCAACACTCAAAACAGCCCAATTAATTGTAGTAAAGTGGATATTTATTTATCTATAGACGGTGGCTATACATACCCTATAGTATTAGCAACAGCAGTAGATAATACAGGCAGTGCAATGGTTACCGTTCCCAATATGGCAACAAGTAATAAAGCAAGAGTAAAAGTAAAAGGACACGAAAATATTTTCTTCGACATTTCTAATGCTAATTTTAAACTAATAGAAAAAGACGGAGAAACCCCCATAGATGGCTTGCTCATCTACCCTAATCCTGCAAAAAACAATCTATACATAAAGCATGGGTACAACTTAGCTTATACGGATATTAGTTATAGGCTTTATGATAATGTAGGCAGATTAATTAAAAATGAAAAAATAAATCAAAATACTACAGCTATAAACATCGAACACTTAGCTTCCGGGGTGTATATCCTTAAAATAAACAATCATACCACCAATGAAGAAATAATAAAAAAGGTTACATTAAGGTAAATTTTATTGCTTTTGCGGGTGGGCATCGTGGATATAAATCATCAACTTCCCGCTTCAAAAACCGCATCATTAATTCGTTTAGACAAACTAAGGCTTTGGATTGTTGTTATTCTTTTGTCTTCTAACAAATACACCGGCATTAAACCTCTAACAGCATTTGTCAGAAATATTTCTTCTGCATTATATAAATCTTCAAACGTAAAAGATTGCTCTTTGCATTGGATACCCAATTCTTTTGTATGGTGTAGTAAATAATTTCGCATCACTCCTTCTACACATCTATCTTGCAATGGTGGTGTAAGCCATTCGCCAGATTGTAATATAAACACATTACTAATAGTGGCTTCGGAAACAAATCCCTGTTCGTTTATTAAAACTGTATCGTTAAAATGAGTATTTTGTCTTGCTGTAATAAGCTCGTTAAACAATGCTCTGTCATTAGATTTAAATCGAGAAAAATTGAGTGATTTTTTGTTGGTATAATGAAAAATATTAACAGCAATCGTTTCCTGAAATGGTATTATTGCTTCGGTTTGTATCTGTAATTCGGTAAGATTACAATTCTTTATTGATACAGCTAATCTTATTTTAAAAGCTGAAGTATATGCAGTAGATTGGGCTGTTGCTATTAAGGTAATTTTTATTTTTTCTAAAGATAAATATTTATCGGAAAGTTGTAATAATCTACAACTGTGCTGTAGTCTATTAAGATGATATTGCAACAAAGGAATTTGCCCATTCTCGGCATAGATAGTTTCTATCAAATAATCGAATGGCAGTGTGTTTGTTGGCATTATTTTGTGAAATATTTAGTCAATTGCTACTTCAAAAACCTCTTTAAATTTTTCTAAAAAATGAGCTAACACTTCGCTTTCATCTACTGGATTACCTAATTCTTTAGCAATAGAAGTTACACCTTTATCGCTAATGCCACAGGGAACAATTAAATTAAAGAAGTTAAGGTCTGTGTTCATATTTAAAGCCAATCCGTGCATTGTAATCCACCTGCTACTACGTACGCCCATAGCACATATTTTTCTTGCTTTTCCTGGAATGTCTGTATCTAACCACACTCCGGTAGCACCTTGCAGTCTTTCTCCTACAATGCCATATTGCGCAATGGTTCTGATTATAACTTCTTCGAGATTACGCATATATTTACCTAAATCGGTAGTAAACTGCTCTAAGTCGAGTATAGGGTATGCTACTAATTGCCCTGGACCGTGATAGGTAATATCTCCTCCTCTATTGGTTTTGTAAAATGTGGCACCGAGTTCTTTTAAGTAATTATTATTGACCAAAAGGTTTTCCATTGCGCCACTTTTTCCTAATGTATATACGTGAGGGTGGGTACAAACAATCAAATGGTTTTCTATTGGCTCCATTAATTCTTGACTGTCGGTTGTTGCAAATGTTTTTGATTTTATATCTAATCCTTTTTGCATTATACTTTCTTGTTTAGCAAATGCTTCGCCGTATTCTATTAGTCCCCAATTTTGATAATGTACAGTATTCATTGTTGTTTAGCTTAAATGTTCTTGATATAAGAAAGTACGAAGGTAGTTATAAAAATAAAACCGTCTGAATACGAAATTGCAGACGGTTAAATGGTATGTGTGAAGTTTAAAAATTATTTAATAGCATCTCTTTTCGCTTTAGTATTTTTGGCTTTTTCTACTTCTTGGTTCACTGTATAAATTCTTGCCAAAGCATCTAAGGTGTTGTAATAGGTGTTTTTCTCTTCCCCACTCATTTTTCTCAACCCTTTAGATTCAAATAGGGAAGCACTTTTTTCGCACAATGGTAATGCTTTAGTAAATAGTACATCTCTTTTTTCGAGAAGCTGGTTGGATAATGCAATATCAGCATTGGAGCTGCCTAATTTATCTGCTTTTTTGTTCAATTCTACACCTTGGTTAAAAAAGTGAATGGCTAATAAGGCATTGTAAGAAGGGTTATCACCTGCCATAGATAATGCTTTATTAAATTGTGTTTCTGCTTTTTTCTCTAAATCTTCTGCGTTTGCAGGTTTTTCTCCTTTTTCGGGATTAGCCATTTGGCTATATATAAGACCGAGGTTAAACGGATATTGTGGATTAGAAGGTTCTTTAGCAATTGCTTCTTCTAATTTAGTAACAATTTTATCGGGTTCGTTTGTATCTATATAATAATTTATTTCTGCATTGAGTAAATTAGCATCTTGAGGGAATTTTTTTCTTCCTTCTTCAATAGTAGCAATTTGTTCGTTTCTTCTTTTTAATTTATCGTAACTGCTTGCTAAAATTACATACGCATTTACTATATTTTCGGGAGAATTATATTTGTCATTTTTCATCAATTCTAATTCAGAAGCTGCTTTAGCATCGTTTTCGGCATAGTAATAAGCTAAAGCTCTATAAAGTTTAGCATTAGCGCGTAGAGTATCTACCCAAGCTAAATCTTTAAATCTTGCATCTTGATTTTCTCCCCAATTGCTAAGGCTGCCGTTAAATTTCTCGATTGCTGAAGTGTATTTTTGGTCATCGAAATCTCTGGTAGCGTCAAAGAAATAGCCGTATCCTGAAGTGGCTTGTAATTGTGGTAAATCTTTGTTTTTTAAAATTTTGGGGTCTAATTCTATGGCTTTGTTTAATGCTTCTGCACCTTCTTTATATGGAGATTCGTATTGGAAAGACTCCATTGTTTGCATACTTAAATAAATTCTTGCTTTTAGTAACCAAGTTTCACCTAAATTTTTGGTTGCATCATTGTTTAATGCGTCTGTGATAGCACTTTGGGCTTCTTGCATTTTTTCTGCTGCTTTGTTTTCGTCGTTTTGTAAGGCTTCGTTAGCTTCGTTTAGTGCTTTCTTGGCTTCGGTTAATTTGCTTTTTTGCGCTTGTGCAGAGTAAGATACTAATGCCAAACCTAATCCAAGCATCAAAATTATTTTGTTCATGTTCATTAAAATTTTAGAGCGGTAAAAATAATGTTTTTTTGATTTATACTCAAGTTAATATTGAATTAAATAATGCAAATTGGTTTAATGGTAATTTAAAATTCGAGGACTTTACAACAACCATAATTTATGCCATTGGCTATTTTATTACACTATTAAGAGACAGTCTACTACGCACTCACTTTGAGCACTTTCCCTACAGCAATGTTATTGGATTTAAGTCCATTCCATTGTTTTAATTGGTTTACGGAAACTTTATATTTATCTGCTATTTTAGATAAAGTATCTCCTTTTTGTACTTTATGTGTTTTGGCTTTAGCAGTAGTATTGGTTGTTTTCTTATTAGTAGTATTATTGCCGTTATTTGCCGATACATTGGTATTTTGTTTTGCAGGTGTGGTTACAAAACTTTCTTCTTCGGTTCTGTTCGGCTTATTGCTACCATTCCCCGAATTAGATGTGTTCTTACTTGAGTTTTGCACCGTTTTATCCATGTGCTTTCTTAACTTTTCAAATGGCGTTAGGTTTTCGTCTTCTTCTTCGGTAGTAGTTTGTGGCGTAGCCGTAGTATTATTTGAGTTTGTGTTACGTTCGCTTTCTATAATATCTTCTATTGCAGGCTCATCGGCAATATTTACTTTTTTAACTTCAGAAGCAACATTAGCAGTTTCTCTTTCATTAATGGTATTCTGAGTTTCGTTTTTAATTTCAGTTGTAGCATTATTTACTTCGTTAGCAATTTTTTCGGTATTATTTGTTGCAATAAAATCATTTTCGTTAGCTTTTTTAATTGTAGTTACTTTTTGGGCACTTTCATCTACTTTTACTTCGGAAGCATTTACTACTTTAGGTACCAAATTTCTCGACTCTTGTAGGTTAATTCTTTCGCCGGGTAGTGGTTCGAATCCTTCTGTTATTCTATTGAGTTGTCGTATTGTGTTTAGTTGTACTCCTGTTTTCTGACTAATGAGAGAAAGTGTTTCTCCGCTTTGTACTATATATGAAGCTGTTATGCCTTTTTTGTGTTTTCTTTCTGTATAGATAAACATATCGTGTTGTAAAGCTTCGTCTTTTAGGTCATTAATTTCTAAAAGTTTGGCATAGCGGATTTTGTTTTTAATAGCTTGCTCTAACAGTACATCTCCTTTGCGTGCATAAAAACCTTTAAGACCATTGCGTTCTGTGGTTACATAAAATGCAGCAGGGGCTTCATCGTTATATGCTTTTTGTGCTGCTATAGATATTTGCGTATCGTCAGATTTATTAAAGGTATAGTGAGTTTCTGTAGGGGTATTTTCTCCCGATTTGGCATTGGTACTTTGAACTGCAATTTCATTTTTAATGGTTTCTTTTGGTACAACTTCTTCTGTAATCTCTACTTTTTGTTGCTCTACTTTTTTAGTAATCGTCTCATTTTGAGGTGTATTTCTGTTTTGCGCCAAAAGTGTGTATTGCTGTAAGTCGTATCGTTCTATTGTTTCTACTAATCTCTGTGTGTATTTTGGGTTGGTTGCATATCCTGATGCTTTAAGCTGTGTAGCCCAAGCCTTGTAATCGGTTATGTCTAAAGCAAATAAAGGTTCGTATCTTTTATTGTTTTTTAAAAAATCGGAATGGTCGTGATACGATTCGATATCGCTATTGTATTTACGGAAACATTCGTTTTTGGCATCGTCGGTATAAGCGTAAGTTTGTCCTTGCCAAGTATTTTTGCATTTAATGCCAAAATGATTATTGGCATTAGTACACAATTCGCTCTTTCCGGCATTGGTTTCGTGTATGCCTTGCGCTAATTTTATAGCAGCCGGTATTCCGGTTCTAATCTGTTCGGTAATGGCTATATATTTATATTTCTCTATATATTCTTCTACATTTGGGTCTTTTTGATTTTGAGCAAATGTATTAATAATAGAAATTGCTGCTAATATAAGTAATGTAATGTGCTTCATTTTTGTAATAATTTATATTTTAAAGTATTCTATATTGTAGAAACTAAAAGTTTAATTTTTTATTTTTCTAATGATGGTTATGCCATCTCTAATGGGTAATAATACTTGCTCTACTCTATCGTCATTATTTACCTTTTCGTTAAAAGAATGTATGGCTTTGGCATTTTTTCCTTTATCTGCATCTGCTACTAACACCTCTCCATGAAAAAGTGTGTTATCTGCTATTATTATACCGCCAATATTCATTTTATCTAAACACAAATCGAGGTATATTCCATAATTTTTTTTGTCTGCATCAAGAAATATTAGGTCGAAAACTATGTCTAATTCTTTAAGTACATCTGCTGCTTTTCCAATGTGTAATTTTATTTTTTCTTCCAAACCTGCTTTTTGCCAATAAACCTTTCTTAATGCTGTTAGTGAATCATCATTATCAATGGTATGTACTGTGCCGTTTTCTGCTAATCCTTGCGTTAAGCAAATGGTGGCATAGCCTGTGTAAGTGCCTAATTCTAAAACATTTTTAGGTTGTATCATTTTACTTATAGAAGCCAAAAGAGCACCTTGTAAATGTCCGGAAATCATTTGTGCGCCGTGTACATTTTGTTTCGTATATTCTCTTAATTCTTTTAATACACCTGATTCATTACTGGTATATTTTGTAGCATAAGCATTAGCTTCTTCGCTTGTAATTGCCCTATTCATTCCAAAATCTATTATTTAATTACGATTAGGCAAAGATAAGTTTTTATACTAAACCCAAAAAGGTATAATTGATAAGCATTTGCAAATTTGCCAATAATAGTTACTTTTGCCATTAATCACACAATTAAGAAAAAATATATGTCTTCGATAGATTTAGTAATGCCTAAAATGGGCGAAAGCATTATGGAAGCCACCATATTAAAGTGGCACAAAAATGTAGGCGATGCAGTAAAGTTAGATGAAACCGTTTTGGAAATTGCTACAGACAAAGTAGATAGTGAAGTGCCCTCTACAGGTGAAGGTACTATTACAGAAATACTTTTTAAAGAAAATGATGTAGTGGCAGTGGGTACTGTAATAGCTCGTATTAGTGCTTCGGGTAGTGCAGTGGCAAGTCCCACACCTGCTCCTGCAGTAGCAGCACCTGCGCCAAGTGCTCCGGTGGCAGCAGCTCCTACTCCGGCCGCTCCTGTTGCTACTTCCAATCCAACTGGTGGTAGTAATAAGTTTTATTCTCCTTTAGTGCTTAATATTGCAGCCAAAGAAGGAATAGGGTTAGCCGAATTAGAAAACATAGCCGGCACAGGAAACGAAGGCAGAGTAACCAAAAGAGATATACTTAATTATGTAGCCAATAGAGGTGCTGCTCCTGTAGCACAACCTTCTGCTCCAGTAGCTCCGGTGGCTGCACAATCACCTGCTCCAACACCTGCTCCAACACCTGCTCCTGCATCTTCGGGTAGCGGCAGTAATTATGGTAGTAATGTAGAAGTAATAGAGATGGACAGAATGCGCAAGCTTATTGCCGACCACATGGTACGCAGCAAAGCCACCTCTCCGCACGTTACCAGCTTTACCGAATGCGATGTTACTAATATTGTAAAATGGCGCGATAAAAGTAAAAAAGCATTCGAGCAGAAATATGGCGAGAAAATTACCTTTACACCGATATTTATAGAAGCAGTAGTGAATTGCATAAAAAAATATCCGATGATAAATGCCAGTGTAGATGGCGATAAAATTATCGTTAAAAAAGATATTAATGTTGGTATGGCAACGGCTTTGCCAAGTGGCAATCTTATAGTTCCGGTTATAAAAAATGCTGATACCAAAAATTTATTGGGCATCTCTAAAGATGTAAATGGCTTAGCGAACGCTGCACGAAACAATAAACTTAAAGCGGACGATACACAGGGTGGTACTTTTACATTAACTAATGTAGGTACTTTCGGTAGTCTTATGGGTACACCTATAATTAATCAACCACAAGTAGCAATACTTGCGGTAGGTAGTATTGTTAAAAGACCTATGGTACTCGAAACCGAAGATGGCGATGTAATTGCTATTCGCCACATGATGTATCTGTCTTTGAGCTACGACCACAGAATAGTTGACGGCTCTCTTGGTGCAAGTTTCTTAACTGCTGTAGCCAAAGAACTCGAAGCATTTGATATAAACAGAAGTGTGTAATTACTTGGTTTGCTTAACTTTCAATAGACCTTTTTCAATAATAAAAAATGGAAGAAGGTCTATTTTTTTATTTTCAATAATCTGAGATGTTGCACTTTTCGGATAAGCCATACAATGAAAAGGAATGTCATTTTTCGAGAATGGTTTTTAGATTTTTCATAGACTGCATTAAGTTATCTCTGATAAAAGGGTCGCTGATGCCTTTGGGGATATTGCTTTTGCGCTCCGAACGTATGCAATAGATAACTTTTGCCGAATGTTCGTTTATGGGTATCAGTTGCCACGAACCCGCCACGTGGTGTACTCTACTTGTATTTTCTTTTTCGGGAAAAGATTTACATTCAATGCTTTTAAAGGTAACATTAGCTTCGTTGTTTTGGGGTGTTTGTACACGATATTGCACCACCATATCTTGGTCGCTTAGGGGCCAGGGCAAGTCTATTTTGGTGTAGGTAATCCAATTAGATCCGGAGCCGGGTTGTATATCTACATATTCTATTTTAGTATTCCATTGTCGTATTTGTTTTTTATTTTGCAAAAAAGCAAGCAAGTCATTAGCAGATGCATTAACGATTACTTCCACTTTTACTTCTCTTACCTTCATATTGGCGTGCACCACCTCTCGCTCGTACAGGCTAATGTTGTTTTCTGATTTTACTAAGGTAAATGTACTCGCCATAGCAGGTTGTGCCATAGCTACAAAAGAAACCAAGCTACAACTGAGTACCAAAAAACTAATCGAAAAATTACACCATTGCTTTTTCATTATTATACCGATGTTTAAAAGATAAAAGATATAAATAAGACAATGATGTGGTATGATGCCCCTATGTGGGAGTAACTATTAGGGTATTATACTTGATACGTGGAAGTCTGAATTTTCGGCTATATTGTATTTTGCCTACCTTGCCCATTAAGTCATAATCCTCTATTAGAGCATTCGGAATAATTAATTTAGTATTGTTATTCATTAAGATTTCCAAAACTGTAAATTCTTCCAAAAACTTAGAATACTTTGCTGTACCATATTCGGTAATAGAAACAATATCTTTTTTTGAAAACGGAACCATAGCATTTGATTTACCGAAATAAAAAACATCTTGTCCTAATGAAATTTGTAATGCATACCCTTTGGTTTTTCTAATAAAATGAGCATATATCAGCCAATTTGGAAGCCAACAAATGAAAAACATAGCTAACAAAAAGTATGGTTCTTCTTCTCTAAATATCACAAAAAGTACAAAGAAAATTAAACTGAAAATAACGCCAAAACCGCAAACAGATAAAAAATAGTCCTTCTTTCTTTTGCTATTTATTTTGTAATAAAATGTATTAGTAATAAAATGTGCATTGTAATTTTTCAGAAACTTATTTTGTTCTTGAAAGGCATTTGTTATTTTTAAGTCGTTTTCATAAAATAATTTTACATATTCCAATGCTTCTTCAATACTTTGAACGATGACACTAAACACAGAATTACTACCCAAATGGTAATACCATACTCTAAACTTGTAATTGTAATATAGTCCAATTTTCAAAAAAGTATTTTCTTTTTCAATACAAATTCCTGCTCCGGTAATACCAATTACGCTATAAGCCTCTCTTTGAGCTTTCCAGTCGAATGTTCCGATTAGTTGATATACATCTTCTAAATTTCGCATACCAATATCAGAGAATTCGCCTATGTCATAGTTATTTCTTTGTATTTTTGAAATGAGCTTCATCGTTTCATTACTCTTGAAGGGTTAATTTACTTTTTAAATATCATTAAGGAACTAAAGTATATTCAATTGGGTTAAGTTCTCTTTTTTTGCCATATTGGTCAATACAAATAATATTTGATAACTTTATTTGTTCATTTATGCGTAGTTTATTTTTGTATTCATTAAAATTGGCATCAAATTTTGCTCCAATATTCGTTGCGCTGTAAAGCAAATTCCCATTATTATTCTTAAATGAGTATGTAAAACTTACAATTTTTATATTAGGGTCAATGTATAGGCTTTCTACATAGGTTTTTAACTCATTCTGTTTCTTAAAATATTCTATCGAAATCAAATCTTTATAAATACAATCTCCTATGCAGGCAATAGGTAATTGTAGATTTTTAACCCTATATAATACTTCAGCAATTTTTTGTTTCTCACTTCCACTAATGGTGTAAAGTGTAAATACAACTTCGCCAAGTTTATCTGTAGTAAAAAGATATTTGCCACATTCTTTTTTAATCAATTTTCCTTGAGAAGATTCTAATTGCACATCATCACATTGATAATCGAATGTTGCAATACTAATGTCGTTTTCAATATCTGTATAAACTACGTTTAATCTATTATGTGTAACAGATACCTGTGCAATGCTAAATTCTTTGCAACAAAGAAAAATAAGAACGATGCCTAAAAAATATTTTAAATATATCATTTTATGAAACGATTTATTTTAGTGTTAGTTTGTATGGCGCAAGGTTATGCAAACGATTATCCATACGCCTATATCTGATTTGTGTGATTAATACTACATCTCCCGCCATAAGCTGTTCTCTTTGTTTTAAAAATGTTTCATTAAATCTCCCTCCGTAATTCTTATCGTGATATAGAATACTATCTCCTCTCATAAAATAATACTCGAAATCATAAATTAAATATCGGGCATTAATATCATAATTATAAATTGGAGCATTCAACTGAAGTTGAACTCTAAACATAGCTATGCTCATACTTGTGCCTGAGCGTTTATTTAAAATACTTGCTTCCCCTGGCAAAAAATACACACTATATCGCTCCTCCTTTAAAATTTGATGTTTGCCATTTTTAACAGACGAAATTGTTATAATCAAATCATCATTGGAGTTGGTTGAAAAGATATACTTTCCACATTCAATTTCTTTTAATTCCCCGTGATTGGCTACTAATGTTACATCTTCACATTTATATCCAAAAACACCCACTTGAATTTCATTATCTAATCCGGCAATAACATATTTCATCTTGTCATTACTAACAACCTGAGCCATTAACTGAAAGGAAAACAATACACTGAAAAAGAAAATTATAGATTTCATTGTTCAACTAATTTATCATAGTAGATACAAAAATTAAAACTCTAAATTAAATAATTAAGTTTTTATGTCAAACAGAAAATAAAACAATCTTCCATCTTCAATTTTTTTTGTAACCTTGCATCTATACTCAATACTTAATAAGGTCTATCCGAATATTCTTTAGCAAAAAATAAATAATGGTTACTAAAACCAATTACATTGCTGACAAAAACCTTCGCATTGGCGATGTATTTACCCCGATTAAGTGGGCGACATTTGCTATTACAGAATTTGGGATTTTCGAAAAATGGTTAGCAGGAGCCTCCGTATTCGACCCTACAATGGGCGAAGGTAATTTACTCGAAGCCCTTGTTGTTTATGGTCTTTCTAAAGGTTTTACCCTAAACAAATTACCTGCCCATAACCTTTTCGGAAACGAACTCAATACAGTACATTACCTGCAAGCACTTTCCAAATTCAAAACAAAATTTGGATTAGATATGGCTGCGCAATTTACCAATGAAGACATAGTAAAACTACCGCCGAATCAATACGATATTATTTTAGGGAATCCTCCTTGGCAAAATTTTGTGGACCTACCCGAAAGTTATAAAGAACAAATTAAAAACCATTTTGTACAATATAACCTTACCGGAAATCGTAAAAACTTACTGCTTGGAAATAGCAGAATAGACATAGCTGCACTAATTATTCAAGTTGCTATTAAAGATTTTTTACAAGAAAATGGTGAAGCCATATTTTTTATGCCATTGTCTATTTTACTTAACGATGGAGCGAACAAGCATTTTAGACATTACAAGATAGACAACATTCCATTTTGCTTACAAACTGTTTATGATTTCAATGAAGAAGCTATATTTAAAGATGTGGCTACGAGATATGGTTTAAGTCATTTCAAGCGTAATCATAAACAACAATTCCCCATTCCGTATTGCAGATTAGAAAACAATAAATGGCTTACTTGTATTGCGCAACCAATTTTCGATAATACAGACCCACTAAGCATTTTGCCTGCAAATAGCAATAGTGATTTAGAAAAAATAAAACCCATTGTTTTGTCGTCATCATCGCGTCCGCGACAAGGCATAAACACTTGCGGTGCAAACGATGTTTTTTTTTTCGATACATTAATGGAAAAAAACAATGAATTGGTAGTGGTAAGTAATAAATTTAAAAGCAATATTGTACTACCTCGTAAATATATTTATCCTTTAATCACTGCTAAGCAGTTTCGCGAACAAGAGGGAAATAAGTGGGTTTTATTGCCTTATGCTACTAATGGAAAACCTTTAGACTGGCAAGAAATAGAGCACTACCCAGAACTCAAAACCTATCTCGAAACCAATAAAGAAAAATTACACAACCGAAAAGGAACAATGCTCCAAGCTACTATACGGCGTGGTTATTGGTGGGCATTATTGGGCGTAGGAGAATATAATTTTGCAGCCTACAAAATCGTTTGGGAAGCTTATGGTAAAAGCAGTTTTAATCCTACACTATTTGAAGGTCAATGGCAAGCTAATCAAGCATTACAAGCCTTTATCCCGGAAGATAATCTTAAAGAAGCTAAAAGGATATTAGCATTATTAAACAACAAAAAAGTTGAACAATATTTACGTTCCCTTAAAATGGAAGGCACTATGAATTGGGCGCAGCCGGGCAAAATTCAAAAATTTATTCAGTATAAAGATTAGTGTGTAGATAATACCAATGTACAACATCAGCAATGCTAATATTACAAAATAGTTCAATTATTGTCTTCTACTAAGTACTTAGAAAAAGCCCCTACTTCTCATACCAATAAGAAATACCCTACTACAACTCCCTCTCCCAAAAATAACACATTTATAAGTCTGAAAAAATCTGCACTATTTTCTGAAAAATAAATTTCAAATTGTTCCATAACCTTATTTTACCGATATTTGGCAAACTATTTATTAATCATTAACGGGAAATGGATAAGAAACAAAGACCACCGGTATATTACAGCGATTATTTACAATTAGATAAAATACTCAACGCACAATTACCCGAAAGCGATAAAGAAGGTATTGTGGCTAACGATGAGATGTTGTTTATTGTTATTCATCAGACTTACGAGTTATGGTTTAAACTCATCTTACACGAAATAGATGTAGTGCGAAATATATTTAAACAACCCAATGTGCCGGATAACTCTCCCGAAATTTACAATGCATACAAACGCCTTAAAAGAGTAACCGAAATTTTGGAAATATTGGTAAGTCAAATTACAGTTATAGAAACAATGACCGCAATGGATTTTCTCGATTTTAGAGATTTATTGCGCCCGGCATCGGGATTTCAAAGCATACAATTTAAACAAATAGAAGCTGCATTGGGTTTAACTTATGCTAACCGTTTTGGTAAAGATTATTACACATCGCAACTCAACCAGAAAGATATAGAGCGTGTAAAAAATACAGAATCTGATGTTTCTCTTTTGGTGCTTATTAATAATTGGTTAGAGCGTATGCCCTTTGCCGAAGACAATAAATATTGGCAAAATAATACTTCCTTTTGGGAGCAATACAGAGATGTATATGCACAAGGCTTACAAGAAGGCGAACAAGGCAATCTTACCACTTTTGATCATTTATTTGTCCAAAAAGATAATTATCCCGAAGGGCGTTCTCTCAGCAGCAAAGCAAGCGGTAGTGCTTTCTTTATTATGCTGTTCAGAGATTATCCTAAATTACAGCTGCCGTATGAAATTTTAGATACCCTTTTAGAAATAGATGGATTGTTGGCACAATGGCGCAATAGGCACATCCACATGGTACAACGTACAATCGGCAAACGTACCGGAACCGGAGGCAGTACAGGAGCAGCGTATCTTAAAGCAGCAGCCGATAGTCATTATGTTTTTAAAGAATTAGCAGAGCTTACTTCGTTCTTATTGCCACGTAGAGAATTACCAACTTTGCCGGAATCTTTAAAAGCAGATTTGCAATTTAAAGAATAAAATAAATTTTCGCATTGATGAGAGTATTAGTGAAAATATGGATAGCGTTAGCTGTATTATGTGCTTTGGCTGAAAAATCCATAGCACAACAGCAATATGCAGTTCGTGTTTTTTTTACCGATAAACAAAATACGGCTCATTCATTATCACAACCACAACAATTTCTTTCACAACGAGCAATAGAAAGAAGGGCTAAATACAATATTGATATTGACAGTACAGATTTGCCATTAACCACGCAATATGTGGACAGTGTTGTGAATACATCTAATGCTGTTGTACATCTTACTTCTAAATGGATGAATTATGCAGTATTGTTAATGCCCGATACACTTTCACTCTATACTATTAGTGGATATGATTTTGTTACTTCTACTCAAGTAATCGCGTATTACCCTTCAGGGTTACATAGCAATACCATTAAAACACCTATTATTACCCCTCCTCCGCAAAATCATACTTATACCCCTGCCGCATTCGACCAAACGTACTATGGCAAAGCTTGGCAACAAATAAGTCAATGCAAGGGTGAGTATTTGCACCAAAATGGTTTTATGGGTGAAAATATTTTAATTGCAGTTTTAGATGTTGGGTTTATTGCTGTAAATAGCAATTCGGCTTTCGATAGTACAAATAGCAATAATAGAATAATAGATACTTGGAATTTTGTAAATGATACTGCTCACGTATTCGATTATGGTAATCACGGTTCGTTAGTTTTGTCGTGTATGGCAGCAAACCGTGAAGGTACATATATTGGTACTGCACCATCTGCACTATATGCACTATATCTTACAGACGATAATAATACAGAACAATTTGTAGAAACTGATAATTGGCTTGCTGCGGCTGAAAGAGCAGACAGTATAGGTGCAGATATTATTAATGCCTCACTTGGGTATAATACCTTTGATAACCCTATTCATAATTTTACTTTCGATATGCTTAATGGCAATACCACTTTGGTAGCTCGTGCCGCTAATATAGCAGTAGAAAAGGGGATATTAGTAATATGCTCTGCCGGTAACGAAGGTAATTCTTCTTGGAAAAAAATATTATCTCCAGCAGATGCAACAAAAGCATTAACTGTGGGAGCAGTAGATAGTTTGGGTAATGTAGGTACATTTAGCAGCAGAGGACCTAATGCTACAGGATTACTAAAGCCAAATGTTTCTACACGCGGTGTTGGTGCGGCAGTCGTAACACAAGGAGGTAGTGTCTTTAATATAAACGGTACATCATTTTCCGCCCCTATCCTTTCAGGGCTTGCAGCTTGTCTGTTACAAGCATACCCCAATACACCACCTTTAGATTTGAAAAAAGCAATAGAAAAATCAGCCACAAACTATACCTTTCCTAATGTCAATATAGGATATGGTATTCCTGACTTTTCAAAAGCATTCCAAACGCTAAATTCAATAAACGAAAAATTAAAAACAGAGGTAGAAATATTCCCTAATCCCGTAAGAGATATATTAATAGTACAGTTGAGTAATTCATTGATAAATTACCTGCATTGTACCATTTACAACCTGCAAGGGCAAAAGGTTGTAGATTATATTATAGACAATCCAGTAAAGGAAAACAGTATAGATGTTACAGGGTTACATTCGGGAATGTACTTTATGCAATTAAATACCCAGAGCAGTACCATCACAAAAAAAATTATGGTAGTAGAATAGTTTTACGGCATTACCTTTGAACCAGAATAAACAATAACATTTTGAATACAAAAATAAAAGTAGGAGCAGTTAGTTACCTTAATGCCAAGCCCTTACTGTACGGTATTGAAAACAGCGAAGTGAGTAATCTAATAGAGTTAAGCATAGACTATCCATCTAATATAGCAGCAGCATTAATTTCGGGAAATATAGACATAGGCTTGGTTCCTGTGGCAGTCATTCCACAAATAAAAGATGCACAGATTATTTCGGATTATGGAATAGCTGCCGATGGCAACGTAGTTTCTGTATGTATATTTAGCCATTGTCCTTTAGAAGAAATACAAGAACTATATCTCGATTACCAATCGCGTACTTCGGTACAGCTTTCGCAAATTTTATTAAAACATTATTTGAAAAAAGAAGTTCGGTTAATAGAAGCTCCCAAAGATTTTATAGACCATATTGGAGGCACTAAAGCCGGAGTAATAATAGGCGACAGAGCATTAGAGCAATTGCCTAATTTTCCTTTTGTATATGACCTTGCAAGCCTTTGGAAAGAGTTTACAGGATTGCCGTTTGTCTTTGCATCTTGGGTAGCTAACAAGCCATTACCAAAAGACTTTGTTTCATTATTTAATCAGGCAAATGCTGCCGGAATAGCGTCAATAGACGATTTGGTAACTCAGTACCATTTCCCTGCTTATGATTTACGCCAATATTATACAGAGAATATTCAGTATCGAATTACCGAAGATGCACACAAAGGGTTAAAATTGTTTTTAGAGTATTTAAAAGGGAATTAATACATATTGGTATTAGACAAGAGCCCTTGCTATTAGTAATTTATTATTTACCGGCAATATTGTAATTTTGAGTTCAGAAACGAAAATCATAATGCGACAATATTCCTATTTATTATTACTATCAATTGTTATTGTTTTATTTGCTTGTAAAGACAAAAACGAAAACCACGATCATCCTGCATATAAAAATGCAAGTATAAAACCATATACCGAAGCCATAGAAGCCAATCCGAAAGATGCCCAAAACTATTACAAAAGAAGCGTTGCCTTAGCTGCAATTAATATGGATTCTTTAGCATTAGTAGATATGGAAAAAGCAATAATGTTAGATGGCCAAAATCTTAATTATCTAAAAGCAAAAGGTAATTTATTGCTGCTATTAAACAAGCCTTCGGAAGCAATTCCGGTTTTCGAAAAATGCTTACAAATGAATCCCGAAGAGTTATCGCTAAAACTGTATTTGAGTAATGCTTTATTATATAGTAACCAACCCGAAAAGGCAGAAAAAACAGTGCAAGAAGTAATTTCAAAAGACAATCAATATGCCGATGCTTATTATTGGTATGCACAGATTAAAGCATTTCAGAAAGATACTACTACTGCCATTAATATGCTGCACAAAGCCATTTATTTAGACTCTATGTATTACGATGCATCTTTGTTATTGGGCGATTATTATGCTATGCAAGGAAATGAAAATGCCATACCACAATACCTAAAGACTTTTTACATAGATACTTTAGAAGCATTGCCATTGTTTCAGATTGGGTATTTTTTCGAAAAACAAAACCAACCCGAAAAAGCTAAAATTGCATATTTAGATTGCGTATTACAAGACCCCGATTTTACAGATGCTTATATCCAAACAGGGAAAATATTGTATCTACAAGACTCTGTAGAAAAAGCAAAACGAATTTTTGCTATTGCCGTAAAAACAGAACCCAACAACGATGAAGCGCATTACAATTTAGGTGTGGCTTACGAAAAATTAGGATATTCAGACAGTGCCTCACTTGCGTACTCTAATGCCATTAGTTTTAACAAAAACAATGAAGATGCCAAAACCAAACTAAAAACCATTTTGGAAAAAAACAAAAAAGAATAAATCAAAATGAAAAACTACCCTAATGCCATTACATTAATTTTAATCATTACTCTATCTGTTTCTTGTTTTAGAAAAGATTTCGATAAACCACCAAATAGTACCGGTAACGACCCTAATCTTACCATAACACACAGCATTAAGGAATTACTACTATTGCCTCAAAATACACAAATTACTGACGAAATAGTAATAGCGGGTATAGTAAATATGGACGACCGAAATGGAAATTATTTTAAGAAAATTACCATTCAAGACGAACAAGCCGGCATAGAAATACTTTTAGATAAAAGCTATTTGTATAATGACTATCCTGTAGGCAGGAAAGTTTATGTACAATGCAAAGGGCTATACATTGGCAATGCAGGATTAAATCCACAACTCGGTTTTATGCCTGATGGTAATGGTAACTTAAACCCCATACCTCAGTCCGAAATAGAAAACCATATCGTTAAAGCATCATTTCCACATACTATTATTGCAGACACATTGTATAATCTTTCGCTATTGTCGCACCCCGATAGTGCTATTAACTATTTGAATAAATTAGTAGTAATAAAAGATGTGCAATTTTTTAATGGTTCAGAAAATGTACCTTACGCTAACGCCGCAAATATTTCTTCTGCTACTATTCGTACTCTATACGATTGCAAAGAACATACACTATCGCTCCGCACAAGTGCTTATGCAACCTTTCAAACTTCTCATACGCCATTAGGTAATGGCAATATTACAGGTGTATATACCAGATACAACCAAAGTGCGCAACTGTATATTAGAGATACCGATGACGTGCAATTTGCAAACTCTCGCTGCGACGATACAAGCATAAACTTAGTAAAGCGCATTGCTATAAACGAACTAAGAAATATGTACGAAGGTAGTGCTACCTCGCTTGGCAAATACAGCATTATAGGGGTAGTAATTTCGGATAAGGTAAATGGTAATATTCCATCGCAAAATATAGTGGTACAAGAGAAAGAATATGGTATAACAATTCGATTTTATGGCGATGCTCCTAATTTTTCGCTTGGCGATTCTTTGAAAATAAATATTGAATATGCTTCTTTAGAAACCAATAACGGATTGCTACAATTAAACGGAGTAAGATTACAATCGGTAGAGAAATTAGGCAAAGGTAATATTACCCCTCGTACAGTAACAGTACAGCAATTAGCTAATCTCATTACAGATTACGAATCTACTTTAATAACCATACAGCAATGCAAGTTTACACAATTGGGGATTTTTAGTGGCAGTAAAACACTGAACGATAATACTGGTTCTATTACACATTACACTTACAATACAGCTTATTTTGCCGGGCAAAATTTACCGCAAGACACTATCCGTATTACCGCTATAGTAAGCAGATTTAATAATATTATACAACTGCAAATGCGCAATAATTTTGATGTAGATTAATTCAATGAAATGAAAGATAAGTGGTTTTAGATTATAGCTAAATTGCCTTATCCTCTTTTTTTTACAAACTACTACTCGCTATATTACTCGCCCCACTTTCGTTCCAGCCTCTATCCAAGCAAGTAACTACATAACGCGCTTTTTCGTCTTTGGGTACGGCTTTGTCTATAAAATTTTTCTGCCCTGTAAGTCCTATGATATTGTCTGTATTATTTAAGTTTATCTTCTCACCATCTTTAATTTTATAAATCAAATATTTACAATTAGCAGCATTTGCATCTTCCCAACTAAGGAAAACGCCCTTTTCTGTTCTGTTAATTTGCAACACCGGAGCTTGTGGTGGCGTATGCCCATTCCACTTATATGCAGGTGGTATAGCAATATTGCCAAAATAATTAATAGCAAGACTATCTGCAAGTTGGGGTTTAATTTTATTAAAATTAGACATACTGTACATCACTATTCCCGGTACATTTTGACTACGAATGGCTTTAATTTGTTTAATGATTTCGTTAGGAGAATCCCACAGTCCACCGGGTTTTGGCGATAACATTCTATACAAACCTAAACCTATATACAAGTCGGTATTTTCGGGAGTAGCTTGTTTCCACCATGGCAATAACACTTCAAAAGGTGCGGCTTTGTGTCCGTGTTCCCAATAAAGTTGTGGTGCTATATAGTCTATCCATTTATTATCCATCCAAAGTAATATATCGGAATAGAGGTCGTCGTAACAAGTTTGCCCGGCTGTAGTTTTAGAGCCACGGGGGTCTTTATTGGCATTGCGCCATACTCCAAAAGGACTAATTCCTAATTTTACCCAAGGTTTTTCATTTTTGATAAGAATATTGAGTTGAGAAATAAAAAGGTTTACATTATTCCTTCTCCATTCGTCTTTAGTCATTCCGTTTTTATATTTATTATAACTGCTATCGTCCGGAAATTCTTTACCGGCAATTCTATAAGGGTAAAAATAATCATCGATATGTACGGCATCTATATCGTATTTAGATACGGCTTCCATTATTACTTTAAGCACATACGCTCTTGCATCTATATTGCCTGGGTCTAAATATCCTTTACCACCATAATGTAGCACCCAATTGGGGTGGGTTTTGGTAACGTGTGTAGCAGGATTAGGGTTAGAGGTAGAGGTTACTAAAGCTCTAAAAGGATTAAACCAAGCATGAAATTCCATATTCCTTTTATGGGTTTCTTCAATTATAAACTCCAAAGGGTCGTATTTAGGGAATGGGGGCTGCCCTTGTTTTCCGGAAAGATAGCGACTCCAAGGCTCGTATTCTGATTCGAAAAAAGCATCGGCGGCAGGGCGTACTTGCACTATGACAGCATTAAACCCTCTCATCTTTAGGAAATTAAGATGGTTGATAAATTCTGTTTGTTGCTGTTGTGCTGTTAGCCCTTTTTGAGAGGGCCAATCTATATTACCCACTGTAGCTATCCATACAGCACGCAATTCTCTTTTAGGAGATGCTGCAAATAATAATTGGGTATTCCATATTGTAATTAAAATCCAGAAGAATAAATACTTCAATTGCACAGATAAATTGATTTTGTATTAAAACGAAAAATGTGATTGCAAAGGTATTTTAATTGGCATCGAATGCCAAAAAGATAAATAAATACTATGTGTAGTAAAAATTATTTTAGGAATATTGCTTGTTAATTTCAATTCTTTGATTAATTTTAAGCCTTGAAAGTGAAAATAAATGTCGAATAGACATCTTTCTTACAAAAAACACAAAAAAGAAAATAAACAAAATTTTACAACAGAAATGAGAAACTTTATTTTTTCTACACTTGGCGCATTTGCAATATTAGCAATATTTTCATTAACATCTTGTACCGAAGATTTGTGTAAATCTGTAGTGTGTGCTAATCATGGCACTTGTACCGAAGACGGTTCTTGTCTTTGTCCTGTAGGTTACGAAGGTGAGCGTTGCGAAACTATTACTCGTTTTAAATTTAAAGGAGCATGGGCTGTTACAGAAAGTGGTTCGAGTTCAGGTCCTATTCAGTTTACTTCAGCTATCGAAGATGGTGCAGAGATAGATGATATCGAAATCCGTAACTTCTATAACCTTTTTAATGTAAATATAAAAGCTAAAGTAAAAGGCGATACTATTTATGTTCCTATCCAAGATGTAGAAGACGGTGAAGATACTAAAACCATTGAAGGTAAAGGCTATATAGCTCCTCAAGAGTATTATGGTTTACATGGTACTTTAATTTTCCGTTACAAAGTAACTTCTTCAGACGGCAGTTTCGATAATTTTGGAATGGACGGTGCTGACAATCCATCAATTTGGACAAAATAATTTTTTATTCAATATAATTAAACCAACGCAATCTATATGGTTGCGTTGGTTTTTTATATTTATTTTAAACTAAATTTTACAATAAACTTATATTTCATATTGGTATTAATCCACAAAATACCTTGATAGTACTTACCTTTGTACACTGAAATACTTTTGAAAGAGATTTATGCAACACTATGCTGCCAACCTTGGTCAATACAAAAGACTTCCGACAAAAGAAGTTAATGTAGGTGGGTTGTTGATTGGAAATGAGCATCCTATACGAGTACAAACAATGACTACTACCGACACTATGGATACCATAGGTACTGTAGAGCAGACTATTCGCTGTATAGAAGCCGGTTCGGAATTAGTACGCATTACTGCACCTTCTAAAAAAGAAGCCGAAAACTTATTAAATATTAAAAATGAGTTACACAAAAGAGGCTATTCTGTACCATTAGTTGCCGATATACATTTTACCCCTAATGCAGCAGAAATAGCCGCTCGTATTATAGAAAAAGTACGCATTAATCCCGGTAATTATATCGACAAGAAAAAATTTGAATTAATAGATTATACCGACCAAGATTATCAAGAAGAATTAGACCGCATTCGCAATAGGTTTACGCCATTAATAAATATATGTAAGGAATATGGTACCGCAATGCGCATTGGCACCAATCATGGTTCGCTTAGCGATAGAATTATGAGCAGATACGGAGATACACCAATTGGTATGGTAGAAAGTGCTATGGAGTTTTTAAGAATAGCACGCGACGAAAAATATCATAACATTGTACTCAGTATGAAAGCATCTAACCCACTTATAATGGTAGAAGCTTATCGCCTACTAACACAAAGTATGTATTTAGAATTTGGCGAGTGTTATCCTTTGCACTTGGGTGTTACGGAAGCAGGCGATGGCGAAGATGGTAGAGTAAAAAGTGCTGTAGGTATTGGTACTTTATTAGAAGACGGTATTGGCGACACAGTTAGAGTAAGCCTTACGGAAGATCCAGAATTAGAAATTCCTGTGTGTAAAGATTTGATTAAAAGGTATAACAATAGCAACGAAGAGAAAAATACAATTACCGTTGAACCACCCAAAAACTTTTCTATTACAGGAAAGCAAAAACGACAAACTAATATTGTAGGTAATATCGGAGGGGTACAAGTACCGGTTGTGCTAAGCGATTTCAGCCAATACAATAGCATAAAACCAGAAGACTTGCAATCCATAGATTATTATTATCAGCAAGACTTAGACAAATGGAAAATAGGAGATGTAGCAAGCGACTATATATATATAGGTAATAACCCAATTAATTTTGAACTTCCGGGTACGCTTAAACCAATAGTAAATTTTGCTGCGTGGAAAATCAATACTAATACCGTTCCTTTATTTACATTACAACAATTTTCTGTAAGTAATCAAAAGCATACAGACTTAAATTTTGTAAGCATAGATTGCCCCGTTAATAGCCAGAACGATTGGCAAACTATAACCGATGCTTCTCAAGATAATACCGTAGTTTTTGTAGTGCAATGCAATAAAGACAATGCAATGCAAACCCTACGTGGCTTTTTTTGGGAATTAGAAAAACGTGCAATAAAGACACCTGTAATTATTAGTTCCAATAGTAGTTGGGCAACAGCAGATGACCATTTAATACATTTTTCATGCGAAATGGGAGGCTTGCTTTTAGACGGATACGGTGATGGTATTTTTCCGAAAATTAGTCAGACTAATATTCTTCAGCAAAAAGACATTGTAACAGGAAGAAATTACAACGACAACAGTAAATTTGAAAGTTTTGTAAATACTACATCGTTTTCTATTTTACAAGCTACTCGTTCTCGCATTTCTAAAACAGAATATATCTCTTGCCCTTCTTGCGGTAGAACACTTTTTGATTTACAAGAAACAACTGCCAAAATACGTGCTGTAACCAATCATTTAAAAGGAGTAAAAATTGCCATTATGGGTTGCATTGTAAATGGTCCCGGAGAAATGGCAGATGCAGATTTTGGGTACGTAGGAAGCGGAGTAGGAAAAATAACATTATACAAAGGAAAAGATATAGTAAGAAAAGGAATCGACAGCGAAATAGCAGTAACAGAGCTTATTAATCTACTGAAAGAAAATGAAGTTTGGGTAGAACCTAATGTTATTGCATAACTTAAATGTCAAATTTACACAGAGCGCAATTAAGAAGCCGTGCCTTTAGATGCCTCCGATACATTACAATAAAATTTACTTTAACAAAATATGCATTTACATATATCTTATGCTTCAGATAATAACTACGCTCAGTATATGGGCATATCTATTATTTCTCTACTAGAAAACAATAAAAATTTTGAAAATATTACACTGCACATTTTAGAGAATAATATTAATGATGATATAAAAAATAATATTAAAAACATCGTATCGGCATACAATAGAGAAATAATATTTTATGATTTAACTAAATTACTCCAAAAACTAAACAGCGAGTTTCAAATTCCTGCTACCATATCAATGACTGCATATTGTAGATTATTTATTTCTACTATTTTAAATAATAGTATAGACAAAATTCTTTATGTAGATTGTGATAGTATTTTTAATTCCGATTTAATAGAATTATGGAAAATTAATTTCGAGGAGAATGTAATCGCTGCCGTAGAAGATCATGTAAATATTTCGAGCAAAACTTCAATTGGTATTCCCCCTAATGCTAAGTATGTAAATTCTGGATTTCTATTTATAAACTTAAAGGAGTTAAGGGCTATGAACGCTGAGTTAAAAATGATTGACGTAGTGAAAGAGTATAATGGCAATGTTAATCATCACGACCAAGGTATAATTAATAAAGTTTTTTATGGTAAAATACATCACCTTCATCCTAAATACAATGTGCTAAGTAGTTTTTATGATTTTAAATCTTCAGTAGATATTGCTGGTTTTTATAATTCTGAAAATTATTACTCACAAAAACAAATAGATGAAGCAAAACAAAACCCTGTATTTATTCATTTTACACCTTCATTTTCTAAACGCCCTTGGGTAGAAGGTTGTAGGCATCCTCTCAAAGAAAAATTTCTGTATTACAAATCTATATCTCCTTGGAAAGACGAGCCATTACTCAAAGACAATAGAAAGTTTAAACTAAAATTCTTGGATATAATTTTTAATACAATTGGCCCTAAGGGGTATAAAATGATTTTCAACTAAAAAAGCTTATCTTTGCACTTTAAATGTTCATCAAACACAATGCACAACCATTGTGATTAAGATTTTATTTACTCATTTAGTGTAAACTCAATTAAAAGTAGCTTTTTCAATTTCCAATTCAAATTGTAGCTTCTCTCACTTACCCCTATTTGTTTTTGTGGGTATTATTATATAAATATATCATTGATGTTTCTGATGATATTTTATGATTTTATTAATCATAGTATTTGCTGACCACTTTTACTTAGCTGTAAAATTTCTACGTATAAAGAGGTAATTGCAAAACACACAATATTATTGTAAATTATGCACCTACATATATCTTATGCTTCAGATAATAATTATGCTCAGTATATGGGTATTTCTATTATTTCTCTATTAGAAAACAACAAGGGATTTAGCGATATTACTATTCATATTTTGGACAATGCAATTGATGAAACCAATAAAGAGAAAATAAAAAATATAGCAAAAGCATATAATAGAACAATAGTGTTTTACGACTTAGCGGCTTTACTGAATAAACTAAATAAGGATTTTCAAATACCACCAACTATTTCTTTAACTTCTTATAGTAGATTATTTATTTCTACTATTATAGATCCATCGATTAACAATATAATTTATGCCGATTCCGATAGCATAATTTTATCCGATTTACAAGAATTATGGTCTTTAGATATTGGAGAAAATGTTATAGCAGGAGTACAAGACCATGTAGAAATTGCCAACAAAATAGCAATTAACATTCCACAAGACTCTAAATATATTAATGCTGGCTTTTTGTATTTAGATCTTAAAGAATTAAGAAAAATTAATGCCGAAATAAAGATGATAGACGTAGTGAAAGAATATAATGGCAATGTTAATCATCACGACCAAGGTATAATTAATAAAGTTTTTTATGGTAAAATACATCACCTTCATCCTAAATACAATGTGCTAAGTAGTTTTTATGATTTTAAATCTTCAGTAGATATTGCTGGTTTTTATAATTCTGAAAATTATTACTCACAAAAACAAATAGATGAAGCAAAACAAAACCCTGTATTTATTCATTTTACACCTTCATTTTCTAAACGCCCTTGGGTAGAAGGTTGTAGGCATCCTCTCAAAGAAAAATTTCTGTATTACAAATCTATATCTCCTTGGAAAGACGAGCCATTACTCAAAGACAATAGAAAGTTTAAACTAAAATTCTTGGATATAATTTTTAATACAATTGGCTCCAAGGGATATAAAATGATTTTCAAGTAAATCCTTAATTGCTCAATAATTTGCCATCTTATTAGTTCTGAGCAAAAATGCTGAAATATAAATGCAAGCATTACAGATAGATTGTAACTTGCTATCTGCGGAAATTAAAATAGTATTCTATTTTGCTATTACTTTTTTAATCTTTACTGTAAGTTATTTTGCTAACCCCAAAACTTTTTTTCAACATATCCTTATTAAATAAATTATTCAATTTTTTAAACAAAATCTAAATTGTTTAATTTTGGACGCTATGGCAAAAGCAGATAAAAAAGTAGTGAAAGAAACTCCGCTGATGAAGCAGCATAACGAAATCAAAAGTCGTTACCCAGATGCTGTACTCCTGTTTAGAGTGGGCGATTTTTACGAAACCTTTTCTGAAGATGCTGTAATTGCCTCAAAGGTTTTGGGGATTACCCTAACCAAAAGAGCCAATGGTGCAGCCTCTTATGTGGAGTTAGCAGGTTTTCCGCATCATTCTTTAGAAACCTATCTGCACAAACTTGTTAAAGCAGGCTATCGTGTAGCTATTTGCGACCAATTAGAAGACCCCAAAACCGCTAAAGGAATTGTAAAACGTGGTGTTACCGAATTAGTAACCCCAGGTGTTGCTACCAACGACAGACTATTAGAAAACAAAAGCAATAATTTTCTCGCTGCCATTTACTTAGATGATGAAATTAACGGTATAGTATTTTTGGATATTTCTACTGGAGAATGTTTTGTAGCGCAAGGCGGTTTAGAATATATGGATAAACTACTCCAAAGTTTTCAGCCTTCGGAAGTATTGGTTGCCAAAAATAAATTACGTTTTTTTAAAGAAACATTAGACCAAAAATACTACATCTTTGCCCTCGACGAATGGATTTTTAAACATAGTTACGGTTACGAAACATTACTCCGCCATTTCGATACGCAATCGCTTAAAGGATTTGGTATAGAAGATTGGAACGCTGCTACTACTGCCGCAGGTGCTGCATTGCATTATTTAAAAGATACCGAACACCCCAATTTACAACACCTTATTTCTATCCAAAGAATTACCAATAACGATTTTCTTTGGATGGATAAGTTTACCATTCGTAATTTGGAATTATTGCACAGCACTTCCGAAAACGGCAATACGCTTTTGCAAGCCATAGACAGAACCATTACCCCTATGGGTGCACGAATGCTCAAAAGATGGATAATACTACCACTTACGAACAAACAACACATTGAACAAAGACAAAACACCGTACATTATTTTATAAAAGACAGAAATACCGCCGAAGAAATTCTAAAGCAACTCAAACAAATCGGCGACATAGAACGACTTATAGCTAAACTTGCATTACGCAAAATTAATCCGAGAGAAATACTGCAATTGTATCGTAGTCTTAAAAGTGCAGCTTCAGTGCGCACTATCATAGAGCAACAAGAAAATGTACCGACAGACCAACTTGCGCTATATGAATTAGCACAAAAAATAAATCCTTGTACCGATGTTCAGGATTGGATAGAACAGCAAATTAATGAAGAACCGCCACTATTGGTTAATAAAGGTGGTGTAATCAAGAATGGTGTAAATGAGGAATTAGACGAACTTAGAAACATAGCATACAGAGGAAAAGAATATCTTACCAAAATTCAGCAAGAAGAAAGCGAAAAAACAGGAATACCATCGCTCAAAATAGCGTTTAATAACGTATTTGGTTACTATCTCGAAGTTACTAATACACACAAAGATAAAGTACCCCAAGAATGGATTCGCAAACAAACTTTAGCCAATGCAGAAAGGTATATTACACCGCAGCTTAAAGAATACGAAGAAAAAATTCTGGGTGCAGAAGAAAAAATAATAGCCATCGAACAAAGGCTTTATGATACACTTACAGAGCGTTTGCAGCTTTCGCTTGCACCGATGCAGCAAAATGCGCAAGCATTGGCACAGATAGATTGTTTGTTGTCTTTCGCAACAGTAGCTATACAGCATAGATTTTGTTGTCCCGAAATATCGGAGGATAATACAATAGCACTAACACAAAGCCGACACCCTGTAATAGAACAGCAGATGCCGCCCGGCGAAGCATACATTGCCAACGACCTATTTTTAGATAAAGACACACAACAAATAATTATTCTTACCGGTCCGAATATGAGTGGTAAGTCTGCACTACTGCGCCAAACAGCACTGATAACGCTATTGGCACATACGGGCAGCTATGTACCTGCCGATAAAGCTATTGTGAGCCTTACAGATAAAATATTTACAAGAGTTGGAGCTTCCGATAATCTGAGCGGTGGCGAATCTACTTTTATGGTAGAAATGAACGAAACAGCAAGTATTATTAATAACATCAGCAGTAGAAGTCTTATTATTTTAGACGAAATAGGGCGCGGCACAAGCACTTACGACGGTATCTCCATAGCTTGGAGTATTGTAGAGTTTATACACGAAAGTCCGAATAAACCCAAAACGCTTTTTGCTACACACTATCACGAACTCAACGAATTAGAAAACCAATTGTCGGGCGTAAAGAATTACCATATCACCCACAAGGAAACAAGCAATAAAGTTATTTTTCTTAGAAAATTAGAAAAAGGTGGAAGCCGACATAGCTTTGGTATTCAGGTGGCTAAAATGGCAGGAATGCCTCCAAAACTTACCGATAGAGCTGACGAAATATTAGCATTGTTAGAAGAAAAGCACACCGGTAATACACCTACCGATAAGATAAAAAAAATGCCTGCAAAAACATACCAACTTAACATTTTTGATGGTATAGGAGACGATCTTCGTAAGGTAAAAGATGTACTGTTTGCTACAGATATTAATACTCTTACTCCTGTAGAAGCATTGCTCAAACTAAATGAATTGAAAGAAATAGTAAAGAGTTATGAGGTATAAATGTGGTTGTGGTTATTTAATTCAAACAAATTAATATTCTCTATTTTTTTATTCCTACTGCTTCGTAAAGATAAGACTGTACTACATTACGCACTTTAAGCGATTGTATTAATTTATTATCGGCACTTGGCGATACTCTGTTAGAAAGAAAAACAAATACAATTCCCGTTTCGGGGTCTGCCCAAGTACAAGTACCTGTAAATCCTTGATGTCCAAAAGTAGATTTAGAGCAAAGCTCAGATGTAGGACCGTTTGAGCCTGTCTTTTCCGGCTTGTCGAATCCATAACCCCTTCTGCTTGTTTTGCTTTGGTAAGCGGTAAAGAATTTTACGGTTTCTTTTTTAAAATAAGTTACGTCTTTGTAAGTGCCGCCATTTAAGAGCATTTGCATAATAATTGCTATTTCTCGTGCATTGGAAAATACACCTGCGTGCGCCGCCACTCCTCCTACCATAGCAGCACCCGGGTCGTGTACATATCCTTGTATCCACTGCATTCTGAATGCATTATCGTTTTCAGTGGGTGCACATTGTTTTACTAAATCTTTTTCCCAAGGATTATACATAGTAAATCGCAATTCAAGTGGTTTGTAAAAGTGTTTATAAACATATTGGTCTATTGTGGTTCCGGTTAGTTTTTCGACTATTTTTTCTAAAAAATAAAAATCTAAATCACTATATACATATTTACCTTTTGCCATCATGGTGCTGTTTAGTATTTCGTCCCAAATGGTTTCTTCGTATTTGTATTTAATAAAAAGATTAGCACAAACAGGAACACTAAATATATCATCTGGTTTGGAGCGATATAAATCTGTACGTAAATTTCCAGAAACAGAATCTAAAGTCGATTTGTAAAAAGGCACCCAACTTTTAAGCCCTCCTTCGTGTAGTAAAAGTTGTCTTACAGTAATGTTTTCTTTGTCTGTACCTACTACAAAGGGCAAGTAATGTTTTATGTACGCATTTAGTTTTAGTTTTCCTTCTTCGTAAAGTTTCATCACTGCTAAAGTGCCGGAAACAATTTTAGTAATAGAAGCTATATCGTACATTGTAGTATCTGTTATAGCTTGGGCATTTTGATTGTAAGTATAGCTGCCAAAACTTTTTTGATAAAAAACCTCTCCGTCTTTAGCTGCAATTACCTGGCAACCCGGAAAAGCCTTTTTTGCAATACAGCTTTTAATAAAAGCATCTAAATTTTTAAGTGCATCGGAATTAGTTACCGCAATAGTTTGGTCTCTACCTTTTCCTCTTAATGTATTTATTTTATCAAATTTCGTAGTTTGTGCCACTATGGAGACAGCTATAAAAATACAAATGGTAAATATGGAAAAAAATTTGTTCATCGTTTAGTGCTTTAAATGTTTTGTAAATTTATGGGATTATTGATAGTAACGTGAAAATTGGTTTAGTTTTTTTGGGAAGACAATATTTCATATTGGTATAAAACCGCTATCTGAAAATGATTCCTTAAAAAGTACTAATGTTTTAATTACACTTAAAACAATTGGCATTAGGTACTAAAGTTTTAAGTATAGACAAAACTTTTTGTAAATATCATAAACATTTTAAGTATAGACAAAACTTTTACAATATTCGGAATGTCTATATTCTAAAGAAAATTCTTACCAAATATTCAGTCCGTGTTGAACTGCATTTTGCTGTGCGTCTTCGTAACCGGCATCTGTATGGCGTAATACACCCATTGCAGGGTCGTTGTGCAAAACACGTTTTAACCTATCGCTGGCATCATCTGTACCATCTGCAACTATTACCATTCCGGCGTGTAGCGAGTAGCCCATACCCACGCCCCCTCCGTGATGAAAACTTACCCAACTCGCTCCTCCGGCTGTATTAATTAATGCATTGAGGATAGCCCAATCTGCAACAGCATCACTGCCGTCTTTCATCGCTTCGGTTTCGCGATTAGGAGATGCTACCGAGCCACAATCAAGATGGTCTCTGCCAATTACTATTGGTGCTTTTACTTTGCCTTCTTTTACTAATTGATTAAAGAGTAATCCTGCTTTTTCTCTTTCGCCCATACCAAGCCAACAAATACGCGATGGCAATCCTTGAAATGCAATTTTTTCTTTAGCTAATCTTAACCAACGCTGCAAACCTTCGTTTTCGGGGAATAATTCTGCTAATGCTTTGTCTGTAGTGTAAATGTCTTCAGGGTCGCCACTAAGAGCTACCCATCTAAATGGTCCTTTGCCTTCGCAAAACAATGGACGTATGTATGCCGGCACAAAACCAGGGAAATCAAAAGCATTTTCTACTCCTCGTTTGTCTTTAGCTTGACCACGCAAATTATTGCCATAATCAAAGGTAATGGCACCTCGTTTTTGTAACTCAAGCATTTGGTTTATGTGCTTAGCCATTGTATCTAATGAGCGCGATTTATATTCTTCGGGATTGTTTTCTCTTAATGTATTAGCTTCTTGTACTGTTAACCCTTCGGGAAAATAACCTATTAATTCGTCGTGAGCAGAAGTTTGGTCGGTAAGCGTATCGGGGATAATGTTATTGTCTATTAAGTATTGCAACAAATCTACCACATTACAATGCACACCAATAGAAACAGCTTCGCCATTTGCTTTTGCAGATATAGCACGATTTACGGCTGCCTCAATATCATTAAACTTTTCATCACAATATCTTGTTTCTATTCTTTTATCTATACGCCATTCTTCCATTTCTGCTACTAAAGCCACGCCTTCGTTCATTGTAATAGCGAGTGGTTGTGCGCCACCCATTCCGCCAAGTCCGGCAGTTACATTTAAAGTTCCTTTGAGTGTACCATTATAATGCTTGTTAGCAAGAGAAAGATAAGTTTCGTAAGTACCTTGCACAATTCCTTGAGAGCCGATATAAATCCAACTTCCGGCAGTCATCTGCCCATACATCATTAATCCTTTAGCTTCTAATTCTCTAAAATGTTCCCAGTTTGCCCATTTGCCAACAAGATTAGAATTAGCTATAAGTACACGTGGTGCATCTTTGTGTGAACGTAAAATACCAACAGGTTTTCCGCTTTGTACCATTAGGGTTTCGTCTTCTTTTAGCGATTTAAGACAATCCAATATTTTATCGAAACTTTCCCAATTACGAGCAGCTTTGCCAATACCGCCATATACTACCAAATCTTCGGGACGCTCTGCCACTTCGGGGTCTAAATTATTTTGTATCATTCTGTAAGCAGCCTCTGTAATCCAATTGTTACAGTTAAGTGTATTGCCTTGTGGTGCTTTTATTGTTCTCTTACCTGTTGCCGTCATAAATTTATTAAATGATTTTTATTTGATAGACCAACAAAGATAATCATAATGTAAAAATGAAGAGACGAACATTTTATTTAGGAACAATATTTTTTGCAAATCGAGTAATAATAAAGTCAAATAATTATTGAAAACTATGCAAGACACAGATGCTTACTATCCGAAAGGTAGCAATACGCCAAAACGGATTGCAAAAATACTTAGTACAGTAATGGTATAATACTGAAGTTACTCTTTAATTATCCCAATGGTGCTGACAAACAGAATAGCCAAAAAAAAATTATTCTAAAAACTCCTTAATAGTTTTAGAATAATCTAAGATAATTTGGGCTTATTTATTATTCAAAATGTTAGTGTTTAATCCTCAGCTTTATCAATTTATCTAAAATATCAATAGCACTTTTGGCGATTACCGTACCCGGTCCAAAAACAAAACTTACTCCTGCATTGTACAGATAATCGTAGTCTTGTTGGGGTATTACACCACCAGCAACTACCATAATGTCTTCTCTATTGTATTTTTTTAATTCTTCGATAACTTGTGGTACTAAAGTTTTGTGTCCTGCTGCAAGGCTGCTAACACCAAGTATATGCACGTCGTTTTCTACTGCTTGTTTGGCTGCTTCTGCCGGTGTTTGAAACAAAGGACCGATATCTACGTCGAAGCCTAAATCGGCAAATCCCGTAGCGATAACCTTAGCGCCTCTATCGTGTCCGTCCTGACCTATTTTAGCAACCATTATACGAGGTCTGCGCCCTTCGAGGTCTGCAAAAGCATCGGATTTTTCTCTTGCTTCTAAAAAGTTTTTATCCATAGCTATTTCTTTTGAATATACACCGCCAATGCTTTTTATAGTAGCACGATAACGACCATAAACTTTTTCTAAAGCATCAGAAATTTCGCCCAATGTAGCTCTTACACGTGCCGCATTAATGCTCAAAGCTAACAAATTACCTTTACCTGTTTGTGCTGCTTCGGTAAGTGCTTGTAATGCATTATTAACAGCTTCGTTATCTCTTTCTGCTTTTAGTTTATTAAGCCTTTCAATTTGTTGTTCTCTTACTTTGGTGTTATCTACTTCTAATATTTCTATATCGGCATTATCGGTAGTAATATAATTATTTACACCTACTATTATTTCCTTTCCACTATCTATACGGGCTTGTTTTTTGGCAGCGGCTTCTTCTATTCTCATCTTCGGAATGCCTGTTTCTATTGCTTTTGCCATTCCTCCTAATTGCTCTACTTCTTCTATAAGTGTCCAAGCTTTTTGCGCAATTTGTTCAGTAAGATATTCTACATAATACGAGCCTCCCCAAGGGTCAACTGTTTTGCAAATATCTGTTTCGCTTTGTAAAATCAATTGGGTATTACGTGCTATACGTGCACTAAAGTCTGTAGGCAGCGCAATGGCTTCGTCTAATGCATTAGTGTGCAAACTTTGGGTATGCCCCATTGCAGCAGCTAATGCTTCTACGCAAGTACGAGCTACATTGTTAAATGGGTCTTGCTCTGTTAAGCTCCAGCCACTCGTTTGGCAGTGCGTACGCAAAGCCATACTTTTTTCTTTTTGCGGGTTAAATTGTTTAACAATTTTTGCCCAAAGCATACGTGCTGCACGCATTTTGGCGATTTCCATAAAATGGTTCATACCAATAGCCCAAAAGAAAGAAAGGCGTGGTGCGAAATCGTCAATTTTTAATCCTGCTTTAAGACCTGTTTTTATGTACTCCAAACCATCTGCAAGCGTATAAGCCAATTCTATATCTGCGGTAGCTCCTGCTTCTTGCATGTGGTAGCCACTAATGCTTATTGAGTTGAATTTCGGCATATTTTGTGAAGTAAATTCAAAAATATCCGCAATAATTTTCATCGAACCTTCAGGTGGATATATGTATGTATTGCGTACCATAAACTCTTTAAGAATGTCGTTTTGAATGGTACCACTTAATTTTTCCATACTTACACCTTGCTCTTCTGCTGCCACAATGTAAAAAGAAAGGATAGGCAATACAGCACCGTTCATTGTCATAGATACACTCATTTCGTCCAATGGAATTTGGTCGAAAAGTATTTTCATATCTAAGATAGAATCTATGGCTACACCTGCTTTGCCTACATCTCCTGTAACGCGCTCGTGGTCGCTGTCGTAACCTCTGTGTGTCGCCAAATCGAAAGCTACCGAAAGCCCTTTTTGACCAGCCGCAAGATTGCGTCGGTAAAAGGCATTACTCTCTTCTGCTGTGCTAAAACCTGCATACTGCCTAATTGTCCAAGGTTTCTGTACATACATAGATGTATATGGGCCTCGTAAAAATGGTTGTATTCCGGCGGCATAGCCTAACTGTGCTTTATTGGTTAATGTATGCTCGTTAAAAACAGATTTTATTTCTATTTCTTCGGCAGTATTAAAAATGTTAATGTTATTGTCGGTAACATTTTTGGGGTGTCTGGAGTATGCTATATTGCTAAAATCTTTTCTCATTTTTTTATAGAAAATAATATTGTTAGAACTTGCGTTTTGCTTTTTTTAAAAAATTGCTGCAATAATTTAATCTTTTAAAATAGCTTCTGTTAAGTTCAATGGTTGCAATGTATCGGTTTGGGTAGCACTTTTGTTTTTATATTGCGACAAATCGTCTTTAGGGTTTGGGTATTTATTCACTCCAATTAAAACTTTTTTGCCACTTTTGTAATCTTGAATTAATTGCTCTGCTTGCTTGTTTATGGTGTCTTTAATCATTGAAAAAGATTGTAGCAGCCCGCCACTTTTTTCTATCTCTTGAAATTGTAACCACGCTTTCTCTGCGGTTTCTTCGGTATATTTTTCGATAAAAAAAGAGCCTGCTCCCAAATCGCTAAACTTATCCATAAAACTTTCTTCTTTGAGCAATAGCTGAATATTCCTTGCCATTCTCATTCCGAAAGATTCGTTTTCGTTTTCCGAAGGATTAAAATGACTAATGCTTAAACTATCGCAACCGCCTGCTATACCTGCCATTGCTGATATGGTATCTCTTAATAAATTATTATACACATCGAGTGGCGATTTGTACAAGGAAGAATCGGTAACGCTTATATTAACTTGTGGCGAAATATCGTAAGCTCCAAACAACAAATCCAATAGGTTGCGCAATGCTCGTAATTTGGCTATTTCTTCAAAAAAATGTGTGGTAACAGCAAGAGAAATATGTACTTTACGCACTATGTCTAATCTGTTTTGGTGGTTTAAGATATGTAGATATTCGTTGAGTTGGGCTATGCTGAGTGCTAACTGATAAACAGAGTTAGCGCCGGCATTGCAAAATGCCGTTGCATCAATACTGATATTATATGCTCCATTCGTTTTTTCTAAAAAAGCTATATAATCATTTGCAAAATCGGTGGCAGTATTATTCCCGTTAGCCAAAATATTATTAACAATAGGATTGTAAATAATAGTGGTTTGTAATGAGCCGATGGTTAAATTTTGTGTTGTAATATAATTGTTGAAAGTATCTGCAAAGGATAATGGATTGCCCTTAACAATAAATACTGTTTCGATATGTTGTAATAAAATGTCGTTTAATAATACCGACAATTCCGAAGTGTCGTTAAGATGAAAGATAAGTCCGGTGGCGCCATTATTTAATTGTTCGAGTGCTAAAGTATTTGCGGTTTTATCGTCTGTAACATTAATTTCGGAAAGCAAATTCCATTCGTAATGACCGAAAATTGCCGGATAGTTTTGGTTGCGATCTTCTAAAGTATAAAAAGGTTGCACAGAGATGCCACTATCGTTAGTAGTTTGCAATGTCTCAAAAGTAATGCCTTTAAGATCTTTTTCTAATTGCTTCTGCCAAGTGCTTTTATCTGTAGTGTTAAAATCAGAAAACAAATTGTTATTCATTTAAGAGAATTGTGTGTTACGCAAGGGTAGGGTAGGTTATACCCACATAATGATTGGCAAATTTAACACCATAAAGCTAAACATTGTTCAATAAATAAAAATAGGCGTTAAATTGATATAGTCAACTTATTTGCCTTAGTGTTTGGCAAGGAAGATAAAGAGATATTATCTTCTCTCTTTTGATTTTATATTGGTATTAATTACTTATTCGGTAATAAAAAAAGTACTAGTCTTGATGAGAATTTTCCTCAAGACTTGTACTCTCTAATAGTGATTTATGCTAAAATTGCAAATCAGAATCTAAATCGGAAATGCTATCCGATAAGGTATTATCAACATTTACTTCATTATCAGAAATGTTGTCATCAACAGTAATGTCATCATTTGTACTACTGTAATTACTGTCTTTTTTCTTATCCAAAATAATTAAATTATCTGCTATAATGTCTGTGTGGTATCTTCTAATTTTATCTTTGTCTTCCCAATTACGCGTACGCAATTTACCTTCTACATACACCTGACTTCCTTTGCGCAAATATTTTTGTGCTAACTCTGCCAGCCCTCGCCACAATACCACAGAATGCCATTCTGTTTCGGGAGTTACTCTGCCATTGATCTTCCTAACTTCGGTGGTCGCTAAAGAAAATTTAGCAACGGGAATATCCCCTTCTATCATTTGCACATCGGGGTCTCTGCCAAGATTGCCAATCAATACTACTTTGTTTATACCTCTCATAATTTAATAAATTTTCTGTTCCTCAATAAATGGTTTTTAATATTTCATCGACTAAAAATAATTATAAAATTTTAAAAAAGAAATAATAGTGCGAGGAAATGCAAAATTTACCAATTCTAAAGGGCGTACCCACATATCATTTTGCAAAGCAATTGGTATGGATTTTAGCGTAATTTCATAAAATTTAGTTTCAATAATTCGGTGTGTTAATCTTTGTTTGGATTGAAGTATTAGTTTAGGTTTAGAATGTATAAATGTTTTTAATGCTATCAACTCTTTTGCGTGTAATGTATCATTGTTGTTTTCGATTAAATAAAATTCAAAAAGGTTTTGCCAAATATCTTTCTCCTTTCTTTGACGGATATAAATTTTGTCTTCGTGCTTTAAAATTAAATAGTGAAAATGGCGAGTCTTTACTTTTAAACTTTTTGCTTTTAAGGGTAGTAAGTGAACGATGTTTTGTTTGTATGACAAACAATCCTTTTGTAATACGCAGGTATTGCACTGAGGATTTTTGGGTGTACAAATAGTAGCTCCAAAATCCATTATTGCCTGATTATATAATGCAGGTTGTTTTTTATCTAAAAATTCTTGAGATATTTTATTAAAATATGCTATTCCTTCTTTGGTATCTATTGGTAAATCGGAAGCCAAATAACGAGAAAGCACCCTGAAAACATTGCCATCTAAAACAGCATAGGGTAAGTTGTAGGCAAATGACGAGATAGCGGCGGCAGTATATTTCCCAACTCCTTTTAATTGTATAATATCTTCATAATTTTTCGGAAAAACACCCTTATATTTTTCGGTAATTAATCTTGCAGTTGCTAACATATTTTTACACCTACTGTAATAGCCTAATCCCTCCCAAAGTTTAAAAACTAATTCGTCGGGAGCATTAGCCAAATCGGTTATAGAAGGGAAATTATTTGTAAATTTAGTGTAATATGGAAGTGCTTGTTCCGATTTCGTTTGTTGCAACATTATTTCGCTTAGCCATATTTTGTACGGATTTTTTTCATTTTTCCAGGGGAAAAATCTTTTGTTATCCTCATTGTGCCATAGCATTAGCTTATTTCTGAATTTCTTTTCTATATGTTTCACAGCACTATTAATTTAACCAATATTGTAATATTATTAAAGATTGTAAATAGTTAAATGTTCATTTTAACACAAATTATAGATTTTACCTCTACCTACTTATGGTTAAATTTCTTACCTTCGCAAATCTTTTTAACAAAAACATGCCGAAAAATGTATAAATTTATTTTTATCTTCACGACATGCATATTAGCACTTTTATTTAGCAGTTCTTGTTCTTCACAAAAACAGACTATAGCCTCGAGCAAAAGTAGCAAACCCAAATTTATTGATGGTGTAGTAATAGAAAGCCATCAATCTGATGCTCGTAAACTCGAAAACAAAGGTAATGTATATACAATAACAGAACCCGAAGATAGTGTTGAAGAGTCTATTGCCGAAAAATCTGAAACAAGCTATGCAGTAAAAGAGGTGGTAACAAGTAAAAAAATAACTACAGACAATCATTTATATACATTTATTGAAGATTGGTATGGTGTTCCGTATCGCTTTGGAGGTACTTGTCGTAGTGGCATAGATTGTTCTGCATTTGTAAGAGAGCTATACAGCGATGTTTACGGAGAAAATTTGTTGCGTACATCAAGAGAGCAATTCGCATTATCTGATTATATTAAAAATAAACAAGAGCTTAAAGAAGGTGATTTAGTGTTTTTCAAAATAAGAAGTAAATCTATTTCTCACGTTGGGGTATATCTGCACAACGGCAAATTTGTGCATGCATCTCGTAGCAAAGGCGTAATTATCAGCAGTTTAGATGATACTTATTGGAATAAATATTATGCCGGAGGCGGAAGAGTTTCTAAAATTTAAAAGTTTAAAATAATTTCTAAACAAGATTTGGATTTTTTAAACAAGGCTCTTACCTTTGCGTTCCCTTAAACGCTTAGGCAGCTAATAAAGGTAAAAAAAGTTCTTAAAAATATATGCAGAAGTAGCTCAGCTGGTAGAGCACAACCTTGCCAAGGTTGGGGTCGCGGG
>CAYUXT010000016.1:34130-76112 GCA_964448955.1 uncultured Taibaiella sp. | reverse complement strand
AATGCTATTTTTTATCGCAAAAATAAGCTACTCCCCAGTTTTTTGATGTGTGCCGGTATTTCTCTTGTCTTTTCTACTAATTTGTATTGTCCATTTTCATCTGTATAAATTTCATCTTCGGATAATTCTTCTAATTGAGAATAGTTAATTTTATTTTTATCATCTTCATTTATGGTAATGGTTTTACTGTCCGTCTTTTTGTTCCAAAACAGAAAATACAGAATTACTGCAATAGTGATTATGATAACAACGGCTGTCAATCAGTTTTAGAGTATATGTGGTTCAATAAATCTTGTTCGGAAAGTATGTTTTTGGTTCGTGATTTGTGGATTGTGCGATAAGGCGGATTTGCCCAATATTCGTATTTTTCATAATCATCTTTTTTTATTTCAAATTCTTTCTCAATTTCTGCAACATAGATTTTGTGCAAGTCGGGTTTTATTTTTTCTAATTTATTCAAAAAAGGCATTAGATTTTCCCAAACAGATTTGTTGTATTCTAAAGTCTTGTTTATTAATAGTTTTTGGTATTCTCTTTTGAAATCTTTGTAATCATTTTCAATTATCTGCTTTTTTATTTCTGCTTTTTTCTCATAAAATTCGCCCAACTTTCTAATGTTGTATTTTAGATAAACAGGCAAAAGAAATACAGCAACAACAGCCACTGTGATAATTGTTGCCAAAGGATTTGAAGCCAACAAATCTTTAATATCAAATGCTAATGCAGTAGAATGAGGTTTTAGAATGAAAACATTCAGCGGTTGAGCAATGATAACAGCTAACAGAATTACAATAAAAATCCGTAATCCCATTGAAAATGAAAGCTGAAACTGTTTTGTTTTTACTTCTTGTTTTTTTCTGATTTTCGTGGGTAAGAGTGTTGGAGAAATGGTGTAAAGCAGCAATAAATACATATTGGTAATGATGTAGCCCCAAACAATTCCAACGCCAATATCAAGAAATAACCTTTCTAACCCTATTCCAATGTTATTCGGATTAAATAATTTATCAGTAAAATAAACAGCACTTGCAAAACTGCACAGCAAAATGACCAATACCAATAAACCTATAAGCGAAAAATAAAGTTGAACTTTATTTCCACACTCTTTGATTATAGTATAGTCTTCGCCTGAAAATTTGCAAAGACGGTTTCTTATGACTTTAAGAAGTGAACTCATCAGGATTTATCTTTTTGATGTACTCATCTAAATTGGCATCAATCTTTTCTTTTTCCTTTTCTTTATATTTTGCAATGGCGTATTCTGTAAGTTCTTTTTGAATTTCCGTAACTTTTATCTTTTCAAAAATCATCTTTTCGGCTTCGTGATTGATGACCAAATGCCGTTCTACACCTTCTTTATCTTTGTAGTAATCGTAACGAACTTCAATTCCGTTTTCTGCTCTGATTAAATCATCTCTGTTTTCAGCTAAATAATCGTAAGGCGTTTTATTGAGCATTAGTTTAAAGAAAATAGGGGTAAGTTCTATGGCAAGAAACAAAAGTGTAATAAAAAGTGTAATCCAAAATCCTGCAACTTTGTGAGCAAGGTGAATTCGCATTAACAACCCATCTAATCCATTAGCTACATTTTTAGATTTTCCTAATTCAATTTTTCTATTATTTTCTATTTCATTCAATTCTGACTTTATTCTAATGTACTCTTGGTCGGTTTTTAATGATGCAATTTCTGCTTCATTTGATTTTAATTGTCTTTTATATTCTTCACATTTTGATTTACAGTCACCATTAGCAGTTTCATATGCAATATCTGCTTTTCTTTGGTCACTAATTTTTTGTAACTCAGAAATCCTATCCAATCTAACTTTAATCAACTCTTCTTTCTTGCGAATTTCTTTATTGAATAATGAGTCAATTTCTATCTTGTATTTTTGTTCTTGTTTTATTTGCTCATTATGAAGTTCTGTGTTTATCTCTGTTTGGAACATTCTGATTTCAATTGGTTTGGAAATAGTAATTGCTATAATTGCACCCATTATAATACGAGGAATAGCACTTTTAAATTCGTCCCAAGTAATTTTCTCTGTTCCGTCTCCTTTACCTGTACTTGTAACAATAAAGCGGTCAATGTTGAAAATCATCAATCCCCAAATAATACCAAACACGAATGATAAAGCAACTGTTGGATAATGAATACTATCTTCAAGAGCAGAACCTTTGGGTGAAAAAATAGTATAAAAAGCATAACCTCCTGCAAGTCCTGCCATTGCTCCTGTGGCAAAGACAATTCCGCCCAAACACATATATTTTATTTGGTCGCTGTATGTAGCACGTTCCAAAATGTAGCGGTCGCCACCTGCGGCTTTCCAAAGGAAACGCATTACTGCACCTGCTTTGGGTGTTGTGTAATAATTTCTTTGTTTCATATATAATCTTGAATTTTAAAAGGTTTATAGTCGAGTTGGATATTTTGTGGTTTTATAGTAATTTTCTCAAACGCGAATGTCGGGTCAGCAATATGCAATCCTATTTTGGGTATTTGTGTTCTTGCTTTTTGTGGTATTAATTCAAATGTATTGATATTGTCAATTTTTGTTTTGAATGGTTGCGTGTTAATTTGATTTTCTCTGTTCAGATCGATTTCATAAACCTGTTTTTGAAAAAATCCAAATACTTCAAAATTGATAGTGTCGCTCTGTATATTTTCAAGATTTAAAATAATTGGTTTAGAAAAATCAAAACTTTTGAATTTTCCAATCCGAAACCAAACCGCATTTTTGAATTTGAAATCAACAACTAAATATGCATTGTCGAAATGCCAATTCTTGTAATAGTCGAATGATATTTTTTCAAGTTTCTTTCTTCGTTTAAAAAGAATTGTCAGCAATCTCCCAATTTTTAGAAGTTGCAGCCTAATAAATAACCCAATTTTTCTTAGTTTGTCTGAAAATAATAGATATTTAGTCATAGTCAAATCGGTTGAGTGAGATGTAGTGCGGTTGGGGCAAAAGCAAATGTGGTGCAATGCGTTGGCTTGGTGCGGTTGGTTGCACCTCTTTTGTTTTTTTGAAGCGTTGACAGTTTCGTTCATCTTTTGTTTGTTGAATTTTGGCACGACTGCTCAAATAGGGTGTCGCACAACGGCAGTCTGCCTAAAAAAAACACCATTTCAGCAAAAATAACATTTTTGCTTAATACTACAAGCTATTGGGTAGGTGTTATTGGATAATATTTTAAAAATTAAGGAAAATTTGTACATTAAATTGTAAGCCTATACGTCACTCTTGCCTGTAATTTTCAAACATCTTACTAATCATCTTATCAACATATTACATCATTTAAAACTTCTTGAATAATATTTTGTTCAAAGCCTCTTTGTAAAGCATATAGTGTGGTTTTTTGTTTTCTTTTCCAATCTACTTTTATGGTATTAAGAGATGCCCATTTTTTAATAATTACTTTTTCTGCAATAGAAAAATAATGGGTAGCATCTATATTTTTAATGGCTTTATTAATACAATATTCCGAAACCCGTTTTAGCTTCAACCCTTGTATTATTTTAATTCTACCCCAATTTTTGATATTGAGTTTGCCGCTTACATAAGCATTTGCAAATCGTTCTTCGTTAAGAAAATCTTCTTGTATTAGTGCTGCTATTATGTCTTCTAATGCTGTTCCTTTTATACCTAATTCGAGTAATTTACTCCGCACTTCGCTATGGCAGCGTTCTTGATATGCGCAATAATGCTGTAATTTCTCGAGAATACTATTATCTGTTTTTGCCATAGCACAAAGTAAATTTATTTTTTGCACTCCCTAAATATTCATTTATAGATTTTATCTTTGCATACAATGGACAATTCATCAGAGGTACGACCAAGCGGCAAGCTCAATAATACGGATAAAGAATACGAAAATAGTATTCGCCCTCAGTCTATTGAAGATTTTTCGGGGCAACCGCAGTTGATTGAGAATTTGCGTATTTTTATAAAAGCTGCCAACCTACGTGGAGAAGCATTAGACCACGTATTGTTTCACGGACCTCCGGGATTAGGAAAAACCACACTTTCCCGAATAGTTGCCAACGAATTAGGAGTAAATATTAAAGAAACAAGCGGTCCCATACTCGAAAAACCCGGCGACCTTGCAGGTTTACTTACCAACCTCGAAAACAGAGATGTATTGTTTATAGATGAAATACACAGACTTAATGTAGTAGTAGAAGAATATTTGTATTCTGCAATGGAGGATTATAAAATAGATATTATGGTAGAGAGCGGACCCAATGCGCGTTCTATCCAAATAAATTTAAGTCCATTTACCTTAGTAGGTGCTACCACACGTTCCGGTTTGCTTACATCACCTTTGCTTTCTCGATTTGGTATTAAATCTCGCTTAGATTATTATCCTGCCGAAGTACTGAAAAAAATAGCAATACGTTCCTCCGATTTATTGAATGTAAAAATTACATCAGATGCAGCAGAAGCTATTGCCAAACGTAGTAGAGGTACGCCACGTATCGTAAATGGATTATTGAGAAGAATGAGAGATTTTGCACAGGTTTTGGGTAATGGCATAATAGATTTGGGCGTTACCGAACACGGCTTACGTGCGCTTAATGTGGACGAAGGCGGTTTAGACGAAATGGACAACAGAATACTTTCTGCATTAATCGATAAATTTAAAGGCGGTCCGGTAGGTATTAATAATATTGCTACTGCCGTAGGAGAAGAGTCGGGAACGATAGAAGAAGTTTATGAACCATTTTTAATACAAGAAGGATATTTGATTAGAACGCCACGTGGGCGCGAGGCTACAGCTAAAGCATACAAACATTTAGGTAAAGAAAACAATAGCGGCAATCCGCAAATTTTATTTTAAATAATAAACTAAAAAAAATGATAATAAGGAGTAAAGCACCATTAAGAATAGGAATGGCAGGAGGCGGAACAGATGTAAGTCCCTATTGTGATTTATATGGTGGCAGCATTTTAAATGCAACCATTTCGCTTTATGCAAATGCTACAATAGAACCTATTACCGAAAATAAAATTATTATAGAAGCAGTAGATAGGGGAGAGATAGCCGAATATAATTTAACTGCTGTACTTCCGATAGATGGCAAGCTCGATTTGGCAAAAGGTATATATAATAGGGTGGTAAAAGATTATGGTGCAGTACCTTCGGGATTTAAAATTACAACTTCGGTAGATGCACCTGCCGGCTCTGGCTTGGGTACATCTTCTACTTTAGTGGTGGCTATATTGGGCGCATTTACTGAGTGGCTTAAATTGCCTTTTGGCGATTACGATATAGCACATCTGGCTTATAGCATAGAGCGCGAAGACCTTAAAATGGCTGGTGGCAGACAAGACCAATATGCTGCTACATTTGGCGGTGTTAACTTTATGGAATTTTATACCGACGATAAAGTAATTGTAAATCCATTACGCATAAAACAAGAATACCTATTTGAATTAGAAAATAACCTTTTACTTTTTTACACTTCTACTACTCGTGTTTCTGCCGAAATTATTGAAAAACAAAGTAAAAATGTAGTAGAGAAAAACGAATCTTCTATACAGGCAATGCACCATCTTAAAGAGCAAGCATTAATGATGAAAGAAGCATTGCTCAAAGGTAATGTTGATGATATAGGCTCTATTCTCGATTATGGTTTTCAGTACAAAAAACAAATGGCAAAAGGGATAAGCAATCCACTAATAGATGAAATGTACAGTACAGCTTTGGCTGCCGGTGCTACCGGAGGTAAAATAAGCGGTGCCGGTGGTGGTGGGTTTATGACTTTCTACTGCCCCGGAACTAATAGATATAATGTAATTAATGCATTAGAAAAGTTTGGTGGTACAATACATCAGTACAGATTTACAGAACACGGTTTATTTACTTGGACAAAGTAGAAAATTGTTAATAAAACAATCTGTTTAAATTACGCTACTTTTGCAAATATTTTTTAAAGAAAGTTCGATATTTTTTCTTCTATATTTTAAATATTGAATTTACTAAAACACTTAAATAATTTATGTCTTCTCCACATTTTAATAAATCTTTACCAATAGCTATTGGTTGCGACCACGCAGGTTTTCAGTATAAAGAAATGCTTAAACCTCTCTTACTTTCTTTAGGCTATGAAGTAGAAGATAAAGGTACGTATGGCGATAGTTCTGTAGATTATCCCGATTTTGCGCATCCGGTGGCAACAAGCGTAGAAAATGGAACTGCTGCATTTGGTATATTGATATGTGGAAGCGGTAATGGCGTATGTATGACGGCTAATAAACATAATGGTGTAAGAGCGGCATTATGTTGGAATGTAGAATTGGCAGCACTTGCCCGCCAACACAATAATGCTAATATACTTTGTATCCCTGCAAGGTTTGTATCGGAAGAAGTAGCTCGCGAGATGGTTACCGCATTTGAAGAAACTGCTTTTGAAGGTGGCAGACACGAAAATAGAGTTAATAAAATATAAATCAGTTAATATTATCGTCTGTGTTCAAGTGGTTATTTAGTTTTCTAAGCAAAAAAGGCAATGGTAGTGGTGCAGAAATGAGCTTTGTAGAGCATTTAGAAGCATTACGTTGGCATTTGTTTCGATGTGTTATTGCTATACTTGCCGGAGCTGTTATTGCTTTTTGGAAAATCAATTTTATTTTCGACAAAATAATTTTAGGACCTACTTACAGCGATTTTATTTCTTATAAATTGCTTTGTCGCTTAGGCAATTTTCTCAATACAGAATCTCTTTGTATCGACGGGGTAGCATTAGAATTTCAGAATACGCAACTTTATGGTCAGTTTTATATTTCTATCACCACTGCTGCATTTTTTGGGTTAGTTATAGCATTTCCTTACATCATTTGGGAATTATGGAAATTTGTAAAACCGGCTCTAAAACCTACGGAATACAAGTATTCGCGTAGTTTAATATTTTGGTCTTCTCTATTGTTTTTTATTGGAATATTGTTCGCTTATTATATTATTTTACCTTTTACACTTACCTTTTTTGCTAATTATACACTGAGTAGCAAGTTTCATAACAATATTATTATTTCCAACTATTTCAGCAATTTTACAAGTACTATAATGGGTATTGGTCTTGTATTTGAATTGCCAATTCTTATTTTCTTTTTCTCTAAAATTGGATTAATTACGCCCAAGTTTTTACAAAAAAACCGCAAGTATGCCATCTTTTTAATTTTTGTAATTTCAGTATTAATTGCACCACCCGATTTGTTTAGTATGTTTTTTATAGCATTACCACTTTTGCTCCTTTACGAAGTAGGTATTGTTATTAGTAAGCGCACTTATAAAGAAAGTGAAGAAGAAAAAAGATTAGATTGGTAGGTATTTTTTTTAGAAAAAAGTTAATCAGGGTTTGCTTAATAACTAAAAACCTATTTTATATACAAGTATTTCAAACGATTTTAGGTGCCAACGTATCAAGACAAAAATTTGTCAACTGCATAAACCCTTTTGCATTGTCCTAATGTCCGCCAAAATTAAGTGCTGCTATTATCGCTGTTGCGATTTTCACTATTAATAACCTTTCTGTGAATGTCTTCTTTATGCCTAGTGCCTTACTATAAATCATCCACCAAACAAAATATTGCTATAAATTTATCCTCGTTGAGCATTTGAAATTACTTTTTGTGTCGTAACTCAAAGTTATCTCTTATGCTCATCTCTTGCATATAAAGATATATAGCAACTTGGGATACATAATTTTTATAACATTTAATGAGACGTATTGTCCGTTGTCTTATTGTCCTCATAAATTTAATTTTACATCTTCTATGGAAAAGGAAATATTACTCAAAAAATTTGGTAAAAAGGTGAAGTTCAGAAGAGTAGAACTTAATTTAACCCAAGAAGAGCTTGCATTTAAATGTGGGTTTGATAGAACATATATAAGTCTAATAGAGAGAGGATTGAGGAACATATCTCTGTCAAATTTATCAATTCTCGTAAGTGGATTGGAAACAACTATTAGCTTATTAACGAAAGATTTATAATGGCATTAATACCAATTGACGCAAAACACGCACTCCAAATACAAGCAGGAGTTGCTGGAAGAATAGCTGGACATAATTTTGAAACGAATCTTGCAGAAAGAATTAATGAATTGTCTTGCTCAATATTACAAAATCCACTACCTGAATATTTAATAAATGGAAATCCTGAAATTTCCATAATCAAAAAAGCTTTACAAGTTTTAGGCTGGGATAGTTGTGAAAAAGTTGATGCTATTGCTTTAGGGTCTCTTGCTACAGCCGAAGAAGGAAAAAAATGGCTTAAAGTGAATGGGTTGAAAGTGAAAGCTTGTAAAAGTGACATTCTTTTAACGCTTTATAACAAAGATTTAATAGAAACTGTTGGTGTGTCTGTTAAGCAATGTAGTAAATCTACCCCAACAAATGCACAGCTTTATTTTACAACAGCAAGAGCTTTTTGTGAGCTATTGCGTAATAACGGAATTTCTGTTTCGGAAGTAGCGGTTAGTGCCTTACGTCAATTTTGTGGAGATAGTGGTTTTAGACCAAGTGATAATCCAAAAGATATGATTGGACGTGAAATAGATCCTCGTAGATATTTTTGGGAAGAAATTGATGAAAATGGCAGACTAGAACTTGAAACTATTTTTACAGAAAAACAGAATGAAATTACACGTTTATTATTACAAAAAGCATATATAAATGACCCGTTTGCACCAGATTTAGTTTTACATTTAACAAAGAAAATGCCTGTTGGACAACCACAAGAATTTGCATTATACACTATTGAAGAATTAATAAAATTATCATCTGCGTATGCTGGATTTGAAAAGAAACTTTACAGTGTAAGAAAAGGTTCTTATAAAGACCCAAAAGGCATTCAACACGAAGCTCCTCGATTTGGAGTTGTGCAAATGCAAAGAGGTGGACAAGCACAACATCCTGAACAACTTCAATTTAATTTACAAGCAGGTTATTTCTATAAAATATAGGTCTCTTTTATAAAATTTGCTAATTCAAAACCTAATAATGGAGGTACTGCATTACCAATGACTGTTCTTATAGTCCCTTCATTTCCAGTAAGTTTGAATGAATCGGGAAAACTTTGTAAACGTAGAGCTTCCCTTGTTGTCAATGCTCTTGTTGCTATCGGGTGAACATTTCTACATCCCGAAATCATACCGTAAGTAGTTGCGACAGTTCCAGCTGGTTCGTCCCAAACTTGTCTTTTATATGTTGTGTTGTAACCTGATGGAGGTTTTAAATCAGGGTCAAGATTATCGTGTGCACTTTTTCCTTCGGGTACGTCAACTAACCATCTTATTACGTGTTCAGGATGTTTTACAGCCTTATGATACTTATCCTTTGTACTTGATTCTCCTGATTCAAGATAGTTTAAATCTGAAACTCCATCTCCAAAAGTAAAATACGGTGAGTTTGTATTAAATAAATTGACAGAATTGCCGTATTTTGGCTCAGCAATTGAAGGCATTTTTTTTAAATCTTTTCTAACTGCTATAAATATAACTCTTTCTCTGTGTTGTGGAACACCATATTCTTTTGCATTTACATTATAAAAACAACTCTTGTAACCCATTTTTTCAAATGTGTCAAGAATTCTATTGCTAACCAAACTTCCATTTGAGTCTTTCATTGAGGTAAGAAGTCGGACGTTTTCAATTAAGATTACTTTTGGCTGTATTTGTTCAGCAATTTTTAAATAATATTCAAATAACGTATTTCTTTTATCATTCACATCTCTTTTTCCAGCTAAACTAAAACCTTGACAAGGCGGTCCTCCAACCATTAAATCAATATTTTTATGTTTTTTTAAAACTTTTTCAATGTCGTATGTTGTTATTTCTTTAATGTCATTGGGTAAAAAGTTTGCATTTGGAAAATTTAACTTATAAATATCTTTATATCCTTCTACCAATTCATTAGTAGCAACGATTTCAAATCCAGCGGCTTTTACTCCATAACATAACCCACCACAACCAGCAAAAAAAGAAATAGCCTTCAACCCAGTATCTTGTGACTTTTGAAATTGAGATTCTAATTTTTGTAAAACGGCTAAATATTCGTTGTTACGTTTCGTTTTTGAAAAGTTTCTACGAGGTCTTTGGGAAATAATAGAATCTAAATGATCACTCTTTTGAAAGCGTTTCTTTTTTAGTTTTAATACTGCTTTTTCATCTATTTTCTCTAAATGAACAGTAATCTTATTGACTTCTTTAGCTGACAAATCAAGTTTACCAAGCTCGTAAGCCGAAATACGTGCTTGTTCTATACCAGTTATGTCTGCCAATTTAGACTGACTTAATCCAATGTCGTTTCGTCTTTCTCTTATATCAAATCCTGTCATAGAATTATTTTTTACTTTTACAGTCAATATTATATTTAATCTTTTCTTCTGCTACACGCATTGCTTGAAATGCAAGAGCTTCGTCTTCTACTTCGTAATATAATTTATCTGATAACCAAGCTATAATTACATCGTTTTTTTGATGCTTGTAAAATTCACTAAGAATTTTTACTTGCTCTTTTGTTGGCATTCTCTTGTCTTGTTCTATTTTGCTTAAAATCGTAGGGTCAAGAGAAAGTTGAGCTCCAACTTCTCTTAAAAGGAGTCCCTTTTTCTCTCTTAATTCCCGTAATGTTGCTCCTACAGTTTTCAATATGCTTTATTTTGACTTGACAATTATTGGCAAATATAAAGAAGAAAAGTAAATACCCAATAAGTAATTTCAAATTATTTATATAATCTGAGTGGAGTTATTTCAGGGCGTGAGTTGTGGTAGGGTTGCTGGTAACTTACAATACTATGCCAACACTATGTCCCTATTGGGTTACTGAGCGTCGTCGAAGTATAGTTAATATGATAAAGTATTAGTTGTTAAGCAAGCCCTATTTACATTCTTTCAACCTTTTCACAGCAGCAAGTATGGTTTCGTCTTTTTTTGCAAAACAAAACCTTACTAATTTATTTTCCATTTCTGCTTGATGATAAAATGGACTTAGTGGAATAGTTGCTACGCCATACTCTTTAGTGAGCCAAATAGCAAATTCGTCTTCCGGTAAATCTGAAATTGCACTATAATCCATCAACTGAAAATAACTGCCTTCTGATGGTTTTAAACATCTAAATTTTGTTTCCTGCATTCCGATTAAAAACAAATCTCTTTTCTGTTGCAACATAACAGAGTATGCTGTAAGTTGTTCTACTCCTTTGTTTAAGAAATCAGCAATGGCATACTGCGAAGGCGTATTAATGCTGAATGCCATATATTGATGTTGTTTTCTGAAAGTAGTGGTTAGTTTTTCGGGAGCTATGCAATAACCGATTTTCCAACCCGTATTTTGAAACACCTTGCCAAAAGAATGAATTACAAAACTACGCTCTCTTAATTTGGGAAAACGTACTACGGAATGATGTTGTTTATTGTCGAAAATGATGTGCTCGTACACTTCATCTGCAATAACATATAAGCCATATTGAACAGCTAATTTTTCTAATTGTAACAAATCATCTTCCGACCAAACTGTACCACAAGGGTTATGAGGATTATTAAAAATAATGGCTTTTGTTTTGTTGGTTATTGCTTTTTCGACCATTTTCCACGATACCGAAAAATCCGGATATTGTAATGGTACAGGCACCGGAATGCCGCCGTGAGTATAGATATTGGGAATATAACTATCGTAGGCAGGTTCTAAAACTATTACTTCGTCGCCAGGAGCAATAATACAAGAAAGCGCAACATAAATACCATAGGTAGCACCGGGAGTAATGGTAATTTCTTGCGCCGGATTAATAATTGTATTTTGATAATGATTTATTTTATCTGCAATAACTTGCTGTAAGGTAGGCAGACCTGCCATTGGAGCGTATTGGTTATAGCCGTTTTTAACTGCTGCATACATACTTTGTTTTAGAGCATCATCAATTTCAAAATCGGGAAAACCTTGTGAAAGATTTATAGCATTATACTCATTTGCTAATGCAGACATTACGCTAAATATGGTAGTTCCTTTGTCTGGGTATTTAGAAATTAAATCGGGAAGATGACTCATTGTTTTTTCTTGTTTAAGCAAACAATATTAATCAAAAAATCTGTATATTTTTATCAAATTTGCATTTTAAGAATAGGATATTTCATATTGGTATTTCCTTCGGAAAGAGCTTCGCCTTTCCAATATTTTATTAAGAAAATGTAGTTGTATTCCAAAGGGGAAATTTAATTATATTTGAAACTTTAAATTAATAATTAGGTCTTATTAGCAAAGATTTACAAAATCATCGAGTTAATTTATGAATCAGTTTACGGATATGATAGGGCATAAGATAGATTTGGGTTTATTCCCACCCAAGCGCATCATTTCTTTAGTACCGTCGCAAACAGAGTTGCTTTACGATTTAGGTTTAGAAGAAGAGGTAGTGGGCATTACTAAATTTTGTATTCATCCTGATGAATGGTTTAGAACTAAAACAAGGGTAGGGGGTACTAAAACACTAAATATAGATACCATAAAATCTTTGCACCCCGATTTGATTATTGCTAATAAAGAAGAAAATACCAAAGAACAAATAGAATTACTTACACCGCATTTTCCGGTATGGACAAGTAATATTAATACACTTGAAGATGCTTTAATAATGATACAAGCAGTGGGTAAGATATGTGATAAAACTATAAATGCCAATGCATTAATTACAAATATTGAAAAGCAATTTCAAACGATAACTAAAGCTACTTCTCTCCAAACAGCTGCATATTTAATATGGAAATCTCCGTGGATGACAGTAGGGAGCGATACCTTTATAAGCGATATAATGCAAAGAGTGGGTTATTGTAATGTATTTGCTGACTTTGAGCGTTATCCCGAAATTACTATCGAAGATTTACAAAACAAAAACCCACAATTAGTGCTTTTATCCTCTGAACCATATCCTTTTAAAGAAAAACATATTGCCTATATACAAGAGCATTTGCCCCTATCAAAAGTGTTATTAGTAGATGGCGAAATGTTTAGCTGGTACGGAAGTAGATTACAGTATGCAGCGGAGTATTTTAAATCATTGCAGTCTTAAAAGCTATAATTTATAAATGTTCTAAAAGTAGAAGAGCTTAATAAGTTAAAATCGCCACTGAATGCCCAACTGTTATTACTTTCTAATTTAGACATTTGATTAGAAAATTTTAATACAGTAACTTCTAAGCCAAAGTTTATTCTTTTAAACACTATTTTAGAGCCTACAGCCGGATGGAAATTGAGGAATGCTATTTTGGATTTTTCGCTATCCGGAATTTTTGTATTAGGAATAAAAAATGGTTCATTATCGTCATATTTTGTAGCACGAGTTCCTTTGTATTCTAAACCAGACCCATATCCTCCCAATAGCTCTAATGCAGCATACATATATACTCGTTTGTGAAATTTACGCTGAACTTCTAAGCCTACTCCCAAAAATCCTGCTTTTATATCGGTAGAATAGAAATTACGATATACAGTATCTTCTTTAATGCTTGTAATGCCGGATTCTTTAAAATTTTGATAAGGCGTAAATCCTCCCAACACTCTATACGATAGCATTTGGTTTACTCTTCTTTTATAGTTTCCTCCAATTAATATACCTCCGGGATAATTCTCATATCCAAAATGTATTTGTGTAACTAACCCTATTTCGTTTTTGCGAAATTTAGTTTGTTCATCTAATGTTATAATATCATCTGCTTCGTTTTCTTGTGCCGAAATACAAAGAGGTAAAGCCAATACCAAAAATGCCAAAAGAATAGCTTTCATATTTACTAAAAAATTTAGTGTAAACAAATTAACGTAAAATTAAAAAGTGTATTGTATTTTCTGAAAAAAAAATACAATACACAATAAAAAATACTAATAACAAAATACCTATTCTGCCTTTACTCTACCACAAGAGTTTGTCTTTCTATCACTTTTGCTTTTAATTTTTTTCTCCTTTTTCTTCTAAATCTATTTAATAATTTATCTACAAGATAATAAACACAAGGCACTACCAAAAGTGTAAGGAATAAGGAACTGATTAAACCTCCGATAATTACCCAAGCTAAACCATTCTTTACTTCGGAGCCGGAGCCTGTAGCCATTGCTATCGGTAACATACCTAATGCCATTGCTATTGTGGTCATTAAAATCGGGCGGAAACGCTCCCTGCCGGCATCTATTAATGCTTCTACCAAGCCTGCTCCTTCAGCTTTTCTCTGATTGGTAAAATCTACTAAAAGGATACCGTTTTTGGCTACAAGCCCCATCAACATTATTAAACCAATCATAGCAAAAATGGTAAGTTCGTTCATCGTAAGTGCTAATGCAAGGAATGCTCCAATCATTGCTAATGGTAAAGAGAACATTACCACAAATGGATAAATGGCGTTTTCGTATAAGGCAACCATTATGAGATATACTAACAATATACCTACAAAAAGAGCTAAAAGTAAACTACCAAATGCATCACCTTGCATTTCTAATTGTCCGCCTACAGTCCAAGTTACACCAACGGGAAAATTTAATTTTTCTATTTCTTTGATAATTTCTTCTCCTACTACACCTACCGAACGCCCTTGTACATCGGCAACTACAGAAATAGATGGCAATCTATTCATTCTTTGTAATACGCTTTCGCCAAGCGTTTCAGACACATTAGCAAATTGAGAAAGTTGGAATGATTGCCCTTGATTATTTACAAATGTAAGCGAGCTTACATCATCTATACTCGATTTGTCGAAATTATCACTTTGAATCATAATGCTGTATTCATTGCCTTCGTGTTTGTATTTTGCTTGGTCGCTACCTCTAAAGTTATTACCTATGGCACTACCTACTTCTATGGCATTAAGACCGAAAATTGCCATTTTTTCTCTATCTAATTGTACGTCTATTTGAGGCTTAGGGTCTGCCGTGCTGAAATCAGGATATACTACACCGGGTGTTTTGGCAGTAATATCTAATATTTGTTCGGCTACTTTTCTAATACTATCTCTATTATTCCCTTTTATAATAAATTGCAATGGAGATTCGTCTGCATTACCGGTAAGGTCGGGTTGCGATGCGGTAACTTTTACGCCGGGTATTGCGGCTTCTATTTCTTTTTCCATTTTATTGATAAATGCCACAGTAGAGTATGGTCGAAGTTTAGCATCTACTAATTTTACATTTATCTCACTTCTATTACTACTACCTACACTCCCCATTGCCGAACTAGAATACCCGACATTGGAAAACACCGTTTCTACTCCTTCTTCATTCAGTAGCATCTGTTCTATTTGCTGTGTAGCAGTATTGGTTTGATATACAGAGGCAGTAGGGTCCATTTCTAATTTCACAATCATTTCGCCCTGATCGCCCGGCGACATAAACGAAAACCCTATTAAGCCCTGACTGAATAAAAATCCGGTAAAAATGAATAATACTAATACACCGCCAAATACATATCTTTTTCTGCGCAAAGCCCATTTTAACATATTAGTATAAGCATCTCTTAATCCATTTATTTGTTTTTCGAACCAAAGGCTTATTCTTCCAAAAAATGTTTTGTCGGATAAATGAACTTTTCTTCCCCAGCGTGATGCTAAGAGTGGTGTTAGTGTAAAACATACTAATAAACTCATTAGCGTAGAGGAAACTACCACAAGAGAAAATTCTCGAAGTATATCGCCAATCATACCACCCGCTAATGCCATTGGTAAAAATACCACCACGTCCACTAATGTAATAGAAATAGCTGTAAAGCCAATTTCGGAACGCCCATCTATGGTTGCTTGTCTTTTGTTTTTTCCCATTTCCATATGGCGCATGATGTTCTCTAAAATTACTATAGAGTCATCTACAAGAATACCCACTACGAGCGAAAGTGCCATTAAGGTCATTAAGTTGAGTGTCATTCCGAAAAAGTACATTGCAATAAATGTAGGTATTATAGATGCCGGTAATGCCACTAATACAAATAAGGAACTACGAATACTATGTAAGAACATTAGCATTACCAATGATACTATAATAATGGCTAACACCAAATCGAACATTACCGCATCAGCAGATTTAAGCGTATATGTAGATTGGTCGGAAGCTATGGTGTAATTAAAGTCAATGTCTTTGTAGGTGGTTTTTAATTCTTGCATTTTAGCTTTTATATCAGTACTTACATCTACTGCATTGGCATCTGTTTGTTTCAGTACCTGAATACCGACAGAGGGCATACCATTGATATGGTTAATCATAGAAATGTCTGCTTGTCCATCTACTATTTCTGCTACATCTTTCAAATATACTTTAGAGCCATTGGGTTGTTGTAATACAATCATATTACGCAACTCTTCGGCATTGGTAACTTTAGCATCGAATTTTATGGTATATTCTTTTTCTTTACTTTCTACTTTTCCGGCAGGGGTACTAAGGCTCGAAGCACTAATGTAATTACTTACTTGTGCTACATTTAAACCATAAGATTCTAATTTGTTTTTATTAAGATTAACTCTAAGCTGTCTTTCATTTCCACCTATAATTGTTACTTGCCCTACACCTTCTATGTTAGATAATTGAGGTTTAATTTGTAAGTCTATAATATCGTACAATTCTTTTGCATCAATATTAGAAGTAACCCCCATTCTAATTACAGGCATATCGTCTGTAGAGAATTTATTTACGATAGGGTCATCTACATCTGATGGTAATTTTATCATTACCTGATTTACTTTTCGTTGGGCATCGTTTTGTGCTTTGTCTATATCAATACCATTTTTTAATTGTACTACTACAAAAGATAGACCTTCCATAGACGAACCTATAAGTTTATCTACACCTTCTATCGAAGAAATAGCGTCTTCGATTTCTTTGGTAACGGTATTTTCTATCTCTTCGGCAGATGCGCCACGGTAAGTAGTAATTACCGAAACAACGGGGGCATCGAACTTTGGTAATAGTGTATAGCTTAGACTATTATAGCTTATTATACCAAATAAAATAAGTGTAACAAATATTACCACAATGAGTAAGGGGCGGTTAATCGCCAACTCGGTAAGTTTTTTCATTCAATTATATTTTAGCGTTTCAAGAAATTTAATTTCTTGTTGAAACTGATTTTATTAAAAAATTAAGAAGCAATGATTATTTTACTTTGGTACCTTCTGAGATATTAAACTGACCGGAGGTAATAACTCTATCGCCGTCGTTTAAGCCATTGGTAACTTCTATATTATCTCCAAATATTCTACCGATTGTAATTTTTCTAACTGTTGCCACGCCATTATCTACCACATATACATAAGGATTTTTAAGGCTTTCTACTAATGCAGTACGCGGAATGGTAATAATGCTTTCGTTAGACGTTTGCGAAAAATCAACGTATGCAAATGTTCCGGCTTTAAGTGGATTTTTGGCGTTGTTATTCATTTCTATTTCTACTAAATAATTATGGGTGTTGTCGCCTTTATTGCTCACAAAAGTTACTTTGCCTTCAAAAGTTACATCGGGATAAATTTCTGTAGTGATGTTTACCTTTTGTCCTTGCTTTAATTTATACACATCGCTTTCGCTTACATATACATTAGCTTTGAGTTTAGAAATATCGACAATGTGCCCTAAAACTGTTCCTACTCCTACAAATTCGCCACGTTCTTTCGTTTTACTTACAATAGTTCCGCTGATAGGAGCTTTAATGCGGCTATCGTCAATTTGTTTTTTTAGTATTTCAATTTGATTTACCGAATTGTCGTAATTAAGTTTGGCATCTAAATAATTTACTTCCGTAGCTGCTTCGCCTTCTAACAAAGCTTTAAAACGTTTGTAATCTTTTTCGGCTTTAGCTTTAGATAATTCGGCTGTTTCTAAATTAAGCCTTAATGTTTTATTGTCTGTTTCGGCTAATACACTACCTTGTCCTACTTGTTTCCCTAAATCGAAGTTTAAAGAAACCAAATTACCATTTGTAAGCGATGTAATATCTGCTTCTTTAAATGGAATGAGATTACCGGTTTTAATGAGTTGCTGTTCGGTAACTTGTGGTTTAACCACAATACTATTAACCGGAATGACAATATTTTTTGCCTCTGCAGGTTTTTTGTTTTCTTCTATTTGTTTCTTGTTATTGATTAATGTAAAGATTATTAATCCTACAAGTGCTACTAAAACGATGATTGCGATTACTCTTTTATTCATATAAATATATAATTTGCTGTTGTTATTTTATTGTTTTTTTTATTTTTCTATTGTGTTATAAAATTCTCTGAGCGTACCGTTGGTTTTCTGAATTTCTAAATCTGCTAAGTAATATTCTAACATAGCATTGATATAGATATTTTGCGCTTCTCTGTACGAAAGTTCTGCATTGAGTAATTGGCTTAGGTTAGCTACACCATTATTGTATTGTAATGTAGTATTGTCGTACACTTCTTTTGCCAATTCCATATTTTCTTTGTTGTTGGCAATATTGTTTTTAGCTCTGTTGAGTTGTAGTGTAGCATTCTGAAAACGAAGTCCTGTAAGTTCTTCACTTAATCTTAAATTGTCTTTAGCGGTAAGTAAATCGAGGTTTGCCATTCTGTACTGTGCATCTCTACGTAGTCCGGTAAATAATTGCCACGATAGTTTTACGCCTACTACACCAAAGTCTAAAAGTGGGTCGAATGCCTTATTAAATTCTTGTCCAAAACCCAATGCACCATATCTACCATAAGCGGAAAGGGTAGGGTAGATCTGATTAAAAATTCTTTTTTTATTGATTTCGTAAAGATTGATTTGCAGATTTTGTTGTTGGTATGCAATGGTTTGGGTAAAATCAAATTCAGCATTTTCTTTTATTACCACATCATCTTTTACCCAATGGTCTGCATCAGTTAGATTTAGTGTTATATCTTGAGGCATACCCATATAATTTTTAAGGGTGTTTCCGGCTAATTTTAAATTGTTTTCTGCAATGGAAATAGCAGAGAGTACATTGTTTAGATTAACCTGAACCTGCTTTACATCTACTTTTTTGGCTACACCTTGTTCTGCTTGCAATTCGGTAACACGCAATATTTTTTCAAACTGTTTTTTATTGTTTTGTAATAGCTCCAATTGTTTTTGGGTAACTATAATCTGATAATATGCATTTGATATACTGTAAATAATGTTTAAATTATTTTCTTCTTCGTTTACCTCAGCCAATTTAATATTTGGTTTGTTGGCTTTAAGTCCTGTAAGTAACGATACATCTATTAGGGTTTGCTCTGCTTGTACTACCAATGAACTATTCCATTGCATACCGAATGCTACTCTTTGTTCGGGTGTGCCAGGTCCGAAAGTACCTGCCGGAATTACGGTTTGTTGTAATTTTATGTTATCATCTATACCTGCCGAACCATTAACTTGTGGTAAATATTGACTGAGCAATTCTTTGGCTTGTTGGTTAGATTTTAAAGTAGCATTTTGTGCTATTCTTACGGTTGGGTGGTGTTTTAATCCAAAACTTATACATTGTTTTAAGCTCATATTAGCAGTTTCCGCAGGTGCTTGAGCTTGTACAGACTGTACCGTTAAGAGTATTGCGGGTAATAGCGTTAAAAGCCATTTTTTGTGTAACATATATTGATATTTAGGAGTTTGTTTTATTTGTAATAGATTGATGTTTTGATTTCGTGCAAAAATATTTTACATTGATTGTACTCAATACAGAAATTAGACGAACGAACGGAAAATACCTGTAAATGACATTTGCTTTTTTCATAGATGTTTCCTTTTGTATTTTTCAAAAAGTGCGGGCAACTCTTCGTCCATCATATCTAAAAACGAAACAATGAGATTCATTTCATTATCTATTTGTGTTTTACTATTTCTTATTTTAAGGATACGGTGCATCATACTTTTCATTGTATTGTGGTGCTCAAGCATTGATTCTATACTAGTCATTTTTTTTAATGAAGCACTAAAATATCTTTTTCGACCTCCTAATTTTGTTTTGCTAATTACCATTTCAGATGTTTCTAAAATTTTTAGAGCGTTAGAAATAGCACTTTTACTTACTTTGAAATAATTGTTAAGTTCTTCAAATGTAGCTTCGTTGTCGGGCTTAATAACTAAGTATAGTACTACTCTGGCTGCTACAGGGGTAAAACTGTTTTTTTCTAAAATAGCACTAAGTTCTTCTATTTGCTGTCTTTGTTTTTCCATCTAAATTTATTGTTAAAGAATAGAAACTTTAATCAGCAGCAAAATTATAGTACGTTTAGTTCTGCACCAAAAGAACTAATCCTTAAATTCGTCATTTAACTCAGGATTAACCGAAAGGGGGAGAAAAAGGGGGGATTGTTTTTTTTTATTAATTTTGACAGAAATCATAGATGAAGCGGTTTTTGGCTAAGAAAAATGTCTTAAATGAATAATTAATTATGAAAACTTCAATTATACTTTTATCGTTCTTTACGATGTTGCTTTTTTCTGGTTGTAAAAAAGATGAAGATCAACAATATTACAATGAAATTTATAAAAGATGGGAATGGGAAAGTACTTCTTATTCTTTTTCTCCAGATATTTTGAATGATAGAAAATTATTGACTCCGGAATTAATAGGGGAAAATTATAGTGTTGATATTACTAAAAATAATCGAATTAAATTTTACAAAAACAATAAATTATTGTTTGCAAGTAATTTTAAAATCAAAAAGTTTATAGTCGGCTCAAATATTTATTACATTCTTGATTTAAGAAAAAAAAATGATTACCAAATAAAAAGTATTAAATTAACCTATTTGATAGGAAAGATGACAATAGACCAATTTCCTTTCATTAATTACAAATCAATTGATGAAGCATTTTACGATGCAATTCATAATGTCTATCAGTAATGAAATTATTATTAAAATCTAAAATTGCTTTATGTTCCCAAATGAAATGGTATGTTTAGTTCTTAATTAAAAGGTCTAAGTCTTAAAGCAGCATTAAGAAACTGGGAGAAAAATCTCAGATACACATTAACTTGTTTTCACAAAAAAAATGTGGATTTATTACACTATTTTCTTGTTTTTAGTTCGTAATGCGCATCTGAGATTATGGAGTTTTGCTTATTGTACAATCAAGGATTGTTTAATTATCCTGGCTATAAAATGTTAAAGTTTTATTAGCTGTATTGCCATTATGGTCTATAACTGCTATTATTTCGAGCTCTAATTCTTGAATGTTAGTTAATGTATTTTCCCAACTTTTCTCAAATGTTACGGTAGTGCCATGAGTATGTTCAGATGCTTCAAATAAAGTGCTGTTATCCGATTTTTGGCGAATAATAATGGAGTAACCATGTAGCTCTTCGTCTGCTACTATGGTTCCGGTAACACTCACCGTACTACCGTGTGCAAATTGCTGTTCGGCTGATGGGGTATTAATGGTTATAGTTACTTTGTTTTCTTTATTTTCTTCTTCTGGTTTGGGTTTTTTGCAGGCAATTGCTGTTAATACTATTAATGTAATGACTATTAAAATTGATTTTGTGTATTTCATTTGTTTTAAAAATTAAGTTGTGAAAAATGTTTTTTTTATTTGGAGTTAATTAATGAGAAAGGACAAACCCGCATTTATACGAGGATTACTAACTACTTGTCCTTGAGCAATATACTGATATATGGGTACTTGGGCGTTGAGGTTAAAGACAATCCTTTTGTAATAAAAATCTAACCCTGTACTCCACCAAAAGCCTTTACCTCCGGTGTATTCTTCTATGATGCCATTATTGGAATCGATAAAAGCATATTCGTAATTAATACCTGTGTGAGGCAGTAGGCTAACATTATTAATGTATTGCCAATAAAATAGTCTAAGAGATGAAGAAACTCTATCGCCAAATCTGTAACCTCTGATATTGCTTGTATTTATTCTGTAATTGGCTTCGAGGTTGGCTCCTAACCTTTCCTTTCTTATGGTATAAATTAAATTAACCGGAAAATCGAATGAGCCGGTTCCTGCTTGTAGGCTTGGTATTAACAAACCGGAGTGTTGTTGTATATTATTACTCTTTCCGGTTGGTAGTTTTATGCCTGTACCTATTTGTAATGCTTGTTTCCAGGCTATACTATCTATATTTCCGTTATTAAAAACGATATAGTTTGCTATCAAACTTATATCTCCCAATCCCGAAACTACAGAGTGAATTTGACCCTCATCTTTAGTGTAATAATTATAAGGAGCGAATGCAAACAAATGTATTTTTTGATGTGGTACATACCGACCCCATAATTCGGTAGTATAGAATTTTTCTTTTGTAACGAGAGCTTGCTCGCCCGGAAAGAGAGTAAGATGCTCCGACCTAAAACTTCTTTGCTGGTACCTAATACCTGCAAAGTTGTTTTGGAATTGTGGTAATATCCCCATATAACTCCCCCCAACCGAACAGCCACATATATCGCAACCAAAAGTATTATTAGTAGTGTTGAGAATAATACTAATGATTAAAATAAATTGCAACCAAAAAGCTTTCTGAAATTTATTATTCAAATTCATAGTGTTAATAATTGATACATACCATTACGCAATACCGCTAAAGTATTATTTGTATGGTAGCAAGATGAACATAAATCAATTAATGCTTGAAATGATTTTAAAGTTATTTCAATGCAGCATTAATTGTAAAAAGATTGAATGTTATTTAGGAAAGCAAATATGTGGGTGGGTGAAAGATAGCAGCGACAAATTGCTGTGGAATAAAGTCTTTGTAGCGACTGTGTACACTTAATGTATCTTTTGTAACAAAGATATTATATGTAATGCTGAAATTTTCTTGAACAGTAAAGAAACTAAAGATATTGGTTTTAGAATCTATACCCGACTTTTCGTGATTGTCTTTGTCTTGTTGTAGTTTTATATTAAGTTGGCAAGAACCTTTACAAGTAGAATTTTCAATGTTTTTGTTGATACAAAGGTTTTTTGCAATATAGGCTCTGTTGGCGATAAAACTGCCGATAATCCACATTTGGCTTGTGGAATGCGTGATAAATGCAATGATTAAAATTATCGAAAGAAAACGATGCAACATTACAGCAAAGGTATTCACTATTGGAGTAGCAAACAAATGTATTGTACGTTTGCTTTTTTAGCAGACAACTTTATATTTCCATACAAACAAAAAAAGCTACTGAAATTATATCAGTAGCTTTTCGTTGATAAGAATAATCTCTATTATATTTTATATCCTTTTTCTTGAAATTCTTTGAGTTTAGCATCTATTGTATCGTTAGACAGTGCAAATACTCTGGCTGCAAGTACGGCGGCATTTCTGGCTCCGGCTTTGCCTACTGCAAGTGTACCCACAGGCAACCCTGCCGGCATCTGCACTATTGAGTACAGTGCATCTATTCCTCCTGGTAGTCCGCCATCTAAAGGCACACCAAATACCGGCAACGAAGTATATGCAGCACATACTCCGGGTAATGCAGCAGCCATTCCGGCAGCAGCTATTACAGCACCAAAACCTTTGCCTTTTGCTGTTACCATAAGCTCTCTTACCTGGTCGGGGTTGCGATGAGCAGAAGCTACAATCATTTCGTTTTCTATCCCAAACCAATTTAACCACTTTTGAGATTCTGACATTACCGGCTCATCTGACTGCGAACCCATGATAATTAATACTTTCATAAATAAGAATGTAATTTTTTTATTTTTTATTAAATATGAAAGCAAAACTAAGCCAACAATGCCAAATTTTGTTTTTTTATTCTAATATTATATAACTTTAACGAATAAATAAATATATCTGCTTTCTGGTAAAAATATAAAGAGTATGAACAATAAAGCCATTTTATGCATCACAATCGCAATTTCTTTCTGTTTCGGTTTTACCCTTAATGCTTTTATTCCTAATAATATAAATACATACCCAAATATGAAAAAAGTAACAGGTATTGGGGGCATTTTCTTTAAATGTAAAGACCCCAATAATATGAAAGAATGGTACAAACAAAATCTTGGCTTGCATACAGACCAATACGGCGCTGTATTTGAATGGTATCAAGGAGCAGATAATACCAAAAAGGATTTACCCAGTGGAGTCCTTTTAATGCCGATACAAAACATTTTGGCGATTCCGGTCAAGAATTTATGATTAATTACAGAGTAGAAAATATAGCGGCATTAGTACAAGAACTAAAACAAAATGGTGTTACCATAGTAGATCAAATAGAATCTTATGATTATGGAAAATTTGTTCATATTCTTGATGCCGAAGGCAATAAAATAGAACTTTGGGAGCCCAATGATATTGCCTACGAAAAGTTAGGCAAAGATTTAGGCGCGCAAACAACAAAATAAATTATACTTAATATTAACAATTAGAATTTATGCCAAAATTAAATAAAGAACGGTCATTGGAATTATTAGAAATTCTACAAAAACGATTTGAAAAAAACAAAAACAGGCACAAATCCATTGCTTGGAAAGACGTACAATCTAAGCTCGAAGCTAATCCGCAAAAACTATGGACGCTCAACGAAATGGAAGAAACCGGCGGCGAACCCGATGTAGTAGTTTTAGATAAAAATAAAGATACTTATACATTTGTAGATTGTGCTAAAGAGTCTCCAAAAGAGCGCAGAAGCCTTTGTTACGACGAAGAAGCATTAGTATCGCGTAAGGAACACAAACCCAAACACAGCGCAATAGGAATGGCAACAGAAATGGGCATAGAGCTACTCAACGAAGAACAATACTTTGCACTTCAAAAAATAGAAACATTCGATACCAAAACATCGAGTTGGGTGTTAGCCCCCGAAAGCGTAAGAGCACTCGGAGGTGCCATTTTTGGCGATTTTCGATTTGGAAGAGTATTTATTTACCATAATGGAGCAGAGTCGTATTATGGTTCAAGAGGATTTAGAGGAAAATTAGAAGTGTAAATTGCTATAATATCCCCAATCTATTTTTGCTCCACACTTGTTATTTTAATTTAACTTATATTAAACAATAAACTCTATGATTTGAAAAACACAAATTTCTTAACTTTGCGCTCTTTTTATGTACTAAAATGCACGAGACTACGTTAATAGACACGACAAAACTGCCAAAGCACATATCTATAATTATGGATGGTAATGGCAGGTGGGCTAAGGAAAGAGGTGAAGACCGAATTATAGGGCATCAGCACGGTGTACATAGCGTAAGAGATGTAGTAGAAGGTTGTGGCGAAATCGGTATAGAGTATTTAACATTATACGCTTTCTCTACTGAAAATTGGAACAGACCAAAATACGAAGTAGATGCACTTATGGAATTATTAGTAAGTGCACTTAGAAACGAAGTACCCGATTTAATCAAAAACAATGTACGCCTACACGTTATTGGAGATGTAGCATCTTTGCCCCCAAAGTGTATAGAAGAGTTAGACGAAGCCATAGAAATGACAGCCCAAGGGAAAGGATTAAATTTAATATTAGCATTGAGTTATAGTGCCAGATGGGAGATACAATGGGCAATGCAAAAAATTGCCAAAGAAGTAAAAGATGGTAATTTAAGTATAGAAGATATTACACAAGAAGTTATAGAGCAGCATCTTTGCACAGCCAAATTTCCCGATCCGGAATTAATGATTAGAACAGGAGGAGAGCATAGAATTAGTAATTTTTTGTTGTACCAGATGGCATACACAGAATTATACTTTACAGACACTCATTGGCCCGATTTTAGAAAAAAACATTTAAAAGAAGCCATTGCAGATTACCAAAAAAGAGAAAGGCGTTTCGGAAAAACAAGTGAACAAGTACAACCGAAATAATTAATTTATTTTTCAAAAGCAAACAAAAAAATTGACTCTTAGAATGTCAAATCTTAAAATAGTAATAATTTTTTTAACTTTTTTCAGCACCACTTCCGGTATTACCAAATTATCTGCGCAATCCAGAATGGGAATGGCAACTCGCTCCGTTGCCGACGAAAAATACGAAGTTGCAGAAATTACAGTAGTAGGAGCTAAATACTTAGATGCCGGTATCTTAAAATCAGTTTCCGGAATATCTGCTGGAGATAGAATTTTATTAAAAAACGACCCTACAATTACAAAAGCCATTCGCAAACTTTGGGACCAAAAATATTTGGAAGATATAAAATTTGAAATTGTAAAAATACAAGACAATAGAGTATGGCTCGAAATGATAATAAAAGAACGTCCGCGTATTTCCGGAATAGAGTTTAATGGTGTTACACACGGGCAAGAATCCGAATTAAAAGATAAAATAGGGCTTAAATACAACAGAATGCTTACTGAAGCATATAAAGTAGATATGAAAGAAAAAGTACGTGCATATTATGCCAACAAAGGCTTTATGAACGTATCCACAGAAATTGTAGAAAGAAAAGACCCCAAATTGAGCAATACCGTAATACTCACTTTAAATGTAAACAGAGGGCAAAAAGTAAAAATAAATCAAGTAACTATAATAGGTAACAATGAAGTGCAAGATACTCGTATCAAACGTACCCTAAAAAGCACCAAAGAAATGCCAAGATTATCTTTGACCCCAGCTTCAGAATCTACTATTAATGGTACGGAACAGCGCTCATTTAAAAAATACTTAAACCAAAAAGGGTACTTATCCCTATCCAAAACTTTAGATGCCTTAAATCCATATTTTAGATACAATTTCTTTGGTAGTGCCAAGTTTAATCCTAAAAAATTTGAAAGTGACAAAGAATCCATAATAACGTATTACAACACTTTAGGATTTAGAGATGCAAAAATAATTGGCGACACGCTATACTATAACGAAGCAGGACAATTAAATGTAGATTTAAAAATTAGTGAAGGTAGAAGGTACTATTTTGGTGATATAGATTTTCGAGGAAATACTATGTACCCAGATTCATTGCTCCGTAAGATTATTGCAGTTAAAAAAGGCGATATATACAATAGAGCATACCTCGATAATAAATTAGGAGCAGTACCAAGTATGGATGGCGAAGGAGATATTGGTAGCCTTTATTTAGATGATGGACATTTATTCTTTAAAATAATAGCTCAAGAAAGGGCTATCATTAATGATACTATAGACTTTGATGTATTAATTCAGGAAGGACCTAAAACCCCTGTTAAGAGTGTAGATATATTAGGTAATATGCGTACCAACGATCACGTATTACGGAGAGAGTTATTTACGAAACCGGGCGATAACTTTAGCCGTTCGGATATGATACGTTCTATACGTCAGGTGTCACAATTAGGCTTTGTGGATCCCGAAAAAGTGAGTCCTAACTTCAAGCCTAATCCGGCAGATTATACTGTAGATATAGACTATAATATTGCTGAAAAGTCTGCTGACCAGTTAGAGCTCTCTATGGGCTATGGCGGCGGTATAGGGGTGCAAGGTAGCCTTGGGCTTGTGTTTAATAATTTCTCTTTACGTAATCTCTTTAAGCCCAAAAATTGGGATCCGATGCCTATTGGCGATGGACAAAAACTTTCTATTCGTTACCAGTCCAATGGATTGTGGTTTAACTCTGCTAATTTCTCATTTACCGAGCCTTGGTTAGGTGGTAAAAAACCTAATGCACTTACCGTAAGTGGTGTATATAGTCGTATGGCAAGGGGCAGTTATTTTGTTGCCGGCTCTAATCCCGGTCAAAGTTATTTAGTAAATCTTGGTGGTGGAGTATCAATGGGTAAGCGTCTTTCTTGGCCCGACGATTATTTTGTATTTTCCTATGGCATTAATTACCAAAATTATTTTTTAAAAGATTTTGAACTGTTTCCCGGAGTAGAATTTAACAACGGTACGTCTAATAACTTATTTGGAAGAATAACATTAAGTCGCAGCTCTGTGGATCAGCCGATTTTCCCTCGTAAAGGCTCTAATCTTAATTTTACTTTCCAATTTACACCACCATATTCACTGTTTAGCCAGACCAACTTTGCAGATGCTACACCTAAAGAAAAATACAAATGGATAGAGTACCATAAATACAGATTTAATGCCGAATGGTACCAACAAATTGTAGGAAATTTAGTATTGAAATTAGCTGCAAAATATGGATTTATGGGCTATTACAACAGAGATATTGGGTTCTCGCCATTTGAGCGATTCCAGGTTGGGGGAGACGGGCTTTCTGGTTTCAACTTCTTTGTGGGTAGAGATATAATAGCGCACAGAGGCTACGAAATATATAATGAAAGAGCTACAATATTTAATAAATATACAGCAGAAATAAGATACCCATTCTCGCTTAATCCAAGTGCTACCATTTTTGGTTTAGCGTTTATGGAAGGAGCTTATGCGTGGAATAGTTTCAAAGAATACAATCCATTCCAACTTAATAGAGCAGCAGGACTTGGCGTTCGTATATACTTACCAATGTTTGGATTGTTAGGATTAGACTATGGCATAGGTATAGACCGCTACGAATCAGGAATGAGATTTAACCAAATTACTAAATTTACATTTATGCTCGGTATGGAGCCGGATTAATCTTTTATGAAGATTTAAACCTTTTTAAGAAAAAATGTTCCATACTATTTAAAATCTTTAACAGACATTACAGTAAAACTTAAAAAAATAGAAGTTATGAAAAAAATATTGTTGTCAATCGTAATAATCACAATTACATCTTTATCTGCATTAGCACAAAAATATTGTGTTATAGACTCTAAATACATTTTAGAAAAAATACCGGAATATGCCGATGCCCAAAAAAAATTAGAACAAGCATCTAATGCTTGGCAAGAAGAAATAGATACTCGTATGCAAAATATTGATAGAATGTATAACAGCTATCAGGCAGAAAGACCAATGCTAAGCGAAGAAACCCGCAAAAAAAGAGAAGATGAAATAGTAACTAAGGAAAAAGAAGCTAAAGATTTACAACGCAAATATTTTGGCTATGAGGGAGAACTGTTTAAAAAACGCCAAACACTGGTAAAGCCGGTACAAGACAAAGTTTTTAATGCAGTACAACAATATGCACAAAGCAGAGGGTATGATATGGTGTACGATAAAGCGGGTGGTGTTACCATTTTTTATGCCGATAGTAAATTAGATAAAAGCGAAGATATTTTAAAAATGGTAGTGAAAAAGTAGTAGTATGCCGCTTTCGGAAATTTACCTTACTTTTGCGACTTATTACAATTAATCAATATTATTTAATTAAAAAAAACAAAGTATCAACAAATAAAAAAAATGAAAAAATCAATTATTTTAATCCTTATTGGATTGTCGATTGCAATTGGAGCGCAGGCTCAAAAAAAGTCAGGTTATGTTAGCTCTGCCGAATTATTAGAAGCTATGCCGGAACGTAAAGCTGCTCAAGACAAGTACGAAGCCTACGAAAAACAAATCAGTGAGGAGTTCAACATTATGCAAAAAGACTTAATGACGAAGTACGAAGATTTTGATAAAACTAAAGCTACAATGTCAGAAACAATGAAAGGCGTTAAAGCAAAAGAGATAGATGATCTAAGCCGTCGTTTACAACAGTTTGAAACTAAAGCACAAGAAGATTTACAGAAAAAACAAGCAGAATTGTTAGAGCCGTTATTCGAAAAAGCAAGAAAAGCTATACAAGATGTAGGTAAAGAAGGTGGCTACGATTATATATATGATGCACAATATTTACTCTATGCTAAAGACAGTGAAAATGTTTTGCCACAAGTAAAAGCCAAATTAGGGATAAAATAATTATCATATTATATCGCAATTAAAAACGCCTTCAAGAGATTGAAGGCGTTTTGCTTTTATAATATAAAGCACATTTCTCTACTCGTGTGTATTGTGGTATACTTTACTTTTTGTAAGCCTCGTAGGAATAACGAGGCTGCGTAAATAGGAGTTTAACAAAGATAGTAAACGATCATCATCTCCAAGTAGTTTCAGGCTTGTTTGTAAAGCAATATTGCTATCCTTTAGGTTTATGGTATTATTGAAACCAATAAATACGAAAGCAGATATAATGATTTATGCCTTATTTAAAAAGCAACTTCGTAAGACAGTGTCCATATCCAATCGGAGCTATTTGTTGGTTTTGACGTACGCTCTTGCCCTAACACACTAAAGTTTAAACTATGTTTTTTGGCTAATAAATAGCGAGTGTTAAATCTTAAATTGTAAATATTAGTAGCTTGCATACCGGCACCACTTGTAGTATTATATGATAGAGAAAGATTAGTAAACAGTTTCTCTTTTAATAATTGCCATGCAAAAGAACCAATAGGTCCTTGAGTTACAAAATTATTAGCACCTACTATATTATTACTGTAATTATAGCCAACAGATAAAGTAATTTTTGAAGGAACAAAATGTGAACTCCAAGTAAGACCACCGTTGTAAAAATTAGAGCTTGTCTGATTATTAACCACATCTCCATTTTTATCTTTTACTTCCAAAAAGTTACCCATAACATTAACACTATGTATTACTGCAGATGTGTTTTTTAACATAAAGTTGGCATTCAATAATGCGTTTTGAGAAATCTGAGAAAAATCAAGCGTATCAATGTATTCGTAGGGATTTAGCTGGTTGATATTTAAAAATCTGTTTTGTACAAAAGCATAAGTAGTAAAGTTTGAGTATGATGCTATAAAATTAATTTTCTGATTAGGGAAATAACTCAAATTTACCATTCCGACAGTTCGGGTATTAGTAGCAGACTTATCAGTATCTAAATTATCTTGTTGCCTTCCTCCGGAAAGAGCAATATTCATTTTATCTTTCAGTAAGGATTGACTATAATTAAGTGTATAATTTTCCATATCACTATTAAAAAAGTAAGCCCCTAAAGTACGATAACCGGGATCTACTCTTTCGTATCCTACGCCAATAACAGATTTACGAAACGAGTAATTAAGATTACTACGGAATGCAGAATGGTATTCGGTAGAAGTTTTTGTGTTTAGATAAATGGAAGTAGGATTAAAACCACTTTTTTCATAACCCGTTTTATTATTGCTTTCATCTCCTGTAATAGTAGAAAGAGCAGTGTTAGCATATTCTGCATGCAGTTCTAAATTTTTAAGAATTTTTACGGAACCTTCCAAGCTCGACACTAAATTGTATTGCGGACGAATATTTAAACTATCTGGCGGCAACATATAAATAGAAGACACTTCATCTTTTGCTCTAAAAAGAGTATAAGCCAATCTAAATCTTTCTGCTTCGTAACCTACTTTAACTCCTTGTCCATAGCGACGGAAAGCAGCAGGAGAAGCTATGTTATTGATGTCATACTCTTGTGGTCTCTGTAATCTTCCCGCCATTGCATTTACTCTCCAATTACCGGGTTGTAACTCTACACCAATGCCATCAAACAAATGTCCGTTAAGTGTATAAGGAGAAAAAACCATTGCTACATTACCAATATGTGCTGTTGCCCATTTGTATCTCGGATGGATAGCTAATCGGGAGGGCAATGTAGGATATTGGAAACTACCTCCTACATTAGTGAGAACAAAACTCAAAGGAACATCTATAAGGTTAGCAATACGTGCATTTACATAACCATTGGCAAAATAGGTAAACGGCAATCTTTCTGTATTGCCACTATTGCCTGTATAATATATTCCGCTCAAAGAAGCACTGCCATTAAGTTTTAGTAAGTCCTCTTTAGAAATGTCATCTACATTTTCTAAATCAATTTCTTGTGCAAGAACAGAATATCCTGTGCAAATAAGTAGCAATAATGTTGTTATTTTTAAAACTAATTTCATGAAAAGTATCATTTAAAACATACAATTATTATGTTTATTGAATAAAAATTATTTTAGAATTAATGGTGCTGATTGTGGTTTACAAGTAATCGAAGCAGCGTTACTCATTGGGGCTTCTGTATTATCTTTAAAAGACATAGAGACAGCATATACATATTTTTTATTAGGTTCCACGCCAGTATCAACATATTCTGAGTTGCCCACCGAAAGAGTTGCTATTTCTTTAAATTGTTTTTCATTAGCTAAACGACGATAAACGATAAAATTTTTCTGTTTCGGGCGTTCTATAGAAGCCCAGCTTACTACTACACCTTCGTGGGTATTTCTTAATGAAATGCTTGTAGTGCTAAAGTCTTCTTCTTTTGCCAAACCCCAAGTGGTAGGCTCAGAAAATTCGCTCAATTCATTTTTGCTGCCTACCGAAGCTACTCTGTATTCGTAGTTTATGCCTACAATAATATTACTATCTACTAATTGATTGTATTTTACTGTATTACCAAAATTTCTAAATTCATTTTCTTCTACTCTACGTTTTTGTACCTGATAGCCTACGATGTAATTATCTTGATTACGTGCATCGTCCCAAGAAATATTAAGCTTGCCGTTAGAATAATAAAGAGATACTACATTTGGAGGGAAAATTTCTACTTGTCTCTTAGGTTGTATAGAGACGATATTGGAAAATATACTGGTATCTTGTTTAAGGTTTTGCGTAAGTATAGCATAAGAATAAACAGACCTACCACTCAATTCTTCAGAAGAATCCACAAAAGTCAACTCTGTAACAGGACCGGCAATTAACTCAAGCTCTTTGCCATCGTAAGCTCTGTAAATATAATAACCGAATAAGCCTTTGGTTTCTGATTGTTTCCAAGTAAGTTTAATATTTTCGGCTACATTTTCTGCTTTTAAATTGGAAGGAGGCATTGGTTTACTAAACTCGGTATAAGACCCTACACCTTGAGCAGGAACATCTTGTTGGAACGAAACGCCTTTTGCAAAAATAGTACTTACCATATAACGATACTGATGACCTACTTCTATCTCATAATCAATGTAAGCTGTATCTTGTTTAGAAAGAGTTGCTACATTTACCACGCTATCATCACTATCATATCTCTTGATATTAATACCTGAAATGTAAGATTTGTTTGGTAATTTTTCCCAAGAAAGTCGAATCCCATCTTTAACTTCTTTTACATTTATTCCCAATATTATTGGTGCATTATTATAAGAAAGAGCAAAAGTAAATGAGGTGTCTGAAGGATTTCCCTGATTACCAAACATGTCTTCCGGTACTGCCCAAGCTATGATTTCGTCTTCTGGATGAGCGTCAATAGCTACTGTGGCAGTCATTGTATCTTCCGTTTCATTCCAAGAACCTAAAATTAATTTTGTGGGTAGTAGGGTGCCGTTTTTCACTACATAATACCTGAAAAATAAATTTTTTAATTTTTGTACAAGCAGTTCGTCGTTATATCCTGTTAATTCAAGTGAGTCGGTAAATACAGGTTTAAATTCTTTATTATTTTTAACTAAACGCCACGATAAATGAACACCACTATCGGAGGAATGAACTTCATTGTTGAATGCATCAAAAGTGAATAAACCTGCATTTTGATCTTTAGTTTTTTGAACACTACTACCGTGAATGTGTTTTTTGCCACTTTTATCTATACGATATACTTGATACACGTATATTTCCCCTTTTTTAGTATCTTCATCAAGAAATGCATGACCTAAAGCTAATTGCATTCTTATATCTAAATATACATAAGGATAATTTTCCGGGTTGCTATTTTGTTGTATATAAATTAATAAAGAATCTCTATTGTCTATGCCTAAATAGCTACACATATTTTCTAACTCTTCGTTATTAAAATACTGTTGTAACTTTCGCATTGTATTTACAGGTCTTACTTCTGCTATTTTTTTAAATTTAGTATTAAGCTTTTTGAAGTTTAATACATTTCTTTCTATCAAAAAATAATCGGTATTATTATACTGCGAGGTATCATTATCAAAAACTTCAGAAGTGTTTAAGAGAATGTAGTTTCCTCGAATAGAAGAGCTACTATACAAGAAAGGGAACTCCGGTTCTGATTCTTGAGCATTTACTTGAAAGTTACTATTAACAATAAGAAATAGTATAAAGTAAAATATTTTAAAACTATATGAGCAAAGCAATTTCATTGTACTGTTTTTAAAATTATTTTTTTTATGGATTATTATTTTATAAAGATTGAGGGTGATTTACCTTCTGTATATGAGAATCCTACCGTTTTATTAAAGCATACTTTAAATCGAGGATCCGGATAAGGAATACATGTCTTTTTGATACAAGGATATGGAATGCCCCAGCTTTTACAAACTCCAAGGAAATCAAAACAAGTTTTAGATGTAAGGCTGTAAGAATTACATTTCAAACTGCTTTTGTTATACAATTCCATCTTCAAACCAATATTGCCATTTACATACCATTTGTTATCGTATCCTCCTTCAATTTTAAACGATGCATCCGCTTTACCGGAAACACCAATAGATAAAACACTTACACTTCCATTAGCAATAAGACTTCCCGCGTATTTTAATTTGAATTTGTTGTCCTTAAACTTGTAAAGAACATTAATCCCTCCGGTATATGAAAACGTGTAAGACATATTGGCACTTATAGCTCCGGAACCAATACCATATTTACCTGATGATTTACAAGTATAATATGCGTTTATGTATATACCATTAAATTTCTTCCCTTTATCATCTTTAACATCATTACTTACCATATTATATAAGTTAGTTGCCACAGCAGGCAAACTACTACTAACAACATTTAACCCAAAACCTAAAAAGGCATTTCCGGATAACATACCGTTAAGTGCAGACGCTTGAGCATTTGCCCCTAAAAATACCGCACCTTTACTTTTAGTCAAAGCATACAGTACACCATCTACCGTTAAATTTATAGAAGGAGCTACAGGCACTTTACCTTTCAAGGTAACTAACAATTCTGAGCGACAGAAATCTGCTTTTGCTGTTATTGTTACCCAATCTTTTTTAGTCATATTGAGTGTTCCTGCGGCGGAAATTTCGGGCCACGCATCGCATTTAGCTAAATTAAAAAGTACTTTTAACTCACCATTTTTTATGTACATAGTTTCTTTTGGTGTACCTGTAGCACTTAAATCTCCCAACAATTTCACCATATACATTTTATCTAAAGTATTGAATTCAAAACCACCACCAATTTTCCACCATTGAATGGGTCCTGTAATAATAGGTGTGTTTAAAGCTAATGTAGCTCCCATTTCAATACCTTCCTTACCTGTTTTTTCATCTGTGAGTTTGTAAAACTTAAAGTCTGCATCGAATCCATTTTTCAATACATTAAACTTAGCAGCTCCTTCAAAACCTGCTTTGTTGGGATGAACCATCATTTTTACTTTGGCTGCTAAAGTAAATGCTGATTGCTCAATGCTTAAATTCAATTCTGTCATATCTACCTCAATATTATTATTGATATTAGATACGAGCATAGTAGCGTCTGCATTGGCTTTTAAGCCTTTTAAAGCACTTTCAAAATTTAATTTTCCTTTAAATCCGACCGCCCAGTTTGCCTTAGATTCTTCTACTAATTCTTCGTCGCTACCAAATGAGGCTTCGGGTATATCTCCGGTAGTGGAGTTTAATATTGTAAGCAATGAATTCTTATTCAAGTTTGTACTTCCTAAACTTACTATAAATCTATTAAGTGTAATCTTTGCTGTTTTAATATTAATTTGTGAGTTGGCTTGAGCAATAAGCAAGAACGACCAATCTTTAGTACCAAATTCAAACCTTTGAATGTTTATTGGGAATAATGAAGTAGAAAATTTACTGTTATTAGAAGTATTCTGCGATTTGTAATTTAGCGTTCCGGTTGCATACATTTTGTAGCTCTTTGCTTTCGAATCATAAGACATTGTAAGCTCATCTGATGCGCTTTGGTTAAAAGAAAGACCTTTAATGCTTATTCCATTTTTACCTAATCTAAAACTTGCAGTAAGTGCCGGTTTTCCACTTTGTAGTAAAAATTCAAAATTTTTAATGTACAATGTATCTGAATTAGCTGTAGATGATGGCTTTTTGGTAAATACAAAACCACCCATTTGTAAACTTACATTACTCGAACCCAAATTGTAAACATTTACAGATTCGATGGTAGCTCTAACACGCTGTATTTTTAGATTAGTAGGTTTAGATTTACTAACATCGACTGTTAAGTTTTTGAACTCATAATTTTTTCCAAATAAAATAGTTTTAATCGGGAACAAATCTTTTTTAGTTAAGAAAGACAAATGTGGCACTTCGGGCGTTCCTATTGAACCGCTTAGTTCTAAGCCATTTTTATTAAACTTGGCTTCATCTGCTACATAAATTGGAATATACTTACCTACAACAAATTTTTTATCTCCTTTCATATCTTGAAATGCTAATGAAAAACTCGAATTATTTGAAAGGAGTGTATTGGTATAATTTTCCGGTACTAATACTATTTCTTTATCATTTTCTCCAGCTGCATTATTCTTCATCTCTGCATCAGACAAGGTAAGCTCCGACTTTTTAATATTAGCGTTTGCTTTTAATTTTAAAAGAGTATTAGAGGAGCCTATTCCACCTATTGCCCTTGTAACTTTACCATTTGCGTCTTTCATTCCAAGCATATACAATCCATCTTCATCAGATAGTTCTACAGGAGCATGACCAAAAGCAGTAAGGTTTAAAACAGTTTCTTCGAATGTAACATCGGTTTCTGGTATGGCATTACCGGCAGCATCTACTTTAACTCTTACTTGTTCAAAATTTAATTTTGCAGAAGAGTTTGATAATGCGAAAACGCTATTATTTTTAGGAGCTATATACCCTGTAATTAAAAATACATTTTCTGCTTTTAAATCAGGTTCAATTTTAGTTATGGAAACACTGTGCCCTGCAAATGATTTAACAGTTGGAATGACAATTCTTATTTTCTTCAATTCAATGTTTAAAATTGCATTATTAGCTGCTTGTACTAATTGCGCATAACTTTCATGTTTGTCTAAAATAGCATTTAAGGTATATGCTTTGTTTCTGGGAATAATAAGAGCAAATTCTCCTTTTTTATTGGTTGATATTTCAGAACCTACTCCTTGTAAATATACTTTTGCATTTTGAAGTAATTCATTATCATCATTTTTAACTACACCGGAAATCCTTACAAAATCATCAATGTTGATTACCGTAACTCCGGTATCGGATACAGTAAACGAACGGTTTATTGTAAATGGGAAAAATACTGTTTCACCATTAATTTCTTCTATACTTAATTTGAAATTTCTAAAAGGAACTAATTGCTGAATAACTTCATTATGCGTACCTGAAATTGTGCCAAAATTATCAGGAAAAACTATTTTAGCTTTGCCTTTTCCGGCTTTAAACACAAACTTAAATTGAGCATAACTTTTAGTCTTTTCCAATTCAATATCTTGTGCTTCAAATGCAGCTAATGTCTGATATTCTGTTCCTACAATAAAATCATATCCATTTGCATAATTATTGCCTTCGAGACCGATGCTTTTAGGGTTTTCAATTTGAGCACTATTGATGTACTTTTTTACAACAGATAGCCCTTGTATTTTACTTTTCCAAGTATTGAAATCTATAGCTTTACTATTACCTTTAATTTTAACTGTAACATTTTTACTAATCGTATTATCTGCAGAAATTTGCAGTTCTACTTGCTCTGTTTTTCCCGGAACTACAACTGTATAAAATCCATTTTCATTAGTTATTAAATTACCATACGGAATACCATTACTAAAAGCCTTTACCAATACGCCCATCATTGGTTGTTTGTTTTGGTCTAATACGATTCCTGTAATTGTATTTTTGCCAAAATCATAATCTATATCTTTTGTAATTACGCCACTTGCAGGTAAGTTAGATAATACAATATTTGGAGCATTTATATTATTTAATTTATTGAAATCATCTCTTACATTTATTTCATAAGTAATGCCACTTTCATTTACCGACGGAAAAGGAATACTGTATTTCCCATTTACAGCAGTAGTATTCATAACTTTGGTTAATTCATTATTTCCTTTCTTAGCAATAAGTGCAACTTTTATATCTTTCTGCGGCACTCCATTATAAGTAATAATTCCTTCGAGTTGTCTTGCGTCTGCCAGCTTGATATTTTGAACTACTACTATCCTTTTATTGGTATTGTTTTTCCACCAAGAGAAAATATTTTGACCGTTTATATTATTACTTAGAATCTGATATGTAAGGTTTGCGCCATTAGTTACACGCACTAAATAATTAGAATTAGGTATTTGCAATTTAGGTAAATTCCTTATCAATCCACTCCCTTTTTTACTGGTAACTTTAGAATAATAAGTGCCATTGTACAATATTTGTTCATTATATGTATTAGCTACTTTCCAAAATTTCAGTGAATTGTTCAAATCATCAGTTGGCATAAAAACATCAAACAAAACATTTGATTTTTCTGAACCCATAATGGTGCCAGAATACAAACCACTTAACTGAAGCTCTAAAGTATTTAAAAGCAAATTAAGATTAACCGTATGGTTACTTAACGAACTATTACTAAGTATTGATTCATTTTCTGCAATCTTTGTATGCCCTTCAATAATTGTGCTTGCTTTAATTTTAATTTGATTAGCATTATTAGATAAAGCCAAATAACAAGATTTTGGAATTTCAACTTCATAAGTACCACTTGCGCTTGTTCTGAGCAATAGAGTATCTATCAATTTATCATTACTAAAAAACTGAAGTTTTACTATACAGTTATTACCCACAGAATATGTTTTACTGCCACTGTTAGTTTCTTCTCCCACACTATATACAGTAGAATTTATAGGTTTATTACTTATTACATCGTATTTATCTCCGGTTAAAATGTTTTTCTCAGCAGCCTCATACAAAGACCACGTTATCTTACCCGTTATCTTAGTTTTTTTAGCAATTTTTACGTTTTGTAGTACAGATGTTACAGGATAATTTCCGCATAAAAAGCTAATTGTAAATTCATAATGCGCATCTTCTTCTAAATTCTCTAATTGTATATAATTAGTAAAATTGGTAATTGTACTCCAAGGCAAATTGCTTCCTTTTTTGCGATAAGAAATTGTGTACATAGGAGAGCCGGTTGCCGGTTGCCACGTAATCATTGCTTTTCCCGGTTCCGAATATGCTACTATATTAGCTACCTTAGGACAAGGAGGAACTGCATCAAAATAAAATATTTCACTATAACCACCATTTCTAAACATACTTCTATCTTCTACCGGTAGAGCGGCATCTGCTTTTATTCTCCACGCATAGGTTCTCCCTGGAATTAACATCGGGTGCGATGGACCATAAACTAAACTGGTAAGATTTGTCTTTTGTTCGTAAATGATTCTTTGTTGTGAAAATGCAGCTTCTGGATTTATAAAAGATTTATTAAAATAAGTACCCGTAGTAGTATGGTTCAGTTCTACTAATTGAAAAGAATATTCTGTAGGAGTGGCTACACTTGGTCTGTGTCTTGGTGTCCAAGAAAATACGATATTGGTAGGTTCTGTAATTTTAACTTCAGTAGCTTTTTGCGGACTATTCAACAAAGGCGGCTCTAAAAATGTTATATACGCAGTGGCACATACATTCTGACTTAATCGTTCTCCGGTAACTGCTTCAAATGCCTCAAAACAAAAATCATAAATATCTTCGGGTAAACTTCCTCTTTGTTGGTATTCTGCAATAGTAGTACCACTAAAAATTAAATTATTAGCATTAAAAAGAGGAATTAAATCACTAAGCGAAAGTTGGACAGGAATACCACTTTGTAACACATAAGTAGATGTAACTGCTGTAGGGGCAGTTTTAATTTGAACGCCCGTAGAGCGCCCTTTAATCGTCATTTGCAACTTTGCTCTTAATGTAGGTTGATTAAAGTCATTATTAATCAATGTAATTAAAAGTCTTGGTGTTGCTCCCTGATAATAACTGCTTAATTGCAACGAATATGGAGGTATTAATTGCGGTGCTATTGTTACCGGCATTTGTACCTGCGCTTTTACCGACATTGCTGTAAGTAAAAAACATAAAAGTATAAATATTGGGAAAAACCTTTTATTCATTTGTAACATTTTATCTGTTTTCAGTTTTATTGGTCTCGGTTGTAATTTTAAAAAATTTGAATTTTAAGTGTTTGTGCTCCGTGTGGTGTTTCTAACAAAATAATATATGTACCAGATGATAATGAGAGATTATACGACACTGTAGTTTCTTCTACTCCTGTTAGAGATTGAATGTTTTCTATTTTTCCGTTCAATGCATTAATTAATGTCAATGATATATCTGCAGGTTTGTCTAATAATATATCCACTTTAAAGTTTCCATCGGAAGGATTAGGATATGCTACATATTTTTTAATAAAAGGTGCTCTCGGATTATCTGCCGGTGGTAGTGTTGATGAATGTACAACTACAATACTCGACATCATAATTGCCTCACAATCTCCTTTAAATGTTTTTAAACCAATATTATAAACTCCTGTATCGGTAAATACAACTTCTGCAAAACCAAATTGCTTAGTAATTACAGAACAAGCCGGAGATGGTGGCAGTATCCATTCTATGCTATCCGGGCGCGGCTTGGATATATTTACTAATGTATATACAATATCTTTGAAACTTTGCGTAGCAGCAGCAAAATTTGCATCTATTATTTCTGTAGATAAATGTATAGCTATAGTATCTGTAACGATACAGCCTAATGGAGTTGTTGCCGTTACCCAATATTTTGCAGAATCCGAAATATTTACAGAAACATCTGTACTGTTATATCCTTTATTGGAATTCCATAAATAAGTAGTTCCGTTTTCGGGAATGGCGGCATTTAGTTCTACACTTTGCTCTGCACATAAAGTTCTATCCTCTCCTAAGTTTATATAAAAAGAGTCAGGATTAGTTAGTGTAAAGGAATCTTTTCTACTACAACCATTAATATCGGTAGTAGTAAGCCAATAGTTCCCTGCTATTATTCCCATTAAGTCTTCCGTAGCATCTCCTGTATTCCACAGATATTGATAGGGGGAGGTGCCTCCCAAAGTTGATGTCTCAATATATCCCGTAGCATCTCCAAAACAGATAGGATTAAAAATTGTTGAATCAATAGTTAAAACATCTGGCTGGGTAATTAAAACATTGGTAGTATATAAACATTCGTGTGCATCTCTAACACTTATCAAATAAGTATTAGTAGGCAAATTGGAATATATCTGGTTAGTTCCAAATACATTTGTATCTATTGCAAACTCGTACGGACTTGTACCACCGATTGCAGATACATTAATAACCCCTGTAGAATCACCATTACACAAAACGTGTGTAGGAATTGCAGTAATAGTAATGCTATCCGGTTGGTTGATGACAACATTAACTTCATTTACACACTCAAAAGAATCTTTAACTTTAACAGTATAAGTTCCGGCAGTTAATCCATCAAAATAATCATTGTTGCCATAAGCTCCTGAATTAAGAGCATACTTATATGGTGCGATACCGCCACTTGCATTAATCATAATTAATCCATTACTTCCTTCGTAACAATTAACATCGTATTCTGTAGTTCCAATACTAATGCTATCAGGTTGGGTAATAGTTACATTTACTTGTTTTTGGCACAATGCCGAATCTTGTACTTTTATTACATAAGTGCCGGCTGTGAGATTATTAAACACATTACTTGCGCCAAATGTACCGCTTCCAATAGCGTAAGTATAAGGCGAAAAACCTCCTGTTGCAGATACATTTATTGCTCCTGTGTTGGAGCCATAACATAATACATTCGTTTCTGTAGTGCCAATGCTGATGCTATCTGGTTCTGTAATCGTTACTGCAACTTCTTTGATACAATCTACAGAGTCTTTTACTTTTACTATATAATTACCTGCAGTTAGGTTTGTAAATACATTGCCGTTACCAAAACTTCCGCTACCAATAGCATAAGAATAAGGAGCAGTACCGCCATTTGCAGATACATTTATTACTCCTGTGTTTCCTCCTTTGCATAGTACATTGGTTTGGGTTGTTCCAATACTGATACTGTCGGGTTGGGTAATGAGTACGCTAATATTATTCAAACATTCTTTACCATCTCGAACATTTATTGTGTGCATTCCGGCAGGTAACCCACTAAACTCATTTATATCATCAAATCCTTCGTAATTGATTCCGAATACATACGGACTTGTACCACCGATTGCAGATACATTAATAACCCCTGTAGAATCACCAT
>CAYUXT010000016.1:0-34030 GCA_964448955.1 uncultured Taibaiella sp. | reverse complement strand
TGCATAGTACATTGGTTTGGGTTGTTCCAATACTGATACTGTCGGGTTGGGTAATTACAAGAGTTACACTATCCACACACTCGTAATAATCCATAACATAAAAAGTATATGAACCTGCGGGAAGATTTTCGAAAACATTTTCTTCTATATAATCATCATCATTTACTGAATATAAATATGGAGGTGTACCCGCAGTAACATTCAGCGTAACACTTCCAGACGAATCGCCGTAACAAACGGCTCCGGTTGGTGTTCCAGACAACTCTATTGTACAACCTAGATATTCAATAGCCCCCAATTCGACAGTACTGCCGATTACTCTTAAAACTCCTGCAATATCTTTTGTGAAGTATTCCGGTAAGCTATCGTTAATACCAATATTAATACAGGGACTATTTTCTTGTAATCTATAATCCCCATTGTTGAATGGGGCTGTTGAATATGAGGGGGCATTTTCAAAGTACGGATTATTGGTGTTTCCGTTTAAATTGCCATTAGCTGTTGATGTATTTCCTTGAATTAAGCTATATGATATAATTGGCGTACTACTATTATTATTTATTCCCGAACTATTTCCGTAGATAATAGAATTTACGATAGAAGGGTTTGCATTAAAATTATTCATTCCCGCTCCGGCATTAGCACTATTTCCAGATATGGTGGTATTAATAATTTGAGGATTAGAACTATTGAAATTTAAAATACTTCCACCACCTAAAGTGCCATTTACTTTATTGCCTGTAATTAAGCATCCGGTTAATATTGGAGATGAATTATTATTAAATAAGGCAGCACCTCCATTAGTAGCTGCGAAAGCAGTAGCAATATTTCCAGAAAAAATACAATTATTGATTGTAGGTGAAGCATAATGATTATACATAGCTGCTCCACTATTTTTAGGAACATTTATTGAGTCAAGCTCAAGGTATAAAATAGTATTAGAATCTGCATTACCTCCCGAAAAAATTAAACCATCTAAGACTAAAGAATTTGTGATTGGTTTAGAAGATGTACCTGCAATTGTTACAATATGGTGCGCATTATCTGTAAAGTCATTTAACGTACCTAAATCTCCACTTAAAATTGTAGGAAAGTCCAAAATGCTTCTGCCATATCCTCCAGAAGAATAACCACCCATTATAACTAAATCACCCCTTGTAATGGTAAAGGACTCATCTCTATCTGAACCGTTATGACTATTAATAAAAGACGGTAAATATGTACCTTGTGCTACATAAATAGTATCTACAATAGGACAATTATTTGCTTTGTTGATAGCTTCTGCTAAAGAAGTGTATGGATACTCCCAGCTGTCGCCATAATAATATGCGTAAGGAGCAGAGCTATCTACGTATATTGCGTTATGAATAGGTTCTTGCATTGACTCAAATGCCCCTAAATCTACATTACATCCGGCAATTCTACGGCTTCCATAAAAATCCGACTGTTGATAAGAAGGAACAAATGCTATTTTGCCTTTATCTTTTACCGGACTATAATAGTCCAAATCAAACATTCTATTTGTAGAATCTGTAAATCCGGGATAAATACTTCCATCAATATTACCGTTACCATTTGCGGTTATTCCTTGAATTAGAGAAAATTGCGGTGGTTCAAAATTGGTACCACTAAGAGGCGTGGCACTTGCCCAAATAATTGTATTTCTTATCCATACCCATCCGCTATCTGCATTAATGGTGTTAATGTTATTATTGTAAAAAGTATTGTTAGTAACAACAACATTGCCATTTGCTCCTGTTTTTATACCACCACCTAAAGCTGCATTGTTGTCATATATTTGACAACTAGAAAGTGTAGTTTGGGAATTGCTATTTGTAAAATATAAAGCTCCTCCATAGTTTGCTTCATTATTATATATTGTACATAGCGAAAAATTAGGTGAAGCATTTTTAACATAAACACCTCCTCCATAATTTCTTGGTACGGATTGTCCGTTTACGGTAATCGAACTATTAATATTGGCATTAGCATCTTTAATAGTAAGTCCAGAAATAAAAACAGTGTTATCTAAAGGGTTAGTGTTAGTGCCTACTATTAACAATATATGATGTACATTGTCTGTATTGTCATTTGGAATGCCAATATCTCCACTTAAAATTGTTGGAAAAAACAATGGATAAGAATAATCTCCGCCGGTAGGGAACCCACCGATAATCGTTAAATTATTTCTTGTAATAACAAATGCTGCATCTCTTGCTGTATTACCATTACCTGCAATGTTTGTAGGGTAATAAGTACCTTGTGCAATCAATATTGAATCTATATTGTTATTATTATGTGCTGAATCGATGGCATCACTTAAATTCGTAAATGCATTAACCCAACTACTACCATTATTGGAACCGAGAGTAGCAGAATGGTCAACAAATAGTTTATTTTGAGCACTAATAGTACTCTTAATAGTAAATAATAAAACAAGTAGTAGTATTGGTTTTAAACACTTTGTTTTAAATTTACTTTTGAAAAGTAAACGGTTATACATAGTAAGATATTTATTGTGAATACTATTTCGTAGTATCTAAATAAAACGCTAAAGTATTATAGTAATATTTAGTGAAATTGAAATTGAGTACCAATGAGGTTGCAAATGAGTGCGAATAGCACTAATCTTGAGTGTTGGTATAAGTTTTATTTTACAATATTTAACTTATCGAATAATGATTTACGAAAAGTTTCACCTATTGTAAATTCTCCCACTTGGGTAATTATGCTTGTTTTACTGAGCGAAAGAATATGGTTTTTATTGATGATGCAAGCTCTATTGACTTGTATAAATAGTGGTAGGAACGAATTTGGTATTAATTGTAAAACATTTTGTAAAGTACCTCTAATAGGTAATGGAGGTAAATTACTGTTCGAAGATTTAATAATAGCATAATTTTTGGTAGCCTCAATACTGATTACATCTTCCCATTCAACCTTATATATTTTTTGGTTTAGCTTCACAAAAAATGAATTATTGGCATTGTCGTGTACGTTTTGGGCTACAATTTTATTATTGTAATTATGCAATGCCGTTTGTATTGCAGCAAATAAAGATGCCGGTGAAGCAGGTTTTACCAAATATGCGCTCGGATTGGCTTGTGCTGCTTTAGCAATAGTAATTTCATCGCTAAATGCTGTAAGGAAAATAAAGGGGATTTTAAATTGAGATGAAATAATTTTACCTAATTCTATACCTTCGTCTTTACCGTAAAAATGTATATCTAATAAAATAAGATCGAACGATTGCTTTGCAAGTATAGCCAAGGCATCTTTAGTATTAATGCAAGGTTCGGCTACGTTATAGCCCAGTTTGGATAAGGTTAGCATCAAACTTTCGGCTATAAAAACATCATCTTCTACTATCAGTATTTTAATTTTATCGTCCATTGGTAGCTATGCATTTTTAAACCGGAAAAGTGATGCGATAATGAAAAGGTTTATTTTGAAAATTGTTTTCCATTGCAGCTTGAATTTGACGACTAAGCAATTGAATTATTTTTCGTCCAATACCACTTGAATATGGTGTAACCGACGTTTCAGTAGCAATATTGTCGTTATAGATATTGCCGTTATCATAATACTCCAAAGTAGCTGCATTAGCCTCATTAGAGTAGGCTTTAATGTAAATTTGAATTTCGTTATTGTCATCTTCAACATATTTAATGCTATTCGTCATCCATTCGTTGAGTAGCATTGCTAAAGGCATACAAGTAGCAGTTTGTAATTTTATTTGGGCATCAATATGGATATGAGTATCTATTTTTTTGGTATGTGCAAATTGTTGTACCGTTTTGTTTACAAACTGATTTATATACTCCTGCATAGATACACTTTCGGGTTTGTGCTGGTAAAGCTGTTCGTGAGTATTAGCTATACTTTCAATTCTCTGTCGTGCAGATTGGAGCTGATTTTGTGTTTCTTTGTTTTCGGTATTATGGCTTTGAATATCGAGTAAGCTATAAACCATATAAAGGTTGTTTTTTATGCGGTGATGCATTTCTTTAACCAATAACTGGTTTTGCTCGGCTTTTTCATCAAGTTCATTATTAAGTTGAGATAATTTTAAATTATTTCTTTTTTGCACTCTGTTTTGAGTATAAAGCAACCCACCGATAACGCACAACAATCCTATACCGATACCCATAAACCATTGTTGCTTTTTATGTGCCAACAATGTGGCTTCTTTAACAGCTAATTCTTTTTGATTGACCATCATTATAGAATCTTCTTTTTGAGAAAATTCAAAATTCATCTGTAAGCGAGTTAATTCTTTTGTATTGGATTCGTTATTAAAACTATCATTGTATAAATATGCTTTCCAAATATTGCTATAAGCATTTATATAATTACCTAACGAACTATCCACTAAAGCCAGGTTTATATAAATATCTCTTAATTCGATATGGTTGTGAAATTCTTTACTCATTGCCTTTGCTTTTGCAATCTGTTCTCTTGCTTCTGCAAATTTCTTCTCTTTAAGTCTAATTTTACCTTTATTTAAATAACACAATGATAAACTTTGCATATCGCCTACCTCGTTAAATATTCGCATTGCTTTGTCTAAACTACGATGGGCTTCAGCATATTTACCCATACTGTAATAAATACATTCTAAATTGTAATAAAAAAAAGCAAGTGTATGAATGTTAGGCTCGTTTAAATTATTGAATATTTCAATTGCTTTGTTCTCAAATTCTAAAGCTTTAGGATAATTTTTCATTTTTATATAAACACTACCAACATTATGATTAGTAATACCAAGATTAACACTATCCTTTATTGCTTCTTGGATTTCAATAGACTTTTGATAGTATTTCAAAGCTTGTTGATGCTCGTCCATAAATTTATGCACCATTCCTATGTCTCTATAATCTTGAGAAATATTAAGAGAGTCTTTGTTTTCTAAATCTATTTTTAAAGCTTTTAAAAACAACTCCAATGCTTTTGTATGAATGCCTTGTCTATAATAAACCAATCCTAAGTTTGAGAAAGTATTTGCTTCGAGTCTTTTTTCTCCTAATTCCTTATAAATTTTCAAAGCTTTATTATTACAACTAATAGCCTCCTGATAATTATTTCTTACTAAATGTACATTGCCTATTATGGCAATAGATTTTGCTTGTCCTAAAGCATAATTTATTTTTTCGGATAGTTTTAATGATTGATTACTATATAACAACACAGAATCCAATTCTCCTAATGAGTACAAGTCTTTACTTAATTGGTTGAGTATATTTACTTTAACGGTATCGTTATTTTTTTGGGATAATGCTACGTGAAGACTGTCTCTTAGGGCTTTATTTTGTGCAAAAAGATTTTGTGTATTGATTATGCAAATAAATACAATTAAAATACTCACTTTAATATTGTTAGAAAATAAATTTCTAAAGTATAGTAAACATGAAGTAATAACATTTTCTTTTAAACTAAATTTAGTGCTTGGTTTCATAGTCTTTATTAAAGCAATAAATCTTTATTGGCTTGATATTTCAAAATCGTTCTATTGATAATTTATATGGTTATGCAAAAATAATATCAAACAAAGTTAAAGTGAATAATTAAACCATGTAAAATTTTCGCTCTCAAAAATAGACTGCTTGACGCTCAATTACCATTGTTTTTTCTCAACAAATAATTCAATGTCTTGAGTGCTAATGCCAATTCCAGATATAATGCGGTATTGCTTTTTTGTACATTTTATAAACGGTCAGGTAAACCGCTGTATATTAGTTCGCTACTTTCTTAATCCACTTTATTCAAGTTGCCCACACCCGAAAGTTGTTTAGTAATTAACGTAGGGCTGCCTTTGTAATTAACACTACCTGCTCCAGATACTTTTACCTCTAATTCTCCGTTTACTTGCACATTAGCAGAGCCTGCTCCGGATATCTCTACCGATACATCTTGAGCTAATAAATCATAGCAATGAATATTAGAGGCACCACTCGCTTTTATTTCTAATTCGTTGGTTTTACCGGAAAGGTCTATTGTACCTACTCCGCTTGTTCCTATTTCTATTTTATCGGCAATTAAGTCTAAATCGATACTCGAAGCTCCCGATAAATTAAACTCCAAAGATTTAGGGCCTCTTATTTGCTGTTGGCTTGTAACATTACATACTCCCGATAATTCGATAGAAGTAAATTCCGGTGCGGTAATAATTAATTTCATTTGCTTACTCGGTGATATGCTAATGCCATTTTGTGTAGCAACTTCTAATTCGCCGTCGCTAAATTCTACTGTAAGTTGCTCTATTATATTTTCATCGGCAATAACCGTAACTTTTTGCTCTACTCCCTGAATTAATTCAATATCAAAAGCAGAAGAAATATCTATTTTTGAAAATGGACTTTCTACATTAAAGTCTTTGGTAATGATATTTCCACTACCTACAATTTCCTGTCCATTAAATACACAAGAGCTTACAGAAATAACTAAGAAAAGGGTATAGAACACCCAAGAGATTTTTTTCATAAAACTTATTTTTTGATGAATTGCAGCATAAAGCTACTAAAAATTAAATTAACTCTTCTATGTGTTTCTTTATATTAGAAGCAATCTTTTCGGTAGGTAAATCATTGTCGTCGGTACCAAATGGATCTTCTATCTCCTCTGCAATAAGCTCTAAACTGCCCAAAACGTAAAATACAAATGCCACCAACGGCGCTACATAATACCCTAACTGAAATACATACCCAAAAGGTAATGTAATAATATAAATAACAATAAACCGCTTAATAAAATTACTGTAAGAAAAAGGAATTGGAGTATTTTTTATTCTTTCACAACCACCACAAATATCCGTTAGTTTAGACACTTCATTATTGATAATTATTAATTGGTCGCCTGTAATAACACCTTCTTTATGAAGTTCGTAAGTTCTACCTATAATTAATGCTGCAATTTGATTGGGCAAATGCTTAGAGTCATCAATATCTAATTCCGCAACATCATCTAAACTTAATCGTGTTTTTTCTAATTGCAAATGGTCTTTAAGCGTTTTAGCATATAACGGAATAATGTTTCTAAAAAACTCCCTATCTTCCTTACTATCTGCCGGTAAAATATTAGATAACTTAATAGCAAGATTACGCGATATATTTACCAGATCGCCCCAAAGTTTTCTGCCCTCCCACCATCTGTCGTAAGCAGTATTAGTACGAAATACAAGTAATAATGAAATTACAAAACCAAGTGTATTATGCAATACAGGAATATTTTTTACCCAACTACTATTTTTGAGTTGTAAAATCTCTATTTCTAAATAAGCTATACCAATACAATACAAAATAACAAGTAAGATATAGGGCCATAATAGACGAAAGGTATCCGATTTAGAATACAAAGAAGCAAAGCCTATCCACCGTTTAGGATTATATACTTTCATAAGAAAAATGTGCCCAAAATTAAGCCATGCACTTTAAATAATAAAATCTAAAACATATATTATATTTACATAAACTAAAGTGCTATTTCATTTCTAAAGAATAAATTTCAACAATTTACAATTAATCGAAAATTATATAATTGTTAGCCTGTTTAAGTTTTGCGACTTATCCACAATTTGTGAAAAGTAAGTTGTAAATAAATCCTTTGCATTTTGCAATTTTGTGGAGCAAGTTTTTCCGAATATTATTCCAAAAAACGAAAATAATTACACCTAAGCAATTAAATGTTTTTGATTACAAATTAAGTGTAAGTAATGCTTTGTTCGCTTTGCATTTTAAGACAATCAACAATTGGACTTTTTAATTTTTAATTTAAAAACCACTTAGATACATAGATAAAATTTAGACTGTTAAGCAATTGATAGAAAATAAATTTTTAACATAGACTAAAACTTGATTGCGTAGGCGTAGGCGACTATTAACTATTAACTTTTAAAACATCATTATCAAATTATCAAATCAGCAGATCATCAAATCATTTTTTTGACTTTTGCATTTTTAATTTTGACTTTTTAATTCATTAACCCATGAGCATTTTTGACAAAAGAGTAAACTATAAACCCTTTGAGTACCCCGAAATATTAACCTTTACAGAAGCAATTAATAAATCTTTTTGGGTGCATTCCGAAGTAGATTTTACTGCAGATACACAAGATTTTCATTCGCACCTTAGTCCTGCAGAAAGAAATGCTATAAAAAATAGCTTACTTGCTATTGCACAGATAGAAGTAGCCGTTAAATCTTTTTGGGGTAACTTATACCTCCACATGCCAAAGCCCGAACTTAATGGCTTAGGCACCACTTTTGCCGAATGCGAATTTCGTCATTCCGAAGCATACTCTCGCTTAGTAGAAGTATTAGGTTATAACAATGAGTTTGAAAAATTGGTAGAAGTTCCGGTTATTAAAGAACGTATCGAATATTTATCCGAAGCACTTTCCAACGTACGCTCAACAGATAAAAAAGAATACACAATGTCTTTGATACTATTTTCTATACTTATCGAAAATGTATCGCTATTTAGTCAGTTTGCTATTATCCTTTCCTTTACTCGTTTTAAAGGATTAATGAAAAATGTAAGCAACATTATCGCTTGGACCTCAGTAGATGAGCAGATACATGCCAATGCAGGTATTTATTTAGTAAACAAAATAAAAGAAGAGTTTCCCGAAATGTTCGGCGAAGAAACTGTAAATGAAATATTAAAATTAGTACAACAATCCATAGAGGTAGAAAGCAAAATTTTAGATTGGATATTTAATGTAGGCGAATTGGATATTATCAAGAAACAAGACTTAGTCAACTTTATGAAATACAGAGTAGATGATAGTTTGCGCAAAATTGGCTTTCCGGTATTGTACAATATTTCTGCCGAAACATACAGTCCTATGCTTTGGTTCGAAGAAGAAGTATTTGCTAATAGTTTAGACGATTTTTTTGCAAAACGCCCTGTAGATTACACTAAACACGACAAAAGCATTACAGCAGGAGACCTTTTTTAAAAACATTTTAATTTGATGATGTGCGGATTTGATAATTTGATAATTAATAATTTATCACTAAAAAAATCTATTTTCAAAGTAATTCTAAAAAATATAAGCACATCGTCTAATCATCAAATTATCAAATTAAAGTAATTATGGAAAACAACATTTTAGCTTTAGACAATATAACATCTCATGATACCGCTATGGAAAAACTATGGTGGAAAAACGAAGAGAGTGAGCAAATTCTTAATCGTGGCTACTTGCTTAAAGGAGAGTCGGTAGAAGGTGCTATCGAAAGAGTGTGTAAAGCAGCAGCACAAAGACTGTATAAACCAGAGTTAAAAGAAGCCTTTCAGGAAATGGTAGAGCGTGGCTGGATGAGCCTTAGCTCGCCAATATGGGCTAATATGGGAACCGAAAGGGGTTTGCCTATTTCTTGTTTTAATGTACACGTACCCGATAATATAGAAGGCATTACACACAAACTTGGAGAAGTAATTATGCAAACCAAAATCGGTGGTGGTACATCGGCATATTTTGGAGCATTACGCGAGCGAGGTAGTGCTGTTACCGATAATGGTAAAAGTAGTGGTGCAGTTAGTTTTATGCGACTATTCGATACAGCAATGGATACCATCTCTCAAGGAGGTGTGCGTAGAGGTGCATTTGCAGCTTATATGGATATAGACCACTCCGATATTATGGAGTTCTTATCTATCAAAGATATTGGGCACCCAATACAAAATCTATTCTATGGTGTTTGCGTACCCGATTATTGGATGCAAGATATGGTAGATGGTGATATGAAGAAGAGAGAAATTTGGGCAAAAGTATTAGAAAGCCGTCAGCAAAAAGGACTGCCTTATTTATTCTTTACCGATAACGTAAACAGAAATAAACCACAAGTATATATAGACGCAGGATTATCCATAAATGCAAGCAATCTTTGCTCCGAAATTATGTTGCCATCGACAGAAGACGAATCGTTTATCTGCTGCCTTTCGTCTATGAACTTAGAGCTTTACGACGAATGGAAAGATACTGATGCAGTAAAATTAGCTATCTTCTTCCTTGATGCCGTATTGCAAGAGTTTATTGCCAAAACAGAAGGAAATCATTACCTTGCAAGTGCTAATAAATTTGCCAAACGCCACAGAGCATTAGGATTAGGAGTACTTGGTTGGCACTCTTACTTACAGCGCAATATGATACCATTCGAAGGTATGGAAGCAAAGCACCTTACCAACAAAATATTTAAAGACTTACAGGAAAAAGCAGATAAAGCTACGGTGGAATTAGCACGTATTTATGGCGAACCGGATTTGTTAAAAGGATATGGTAGAAGAAATACTACCACAATGGCAATAGCGCCTACCACTTCTTCTTCGGCTATTTTAGGACAAACATCACCCGGAATAGAACCATACAGTAGTAATTACTACAAAGCCGGTCTTTCTAAAGGTAACTTTATGCGTAAAAATAAATACCTAAAAGAATTGCTTAAAACCAAAGGTTTAGATAACGAAGAAGTATGGCGTGGCATTATGCTCAATCACGGTAGTGTGCAGCATATAGACCAATTAAGCAATAATGAAAAAATGGTCTTTAAAACATTTAAAGAAATAAGCCAGTTAGAGATTATTCAGCAAGCAGCCATTAGACAAAAATATGTAGATCAAGGACAAAGCCTTAATCTTAATATACCATCTAACCTACCAGTAAGAGAGGTAAATAAATTGCTTATAGAGTCGTGGAAGCTTGGTGTTAAAACACTTTATTACCAACGTAGCCAAAGTGTATCTAAAGAGTTAGTTACCAGCTTGGTGAGTTGTGTGAGTTGCGAGGCGTAAAATTATAAGCATATTGAACCACAATATAATTAAAGCAAATTAGTTGTCTAAATCGGTATAAACGGTATTAGACAACTAATTTATTGTTCATTTGTATATTTTGTATATTTGTTCTATTTACTGCGTATATTTGTTCTATTTACTGCCTATATAATCCCCAATAAGTTTTTTGGTAGCGGAAATAGCAGTCTGCAAATCATCATTTATTACTATGTAATCAAATTGGTTTGCGAGTGTTAGTTCGTATTCTGCTTTATTAACCCTTTCGGTTATAGTTTCTTCGGTTTCTGTACCTCTATTTTTAAGCCTTTTATAAAGCTCTTGTAAAGATGGTGCTTGAATAAATATGGCTAAACTATTTTCTGTAAATTGTTTTTTGATATTGAGTGCACCCTGTACGTCTATATCTACCAAAGGAAACTTGTCTTCTGCTACTATTCTGTCTAATTCTTGCTTTGTAGTTCCGTAATATTTGCCCTCATATACCATTTCCCATTCTATAAAATCATTATTGTCTATTTTAGTCTTAAATTCTTCTATACTTATAAAGTAATAATCTTTACCATCTACTTCTCCATTACGAGGTGTTCTCGTACAAGAGGATACCGAAAACGATAGCTCAGGAATGGCTTGCATTACTTGTTTAATAATGGTTGTTTTTCCCGAACCCGATGGGGCTGTTATGACTATTATTTTTTTCAATTGCTGTATGTTTTTTTTGAAAGTTACAAATTGCTCCTAATGATTGTTAATTGTTCTTTTAGCGATTCTAAAGAGTCTTTTAAAGATAATTCTTCTTCTATATTTACAGATTTATTTTTCAAAATTTCTTGTGCACCTTTTATAGTGTGTTTTTTTACTTTAACTAAATAATGTATTTTTCTGAGTAATTCTATATTTTCGGGAGAATACAGTCTATCTCCTTTTTTATTCGTTCTTATCTTTAACTTAAATTCATTAGTCCAAAATCTGATGTGCGAAATATTGGCATTAAATAATTTAGCTACATCACTTATACCATAGTATTTTTTATCTAAAGACCATTCGGGTAAATAATTGGTTTTTTCTTGCAAATCTACATTAGGAGTGGGTAGGGGAGTATTAGATTCTTCAAAAACAAAATTTTCCGTTACAATATAATCGCTATGCTCTTCCGCTTCCGGTGTATTATTTTCGGCAATCTCTATATTAATACTTGCATTTTCTGCTGTATTTATACTATCTTCAAAATCAACGTATTGGGTATAGTCAGAGAGAATTATAGCTTCTTTGTATAGGTTATCTAAGTTAGTATCAACGATTTCTTCTTTATGGTCAATTTCATTATTGGTTTCTTCTACAATTGGGGGTAATTCTATATTAATAAAATTTGGTATAACTCTGTTATTTGTGGTATCTTCTTGGGTTGTCTTTTCTGAATTATTGTCATTAGACTTGTCTTGGTCCGATGTGTTTTCAGGAGTATTTTTAGGTTTTTCCGGCAAAAAATCATCATCATCGAATAAAGAAAGAACGCGTACAGTCATTGTAAAATGTTTGTTGCAAAGATAAAATTTCTACTACGGAAAAGAAAAAAGACTTTTAATCCAAAAAATGTTATGCTTTTAGTGCTGTTTTAGTACAAACGAGATATGCTCAATATATTTTTTTTAATATTGCATAATAAATGCTAAATTGTGGCGTTATTATGAATAATGTTTAATAAAAATGGCAAGATATGACCAAAACTATACAAAATAACTTTTCTAAATTAGACCAACAAAACCACACAGAGGAATATTCTGAGACAGAATTGGAGCAAATTTTTGAAAAAGAAATTAAAATGCTCAAAGATAGTATTCCTAATCCGCGCCCCGAAATGGTTGCTAATCTTATTGACAAAATCAATAACTTGGAAATGGCTAACAAAGGAGCAGATTTATCTACACCGTAAGTTTTTAAACTATTACCTTATTAATTAAATTACTTCCAAATTTGTACGGGAGGTAAGCTACCGATGGTATTGGCTTTGTAATGATTATATTAGCCATTTTACCTACCGCTATTGTACCTAATTCATTATTTAATTCTAAAGCAGCGGCTGCGTTAATAGTTTGTGCGTTAATGGCTTCTTCGGGAGTCATTTTTAATTGTGTACAAGCCAAAGTAAGAATGGTATTCATATTAAGGCAAGGACAAGTACCTGGATTGTAATCTGAAGCCAAAGCTACGGGTAATCCGCCATCGATAAGCAATCTTGCCGGCTGATAGTGCATTGCTAAGAAAAAAGCCGCACCGGGGAGTAGGGTAGGGATGGTTTTGCTGTTTTGCAGACATTCTACTTCTTCTTGTCCCATACTTTCTAAATGATCTACACTTACTGCATTGTATTGTACGCCCACTTGTACACCACCGGATTTATACAACTGATTAGCGTGTATTTTTGGTTTTAAGCCGTATTTTAATCCCGCTTCTAAAAGCATGGCAGTTTCTTCGACTGAAAAAAATCCTTGTTCGCAAAATACGTCCATATACTCTGCCAAACCTTCGTCGGCAACACGTGGAAGCATTTCGTTGATAATTAAATTAATATATCCTTGATGATTATTTCTGTATGTTAAAGGATAACTGTGTGCTGCCAAAAAAGTAGCTTTTATGGGAATAATATTTTGTTCTTTTAGCCTTCTTATTACCCGCAACATTTTTAGTTCCGATTCGGTACTGAGACCATAGCCGCTTTTAATCTCAATAGAGCCTGTACCCAAACTTACCGCTTCTTCTAAGCGACTTAGAGAAATGTCGAATAATAGGTTTTCGTCTATATCCTTCATTTTGTTGGCAGAGTTTAGAATGCCACCGCCTTTTTGGGCAATTTCTTCGTAGCTCAAGCCCTTAATTCTATCTGTAAATTCTTGCTCGCGCGATGCAGCATATACCAAATGCGTATGACTATCGCACCAAGCCGGCAGTACCATACCTCCTTCTGCATCTATAGTATTATCGGTGTGTGTATTATTATCTAACTCACTCATCTTACCGAAACTATAAATTTTTTTATCTTCAATTATCATCCAAGCATCTTCGTAAATTCCGGGTAATTCTTGCATTGCTTTTCCGGCTCTATGTTTAATTCTATCCGTTGTGCCTTCTTCTACTTGGATTATAGATTTTATATTGGTAATTAATGTTCTCATAAATTATTAAAATAAAAAAACGAAATTAGGGAATTGTAGGCTTATTTAACTATAAAGGGACTTGTTTGCTAATTTATGTTGATTTGCTGTTCTTCATTTAATCTGACTATAATTATACAATATATAACAGCATTTCATCACAAAATTATTTTTATGATGTTAGTATAATCCATTTTTGGGTCTAATGTTTTAAATAGCTTCCACCTAAATTTTCCTTTACCTAATTTATTGAATTTCTGGGTATTGGTTATTGAGCATGACCTATTTAATAGCACAATATCTCGCTAAAATACTCGGTGTGTTTATTTTTGAATTTATTTTGTTTTTTGTATTGCAAAAAAAACTACCTTTGCAACCTTAAAAAAATATATAACTTAAAAAAAAATGGCAGATTTACGTTATCAACGCAATTTTGGAATAGCTGCGCACATAGATGCGGGGAAAACAACTACCACAGAAAGAATTCTGTATTACACAGGTGTAAACCACAAAATAGGTGAAGTACACGAAGGTGGTGCTACAATGGACTGGATGGCTCAAGAGCAAGAAAGAGGTATTACTATTACATCAGCAGCAACTACTTGTTTTTGGAATTTCCCAACTATTCAAGGGCAGCCTACTCCCGATGCTAAAAAATATAAGTTCAACATCATCGATACTCCCGGTCACGTGGATTTTACGGTTGAGGTAGAGCGTTCTATGCGTGTATTAGATGGTCTAGTAGCTTTATTTTCGGCAGTAGATGGGGTAGAACCTCAGTCAGAAACTGTATGGCGTCAGGCTAATAGATACAGAGTACCACGTATTGGTTTCGTAAACAAAATGGATAGAATTGGTGCTGATTTCTTAATGGTGGTACAGCAAGTTCGTGATATGTTAGGTGCTAAAGCAGTACCATTACAATTACCAATCGGTGCAGAAGATAATTTTAAAGGAGTTGTGGACTTAGTTACTATGACCTCTATTGTATGGGACGAATCTTCTCAAGGTATGACTTACACAGAAGGAGCAGTTCCTGAAGATATGCTTGCAGAAGCAGAGCAATATCGTGCAGAATTAGTAGAAGCAGTAGCAGAATACGATGATGCTTTAATGGAAAAATTCTTCGAAGATCCTAATTCTATTTCAGAAGCAGAGATACACGAAGCTATCCGCAAAGCAACTATAGATTTAAGTATAATACCAATGCTTTGTGGCTCTTCTTACAAAAACAAAGGAGTACAAAAAATGTTGGATTGCGTAATCCGCTATCTACCAAGCCCGATTGACATTGAAGCGATACAAGGAACAGATCCGGATTCGGGAGAAGCAATGACTCGTAAACCTGATGCAAAAGAACCATTTGCGGCTTTGGCATTCAAAATTATGACAGACCCATTCGTAGGTCGTTTGGCGTTTTTCCGTGCATATTCTGGTCGTTTAGATGCCGGCTCTTATGTATTAAACGTGCGTAGTGGTAAAAACGAACGTATCAGCCGTATTATGCAGATGCACGCTAACAAGCAAAATCCTCTTGATTTTATCGAAGCAGGTGATATAGGTGCAGCAGTTGGTTTTAAAGATATTAAAACAGGAGATACACTTTGTGATGAAAAACATCCAATTGTATTAGAAAATATGTTTATTCCTGAGCCGGTAATTGCTATCGCAATTGAACCAAAAACACAGGCAGATGTAGATAAAATGGGTATGGCAATAGCCAAATTAGTAGAAGAAGATCCTACATTGCGCGTAAATACCGATGAAGATACAGGGCAAACCATTCTTCGTGGAATGGGAGAATTGCACTTAGAAATTATTATAGACCGTATGAGGCGCGAGTTTAAAGTAGAAGTAAATCAAGGTGCTCCTCAGGTGGCTTACAAAGAAGCATTTACACTTAAAATTGAACACCGCGAAACATATAAAAAACAAACCGGTGGTCGTGGTAAATTCGCAGATATTCAGTTTGAAATAGGACCTGCAGACGAAGCATACTTAGCAGATGAGAAAAACGGTAATTTCCAATTTGTTAACGACATCTTCGGAGGTTCTATCCCTAAAGAGTTTATTCCTGCTATTATTAAAGGATTTGAAACTTCGATGAGTAATGGCGTTTTGGCTGGTTTCCCTATCGAGAGTATGAGAGTAAGAATTTATGATGGTAGTTTCCACCAAGTGGATTCCGACTCAATGTCATTCGAGCTTTGTGCTAAACAAGGGTTCCGTGAGGCAGGTCGTAAAGCAAAACCTATCATTTTAGAACCTATAATGAAAGTAGAAGTGCTTACTCCAGACCAATATATGGGTGATGTAACAGGAGACCTTAACCGCCGTAGAGCAATGCTCGAAGGTATGGATAGCCGTAATAACCTACAAGTTATCAAAGCTAAAGTTCCTTTATCCGAAATGTTTGGTTATGTAACACAGTTACGTTCCTTATCTTCTGGTCGTGCTACATCTACAATGGAATTTAGCCATTATGCTCAAGCTCCAAGAAACATAGAAGAAGAAGTAGTAGCAAAATCTAAAGGTAAATTGAAATCAATCGAAGATTAATCATTTTTTCTTTGAAAAGTATAAATAAAACAGGCTGCAATGAACGTTGCAGCCTGTTTTTGTATTTGAATCATTACATCTAAATTTATAGCATAATATGGGTTAAAATCGACTTCGTATTTTGTATGCCTGCGAAAGAACGACACTAACTTATTAAAAAAGAAGCGAATGTTTTTCGGGAATTTTTAAAAATGTTAGTATATTTGGGAGTTGGTGGTCATTATCCCACAACACTCAAAATGACTTACGAAGAATATCAAGAGACAAAATCATTTATTGAACAAATTGCTCTTCGTTTAATGAACCACGAAGGTAAAGATGCTGCAAAAGTCGGGTTCCCAATAAATAATTATTTTGAATACAGAATTGATGGAAGACGATTTTTCTGTGTCCAGTCAAATGTTTTTCTTGCTTTAATGAAATCACATATTGAATTAGCGCAACGAAATGAACCTCATAAATTTGGCACAGGAGATGCAAATGATGTAATTGAAGCAATATATAATGTTGAACCAACAGGAGACATTGAATGGTTTAAACAATTTTTAGCATCTGAACAGTTTGCTTATATTTTTGAATATACCTCAAAACCAAACTTTGATAAGATTTTAAGAATTGACTTGTATAGACACATTAAACTCAACGAAAAAGAACAAGCTGAATTTGTGGGTGGTATTTTCCACACCTATAAACATTTTTCTTTAAATGGGATTAACCTCTCTACAGGAAAAGATATTAATGATATTGAGTCACCAGAAGAATTACTGATTAAAGCAACTAAAGCATTCTTCATTAATGATGGAAATTTCAAAAAAGAAAAAGAATATGTTGTTGTACAAGATTTAGACGAAAACTACGACTTAAAATATTCATTTTTCTTTGAACCAAAGACAGAACAGGTTTACTTTATAAACACAATTTTTAAAACTAAGAAAAAATAACTGCCGCTAACAAGGTATCCTATGTAAAGCACAATTCCTCCCACGAAGGTAAATAAATAATTTTATATGTCTCCCAGTTTGTTGGGGCGGTAGATTTTTCCACTCAATTTTTTTAGCTGCAAAAAGCCCTTAAAAGCTTTTTGCTAAGCGTATAAAAAAAAAATTTTGTGGTAAAATCGGTTCTCTTGCCATAAGCAATAATCCTTTTTCGGTTTAATAACTCTTGCTCCGACTCCTATTTGTGGTATTTGTGCCCAAATCCACCAGCACCTGTATGGTAAAAAGTTATGAAATTGCAGCCACCTGCTTGCCGATGTAGCAACTGTAATACAGCTCTTCGGTTACTGAGCGAACTTGAAGTATAGTTACTGAGCGTAAGTCTAAAAAGGATTGAATTGATAATGTATTAGTTGTTTAGTAGCCACTAAACACAATGCAAATGCAAAAAAATATTTCATGTAAAGGTGGTCAAGTTATTAAGCAAGCCCTACTTTATGTATTTCTATTTAAAAAAAAGAAAAGTTCTTTTAGGGTAGGGTTGTCTAATGCTTCATTTCCTTAAAACAGCTTTCGTTTTGTAATAATATTCTTTACAATCTCATTTAGCTCCGGCGATATTTTAAACCTATATGCCAATCCTAAAAATACGATACTAAATCCTAAACTTCGGATAAATAAATCTACCAAAGAATTATACACTTCGGGTATCCACCAAAATAATAAAAATGAAACTGCTCCTATGAGTAATACCTGTATTGTTGATTTCTGAAATGCCCAAATCTTGAATTTTTTATTGATGAAAATAGCTTTTACAAAGGCAAAAAATACTAAACCGCTGCTTGTAGCCCAAGCAGCACCATAAATACCTATAGATTTTATCAAAAAATAATTAAGACATATAATAACACAAAGCATTATTATGGATAACCAAAAATTAAACCTATAATATTTGCTCAAACTGATTATCTCCATATTTAATCCGGTAAAAATGTCGGTGGCTTGTCCGAGTAAGAGTATAGGGATAAGGTATTTTATGGCTTCGTATCCGGGTTTTATATATACCATTATGTCTGTAATATTCTGTATATTTACTATCATTAATAGAGATATAAACAAGGCTGCTAACTGCATTGTAGCTGCTGTTCGGAGGTATTGGCTCTTGAGCGCTTTAAGTTTTATATCATTATAGCTTTGTGTTAATGAGGGTAGGGAGGCTAAGCCTATTTGTTTGATAGGGTTACGTAGTACGCTCACTGCAAATGCCGCAAGTCCGTACACTGCTATTGTTTCAAATCCATCTGCATCTAATGGTCCAAGTAGTAAGGAGTCTATTTGTAATAATAATACCGCCGAAAAAGTCATCATACTTTGGTAAAAAGAGTACCAAAGTATTTGCGAAATATCTTTTTTGCTAAATATACCTTTTTTGTACCCAAACCTAAATCCTTTAAAGCGTATTGCCATAAAAAGCAGATATAAGATAGGTATCAGATAAAAAATAGTATAGAGCCAGATAAATGTGCTAAATCCAATAATATTAAATGCAAATAAGAGTATGAGTGATATGTATATTATTCGTGCTACAACTTCTCTTGCTAAGTTTTGTATTGCCGTTTTGTTGATAGACATTAAATACGACTCTAACCAAGTAATGATAGTAGTAAAAATGGTTAATAAGGGAAATAGAACAAAATATTTGTTCATCATTTCGGTATCGTTTCCTTTGTTGTACATTAAGATAATATATGGCTTAAACAGCATAAAAACTAATGCAATTATTAAGGATATACTTAATGGTACTATGGCAGATATGGTAAGAAAAGTGCTTCGTGCAGGATGTCCGGGTGGGTATTTTTGCCCATAAATTAATAGTGTAAAGTTAAACCCTAAGATGCAAATTAGCGAAAACTGAACCGCGATTTTAATAATATTCTGAGTAAAGCCAAATTCTGCTTTGTCGAAAAAACGTACAGATAATAAATTGATTAATACACCCAATATTATACCTGCTAATGTAATAATAACTGATTTAAACGACTGCCTGATGACTATACCCATAAGCTAATAATATACTATATACTCTGTGTTTTGTGTAAATATTATTGTCCCTGATGCTTAATATACTTTATCCTTTATTTTCATTTGATGGGGTGTTGGGTTTTTGTTTGTGTTTATGGTGTTGTGGTCTTTTTTTATTGTTTTGTTGTCTATTACTTGCTTGTTGATTTTGTGTTGGTTGTTTTGTATTATCTGTTTTGCTATGTTGTTGTGGTTTATTGTTTTTGGGAGTTTGGTTTTGTGCATTATTATTTGCAGTCTGTGTATTACTACGCAGATTTTTGTTTTGTGGTTTGCGTTTTTTGTTTTTGGAAAGATTGCTTAACGTAATTTGCCCTACATCGTTTACAAAACCAGCTTCTATGGTTTTTTCTTTTCCGGTAGTGGTGGTTTTTGTTATCTCTACATACTCTAACTCTTCTGGTTTTTTGCCGGCTTTATTAAATTCTAATATTTCATTTACTCTTTCTATTGTAAGCGGATATTGTCTGGAGCTACCGGATACTCCATACCACATTAGGCTTCTAAATATATCCTTTTTTACTAAAAATGCTCTACCACTTTGTATTTCTAAACTATCTGCATTTTCTGGAAATACTTTAAGTGCTTCCATGTAGGTATCTAACTCATAATTAAGGCAGCATTTAAGTCTGCCGCATTGTCCCGATAGTTTGGATTGGTTAATGGATAGGTTTTGATACCTTGCTGATGTAGTATTTACAGTTTTAAAATCGCTGAGCCAAGTGCTGCAACACAATTCTCTACCACACGAACCAATGCCTCCTACTTTGCTGCTTTCTTGTCGAGAGCCTATTTGTCGCATTTCTATTTTGGCTTTAAACTCTGCATTATATATTTTTATGAGTTCTCTAAAATCTACACGAGATTCTGCGGTATAAAAAAAGCACACCTTTTTGCCATCTGCCTGAAATTCGGCTTCGGCTATTTTCATTTCTAAATTTAGCGATTTGGCAATGGCTCTACTGCGTATTAAAATGTCTTTTTCTTTGCTTTTAGCTGTATAATAAGCATCTAAATCGGTGTCAGTTGCTATGCGCAGCACCTTTTTGAGCTCAGGGGTGTCTTTTACACTATATTTTTTCATTTGGAGTTTTACTAACTCACCCGTAAGACTAACTTGCCCCACATCGTATCCGCCTACGCCTTCTACGGCTATCATACTGCCTTTTTCGTAGATGTTATGAGAAGAGTTTCGGTAATAATCTTTTCTGCTGCCTTGGTTAAATGAAACTTCTATTATAGGAAATGGTTTGCCTAATTCGCTGAGTGGTATTTCAGAAAGCCAATTAAATACATTCATTCTGTTACACCCTCCGGTACTGCACCCTCCATTGCTCTGACATCCGCCGGGTTTGCTGCCCGAACCACTGCCGCAACTTGCACACGACATATTGTTGTTAGTTTATTTCGACGTTCTTTATTAATCCATAAACTTATTTATATGTATTTTTATCTTATTGAATGCTAAGACAAAATTGTAATGATATTACAAAAATTTAATAAAAATAAAATTATAGTATAAAGAACGATAGTGTTAAAAAAATAATTTCTATTGCTTACAAAGATAATGGATTAGTTGTTAATGATACAAAACTCATTATTTACTTTTTGATATTATCTAAATTTTTTTCTTTCATAATTTTGGATAATATTGTTTTTCCGGCAATGTCTAAATCTACATTTTTATCTTTTGCATTTATAGCTAAAGTAAAAAAATATGGATGTGGTATGTATTGGTCTTCTTTAGTTTCGATGTGCTTGAGTACATTTATTTTTTCTATAAAGCCTACAATCCAATATACGGGTTTGTTATTTGTAGTATTTAGAGATGTAATATAATGGAGTGCATAATATTCGTCTTTTTCTTGCTGCATCATATTTATTGTAATTCTTTGTGCTCTTTCGCTAAATGGCAACTCCGAATGATATAATCTTTTTATAAATCCTACTTGTTCGTCGGGGCTTATGAGCAAAGTACCATTTTGCCAAAAATTATTAGAGCTATCTACTGTGTTATTTCCATATTGTACTGTGTCTAAAGTGTGTTTTACTTCGTCTAAACCTATTTTGTCCGAAAGCATTTTAAAATAATCTATGCTACCGCTTTTAAAGGCTTCTGCTAATGTTAGCGATTTTTCTTGTTGGGTTTCTTCTGTATTATTATACTTCCAAGTTAAGGTGTATAACTCGTCTGGGGCTAAGCCTTTATCTAATACAAGTGTAGATAAAAGGATATTAAATGTATTTCCCGGTATTTGTCGCTCACTACAATAGTCTAAATTGTAATAATGAGCAAGTTCTTTATTGTTATCGAAATACTCAAAACACCCTTCTACTCCTGCTTCATCAAAATATTGTTGCCACTCTTTATGTTGTTTTATACGCACATCGTAGCACGCCGTTACGAGCATTGTGGCTATAATAGTGAAAATAAGTAGTTTAATTTTTCTCATTGATTATAAATAATATTACTTAGCTGCAAAAGTAAGGTATAATGTGGGTACTCCGATAATTTTGCTTTACTTATTTAGTACCAATAGTATTAAAATTATTAAGAAATCCCTAATGAATGTACCTCTGTTTATTTAATTTCGACTTTTTACTTTTTACTTTAATAACTACAAATCTACCTTTTTGTATCTTCTGAATGTTACTGTCAAGTACAAGATAATATATAAGCCCGCCGCTAAGAGTAAATAATATTTTGCGGGTAATTTGAGTGTATCTTTTACTTGTTGTTTGGCAAATGGTACATCTAATAATTTATCTACACATTCGAGTGGAAAAAAATAGCCAACAGGTGCAAGTTTAATATTGATAAGCCCTGTAATTAGGTTTTCTAATATCATAGCATATAAAAAGTAAATGCCCAATGCTAATCCCGAACGACGAATAAACATAGTAAGTGTAAGTGCAAAAAGAGTATAAGCAAAGGTCTGAATAAAGAAATAGCCTAAATATTCTATTTGGTCGAAGTTTATAGTAGATTTATTGATTAAGCCAATAATAATAGCTGCCACAAATACAGAAATGGTAGCAAATACCGATGTGAAAAAACACAGTAATATTTTTACTTTTATAAAACCGGTTCGGCTCATTCCATCTATAATATTTTGTCTGTGGGTACGAAAATTATATTCGTTAGACATTAGGTTGATAATAAACAAACCCGGAATGAAGAATATAAGACTTACAAAAAATGCTGTGGTATTCCATAATTCGGGGAAATTAAATGGATTGCCTAATATTGCTCCAGCCATATTTTCAGTTGCCTTGTTAATATTTAGGTTTATTCTGTAACCGATATATGTAATGCCAATAATACTTAAGAAATACAACAAAGCCAATACTTTAAAAGTAGTGTAATCTTTGATTTTCATCCATTCTATTTTGAGTAATTTTATCATTCTTGAATATTTAGAATTTTTGACTTTTATTTAAATTATGTATCACTCTTAGTTCCTGTAATTTCTAAGAAACGGGTTTCTAACGTTTTGGTTTTTTTCTGTAATAAATTTAAAGTAACACCCTGTGCAAAACAATATTGATTAATCGTTGCCGGATTTGTGTTTTCATCTACTTCGAGTATAATGCTCTTGCCCGCTGTGGTAGTAGATATTACGCCATTTATCGTTTTTACTACTTGAGATAATTTGTCGTAATCGTCTGCTGCAATTTCTATAAGTATGGAGTTAGTATCGGTATGCGAGTTGTTGTTGGAGCGCATTATTTCCTTTACGGTACCGGTGGTTATAAGTACTCCTTTTTGCAAAATGGCAACATGGTTACAAACTTTTTCTACCTCGTCGAGGATATGGCTTGCCATTATTATAGTCTTACCTTGCGTGCTGAGTTCTTTTATGAGTAATCGTATTTCGGCAATACCGGCAGGGTCGAGACCGTTAGTAGGCTCATCGAATACCAAAACGTCTGGGTCGCCTAATAGAGCTGAAGCTATGGCTAATCTTTGTTTCATACCTAATGAGTAGGTACTAAATTTAGATTTTCTTCGTTCCCAAAGATTAACTATTTTCAATACTCTTTCTATATCATTTGGGTTTTTCTCTTTTATAGCACAGGCAATTTTTAAGTTTTGTTCTGCACTAAGATAATGATAGAAATTGGGTGTTTCTAAAAGTGTACCAATGCGTTTCCTTTGTTCGGGAGTATTGCCTTCTTCGAACCAAGAGAAGCTGCCTTTGTTGGCTTTTAGTACGTCCATTACAATACCTAAAAGCGTAGTTTTACCACTTCCATTTGGTCCTAATATACCAAAAACAGAGCCTTTAGGCACAGCAAAACTAACATTGTCTAAAGCCTTAATGGTCGATTTGTATATTTTGGTTATTTCTTTTACTTGAAGTATCGTCATACTATAATTTATATGTTATGGTTGGTAATTGTATTAGCATTGTGTAGTTGTTATTAATGCTGCACTATTACTTTTTTAATGGTAGTTTGTTTCTCTGTTGCAATCATTATATTGTACAAACCATCAGAAAGATTACTTAAATCTAAGGTCGTGTTATTGGTTTTTTGGTGCATTGTAATTTGTTGTATTATTCTTCCTGAATTGTCGTAAATATGTATAGCGTTTAAGTTGCTATTTGCTACTCGTATATTAATTACTGTATTGGTTGGATTTGGATATATTGTAATGGCATTGTCACTTACTATATTAGTAATATTAATGGTTGTATCTACTTGTAAGGTATCGTAATACATATTGAGTATAAAGTCGCCATTGTCGCTTTTCCAAGTGCTGTCGTTATCGTCCCAAATGCTTTTAAACTGGTAAGTTTCTACTAAATCTTCGCTATTTCTTTTGTAATAAGTAATACTGTTTCTTTCTAAACCGGAACCATTATTGATGAAAAACATAACGCTATCTAAATTATCATTGGCATTGTAATAATTTTCGTATTTAAGGAGTTCTTCCCAACTATGGTTGTAATATAAATACTCTGTAACACTAAACGGGAAGGTAGCACTTGAGTATAATAGTTCGTATTTATGTGCAGTATCGAAAGTATTATTTAGTGTATCCCACTTATATTCCACTATTTCGCTTAATAGATTGCCGGTATAGTTATATATCTTCATTCTGTTATTTACTAATTCTGTTCCGTTAAATATTCTTTTGGTTTCGATACTAAGCTCATCGTTTGCAGTATAAGAGTAGTGGTACATTTCTGTAGTATCTAATATTAGTGTAGTATCGTTTTTGAAAATATGCGCAGTACTCGTTAGCAAGCCGTTAGCTGTGTAAGTATAAACTATTTCATTTTCTGTTTCAAAATCATTGCTGTTTTTAGACAAATAACTTTGATACAGTAAGTTGCCCGTATTGTCAAAACCAAAAGAATCTTTTCCTGTAATATTAAAGCTAAGTCCGCTTTTTAACCAATGTATTCTTTCTTGCAAACGGTTATTTTTATCATACTTGTATTCATATACATCTTGCTCTACAAAATTATTGTTTTCATAATATCCTAAGGAGTGGTAATGTAAGTTTCCTCCAATTTGTAAAAATTCCATAGTTTCTTTACCAAATGGACTATCCTCAAATTTTGCATTGGTATCGTTGTACTCGTAATAAAACATAGAATCTACTTGAAAAGCAAAAAAACGTTTTTCAAACGCTTTGCGAGGAGTTGGGCTAACGTAAGTAAATGCAGGGTATGCAGATAGATAATCTATATAATCAAAATCTACACCTGCTGAATCGTACCAATATATTCTAACAGAATCGAACCCATTGTAATTATATACGCTGTCTTCAAAGAACCCCCAAGTATGTGCAATTAACTCTAAAGTGCCGCTTGTGGGTTTTGCTTTTATGTTATTATTACCGATTTTGGGTAAATAAATGTTTTTGTGCTGTTGCAATAGTTGCCTCTGCACCAATTTTTCCGGTAAAGCTTGGCTTTGCGCATTTAGCATAACCGATGTAATCAAAAACAAAGTCGTTAATAAAAATCTGTTCATTTTATTTTGGATAATTTTTTATTAAAATTAAAATTATTTAGAAAAATTTAAAAATTATTCCCATTTGAATATTTTTACAGAAACGATAAAACCCAATATTCCCCACAGTAGTATAATGCTAATTTCCCATTTTACTTGCCAAAGATTAACACCATCAAATGCTATTTTGCGTAAAGCATTATTAAAATGGGTAAGCGGCAAAACATTAGAAATATTTTGTAGCCACAATGGAAAATGCTGAATACTAAAAAAGGTTCCGGCTAATAAAAACTGCGGCAGGGTAAGTATATTAGCCAAAGGAGGAATTAGCGATTCGTTTTTGGCAATATTACTCACGATAAATCCATAGCTCAAAAAGGAAAAAACGGCAATACTGCAAACAAGTATTAAATTTAAAAATGAAATCCAACCATTATGTAAATGAAAATCTAAAAAATAATAACCAATGCAAATAATTAATATGGCTGCCGCAATTTGAAATATCCATCTGGAAGCACATTCGGCTAAGATAATAGTTGCTTTATGTATGGGTGTAGCAAAAAATCTTTTGAGTACCAAAGATTGTCTTAGGTTGTAAAATACAAATGCAGTACTAAAAATGCCCGATGCTAAAAGGGCAAACCCTAACTGACCCGGAAGTATAAAATCAATAGTTTTAAAAGTTCTAATTTCTGTTTTTTGCGTTGCTATAATATAATTTTGGTCGAAAGATTGTAATAGGGAAGGAGAGATCGATATTAATGCTTCTTTAATACTTGTGTTTATGGTATATAGCTCTTGTGGGCTTAGTTCCGAATGGTTAATGGTAGCAATGGTTTGGTTGTTTTCAGTTGTAAATTTCACAAATGCTTTGGCTGTTCCGGAATTAATAAGACTATCTGCCGATTGGTAATCATGTAAAGCTATTACATCTAAAACAGGGTTATTGCTTAATGTATTAATAATGTTATTGTCTGTATCATTAGTATTTACAGCAAGTGAGATTTTGCTACTTCCTCCAAAATCTATATAGTTTAAAACCAAAGTAAAAATAACCGGAAAGCCAATAGTAAATGCTACTGTAGAAGGACTTTTGAGCAATGCTTTTAACGAAGCCCACGTCAATGCTTTAAATGCACTCCATTGACTGTAAGAATTTTGCATATTTAATATAAATTACTAAAGGTCAAAGATATATAGTATTGTGAGATAATTTTTCTACTTTTGAACAAGTAATTACAGCCATTAGTATTTTAACTATATTGGAATATTCTTTTAAACCCAATTTGTAATTTATAGTTTATGAAAATTTCATCCATATTAATTGCGATTTGTTTGTTTGCCGTAACTTTTAGTTTTGCGCAGACTGCCAATAAAAATTTTCAGTGCCACGACGAAAAGATTCATCACAATTTAGTTAAATTAAACGCATCTTTTACGGCGCAAGGTTTTGTGCTCAAAAAAACACAATCTTTACCATTTCCTTCGGGGAGTTATGTACCTTTAAGTGAGCAGTTAGATAAGGAATATATTTACCAATTTAATCTTGTATTACCACCTAATGTAAAACAGATACAATATCAGATTGTAGATAAAAACAAAAAAGAAATAACCGATAAGAAAATTAAATCTGCAGATTTTACAAATGGCTACCACACTTTTAGTTTTAAACCTACATATACAGGCAGTTATTGGCTAATTATTTCTGTAAAATGTGAAGATAAAAAAGATGTTGTTTGTGTTGGTTTTAGCATTTTAGAATTATCGCAAAAACAATAATTATTATCGTATATAATGCGCTCCACCAATAATACCTCCTTTATAGGCAATTCGGCATTAATATTAATAGTTCGTTCTTGTAATATAGTTTCGATATTATTGGTTATGTTGTTGATGTCTAATGTTATGAGTGTCGCCGATTATGGCGCATTTCAAACATTTTGGATACAAATTAGTGTATTGAGTGTATTGTGTGGTTTAGGCATTCCTGCTTGGTCTTTTACATACAATGCAAAAGACTTGTCTTTTGTTGCTAATAGTATTAGTCGGAGTAAATACTTTCTTTATTTTTTTGGAATATTCGTAGTAGCACTTTCATTTTCTATTTATCAGGTTTTTAATAACACGCTCTTTGATAATAAAATTTTAATACTGACTACTGCTGTATACTTTATCTGTTTTACGCTTAATGTAATAGTAGAGTCTTTAGTAATTATTTGCCGTAAGTTTAAATTGTTGCTTGCATTGAGTATCCTATATGCAGTTTTGTATTCCTTAATTCATATTGCATATATTTATGGATATATAGAGTGGTCTATGGTTATGTTGGCTTTAATGTCAATTGCTATTACAAAATTTTGTTTGTTATTTTTCTCTATTAAAAATCAAATATTCTCTAAGAAAATAGAGCATACTTACGCCCCAGCAGTCGAGCTTAAAGCGGTTAAAAAACTTTGGTTAAACATAGGTTTTAACGATGTTTTCCAGTCTGCATTCAGGTGGGTAGATAAGGTTGTCGTTTCTATAATATTAAGTGCAGAAATAGCGGCAATTTATGTAAATGCCACATTTGAAATTCCAATATTTGCTTTAGTAGCTTCTTCTGTTTATAGTGCTTCTTTAATAAAACTAAATTCCATTTCGGGAAAAAACAAAGAGATTATTTCGTTTTTACGGAACACAAGTACTTTGTTAGGGATTTTTACTTTTTCGTCTTTGTGTTATTTTTTCTTTTTTGCAGAAGAGTTTTTAACTACTGTATTTTCAGAAAAATATTTAGTAGGTGTCTCCATATTTTTGGTTTCCATTTTTAAATTACCCTGTAAAAGCTTTAACCTTACCGGATATTTACAACACGCAAATAAAGGTAACATAATTAATAAAGGCTCTATTTTAGATGCAATTATTACGCTTGCATTAATGTATCCCTTATATTTACTTTGGGGATTACATGGTATGGCATTAAGTATAGTTATCAGTACCATTGCTCAGGTATTGTACTACAATTATCATTCGGCAAAACTATTATCGATTAGTCCTTTAAAATTAATGCCCTTTAATTTATGGTTTTTACAAATAATAGCATTTGGACTATTGTCTTATGTTGCCCATTTATTATTAATCAATACAGGGATGTCGAGTATTTGGGTAATGCTAATAGGGTTAGCATTAATCGGTACCATAGCCTTATTGTGGATGGCGTATAGCTACAGGAAATTAAAGTTTAAAATGTAATAAACTATAAGTTAAGCTCCATCACATAATCTTCATTTACAAAACCACCGCCTATGTCTATATCTTCTTCTTTAATGATTTGAAAATTATTATTCTTGTAAAAATCTACGGCTTTGTAATTGTATTTATTTACATTTAAGATTATTGTTTTTTGGTTATTCCCTTTAGCAATATCTAAAATATGATTGAGTAATAATTTGCCAGCACCCTTTCCTTGACTTTTAGGAAAAACATAAAGTTTGTGTACTTTGGTGGTATTACTGTTTTCAATATTTACTTCATAAGATGCAAAACCGTGATAAACGCCATCTTCGTATGCAAGAATAAAGTTATGCTTTAAGTCTTCTACCTGCGATTTTAGTTGTTCAGGTTTGTACGTTTTTGCAAGCATATACTGTATCTGCTCTTCAGAAAGAATTTCTTTAAAAGTATCGGGCCAAGTATAAAGCGCAATATGCTCTATAATTAAAAAATGATGATCGTTTTCTGCCTGTACTATAGTCATAATATATATTTGGTACTTTAATTATTGGTTGGTGTTACCGACAAATATAATACACGAACACTAATTTTCCAATAAAATGGATATTAAGTAATTGTAGAATGAAGTACCGAGTATTACTAACTGTGATTTTAATAGCAATAAATTTATGGAACAAATATTTTGTTTGTGCTAATAGTATTACCAGATGTAATGGTTAATAAATATATTCCCTTATCCAATGAGGATACATCTATGGTTGTGCTTTTGTTGTCAAATTTTTGGATTAATCTACCGTCGATACTAAATAAATCAATAGCATCAATTGTTGCATTATGTTCTATATTTATTAACCCATTAGAAGGGTTAGGATAAATAGAAAATTTAGGTTGAATTATTTCTTTTGTACTAATAGTTTTTGCAATTAGTTTATATATATTTCCGTTAAAGCCTGCAATATATAGCTCTCCGTTAATGTCTTCTCCAAAAGTGCTGATATTGCTTCCTGCAACTGTTGTTAGAAAAGACAAGTTATTATTATCTACCCATCCTACTTCGCTCGAAACAAAATCTGCAAAGAAATACTTACCTTGAAAATTAGGATATAGACTTCCTCTGTAAACATATCCGCCTGTTAGCGATTTTCTTGCTCCTACTTGCGGATATACAGCCACAGGATAAACCATATTAGTAGAATCGCCACAGCCTGTTGTGTTAAATACGGCATTACCTTCATAACACCTCCATCCATAATTAATACCTGCGCTATCAGAGTTTATATGATTAATTTCTTCAAAGGCACTTTGTCCTACATCTGCAATCCATACATCTCCTGTGGTTTTGTCAAACGAAAATTTCCAAGCATTACGTAGTCCATAAGACCAAATTTCATCTCTTCCTGCAATGCCCACAAAAGGGTTATCGTTCGGAATATCGTAAGTGCTACCACTAACATCTATGCGCAACATTTTTCCTAAAAGTGCGCTTGTATCCTGACCATAATCATCAGGATCGCCACCACTACCACCATCACCTACCGAAATCCATAAATATCCATCTGGTCCAAATTTTATACAACCACCATTATGGTTACTATATGGTTGCTCTATATTCAATAGAATTTCTCCAGTGGTAAGTGCTATATTAGAATCGTTACTTACTTCGTATCTGGCAACGATAGTATTACCCAAAGTATTGATATAATTAACAAAAAACCTTCCATTATTTGCATAATCGGGGTCGAATGCCAAGCCTAATAGACCTTGCTCTCCTCCACTTTTTACAATAGAAGAAATATCTAAAAAAGGTGTTGCGTTAATTGTACCGTCTGCATTGAGAATGCGAATTTGTCCGGCTTGCTGCACTACAAACAATCGGCTATCTCCAGCGTGAGCAATCTCTACAGGATTAGTAAATCCTTGACTAAAAATTTCAAAATCGACATCTTGTGCTTTTCCAAAATTTATTATCAATAACGAGGCTAATAATACGAGTATAGTTTTCATTTTTTTATTATTTAGTAAATAAAGATAGGAGTTATTTCTGTACCATATTTTTCAATAACTTGTTGCTAACATCTATTGTGCTTTTTGTAGATAAGCATTCATATACATTTGTTGTATCTTCCTAAATGGCATTATTCAATTTGAAAAAAAGACTGAAAAAATTAGCCCTTCTATTATTTGCTATATTTATTCTTATGAATGTAGTGGCTTATTTGCATGCATATAATTTTACGCATTTTAATACCGATGCTAATTTAGAAAAAACCAAAAATCCGGAGCAACTCACTACTTTAGAGAAAATTAAAATTTTGTTTACAGGCATTAGCAATCCCAAACCCATCAATACTATTTTCCCTAATCAAGATTACGAAACATTACTAATAAAAAGTAATAAAGATATAGAAGCTTGGTATATCGATAAAGAAAATGCAAAGGGTACCGTTATAGTTTTTCACGGATTTTTAAGCAATAAGTCCTTTATGCTTGATAGAGCAGATGCGTTTTTTAATTTAGGATTTAATGTGCTTTTGGTAGATTTTATGGGTTCGGGTAGCTCCGAAGGTAATTATACTACCATTGGTTTTGAAGAGGCAATGCAGGTAAAAGATTGTTATAATTATTTGCAAGAAAAAGGCGAGAAAAATATTATACTTTTTGGCACTTCTATGGGTGCTGCAGCTATTTTAAAATCTATCCACGATTATGGTTTTCAGCCAAGTGCAATAGTTTTGGAATGTCCTTTTGGTACAATGAGCAAGACAGTAGGAGCAAGATTTGACAATATGAATATTCCGCAATTCCCAATGAAAAACTTATTGGTATTTTGGGGTGGGGTACAGCACGGGTTTTGGGCTTTCGGGCACAATCCTCAAGAATATGCAAAAAGTATAGAATGTCCTGCATTGCTGTTTTATGGCGAAGCAGACAAGACGGTGTCTAAAGAAGAAACAGATGTAATTTATAGTGGTTTTAAAGGTAGCAAAGAATTGGTTTTACTTCCCGAAGCCGGACACGAAAATTATTTCAAGAAATATAAATCGGAGTGGATTAATGCTGTTTCGGAATTTTTAAAATAATTTTGATGTTGAAATTACTTAGAATATCCGGTTATGTCCGAAATGCGATTAGCTAAAAGAATGTCAGTATTAGGTTTGTGTTCTCGTAGAGAAGCAGACGAGTATATACTTAATGGTTGGGTTAAAGTAAATGGCGTAACTGCTACACTTAAAGGACAAAAAGTTACGGAAACCGATGCTATCACATTAAGTCCTTTAGCCCAAAAAGCGCAGAACGACAGAGTTACTATTTTAATACACAAACCTTTAGGCTATGTAAGCGCACAACCAGAAAAAAATTACAAAGCCGCAGCCGAATTATTTACTCACCATAACCATTGGAAAGAAGATAAAAGTGAAACAAAATTTAACTCCAAACAACATTATGGTTTAGCACCGGCAGGTAGGTTAGATATAGATTCTACCGGATTATTAGTCTTAACGCAAGATGGTAGAATAGCCAAACAAATTATTGGCGAAAATAGTGCGATTGAAAAAGAATATTTAGTAAAAGTAAGTGGAAGTATTATTGCTAATGGTATGCAATTATTAAATTTTGGATTGAGTTTAGACGGCGAAAAATTATTACCGGCTAAAGTTACCTTGCTCGAAGATGGAAGACTTAATTTTGTGTTAAAACAAGGAAAGAAAAGGCAAATAAGGCGTATGTGCGAATTAGTAGGATTAAAAGTAGTAGCACTAAAACGGATTAGAATTGGTAAAATAAAATTAAATAATCTTCCTCAAGGGAAATGGCGATATTTGAATATTGATGAAGAATTTTAGCCCCAAATTTTTAATAACCTTTTTTGCGCATTAACTTTGCTGTATGAAGATTCATAACATAGAAAGAAAGGACGATTTTATACACAAAGGTTGGCGACAAAATTTGGTAACAGAATTAAAAGGCAAAGGTATTACAGACGAAAGAGTACTTAATGCAATAGGCGAAGTACCACGACATTATTTTTTAGACCCCATATTTGAACGCCGAGCTTACGAAGACAAAGCATTTCCCATAGCCAAAGACCAAACTATTTCGCAGCCATTTACCGTTGCGTTCCAAACCCAATTATTACAAGTAAAACCATTCGACAAAATACTCGAAGTAGGTACAGGAAGTGGTTATCAGTCTTGTGTTTTAGCACAAATGGGAGCGAGAATTTATACAATAGAACGACAAAAAACTTTATTCGATTTACTCGAAACCAATACTTACTTTAATCAATTTCCTTTTCTGAAAAAAAATTATGGCGATGGATTTAAAGGTATAAAATCAATGATGCCATTTGATAAAATTTTAATTACTTGTGGTGCACCACATATACCGGAGGAGCTTATTGAACAATTAAAAATTGGTGGTTATATGGTAGCACCAATAGGAAGTGGAGATGTGCAAATTATGAAACGCATTACACGAACAGAAAACGGATATACAGAAGACGATTTTGGAGATTTTAGATTTGTACCAATGTTAGAAGGCAAAGTTTAATATTTGAAAATGAATTTTACACAAATTGGAAATATAAACAGTACGCACGCACTTAATGGAAAAGTGCAGATTAGGCATACTCTAAAAAGTAAAAAAGAATTTGCAAAGCTAAAATTCATTTTTATAGAAATTAGAAACCAAAGTTATATTCCCTACTATGTAGAAAATGTAATAGAAGCATCGGAAGATACTGCCATAGTACAGTTAGAAGATGTACATACTGTAGAAGAAGCAAAACTATTGGTAGGTAAAAATATCTATACCGAACAAGAAACTTTTAATAAACTCAAAGTTACTATAGATAAGCAATTAGACTTTACCGGATTTCAGCTATACAATCAAAACAATAAACTAATAGGCACTATATCTGAGTTAATAGAATTGCCAGCTCAGCTACTTGCTGTATTGTTTATAGATGAAAAAGAAGTGCTTATTCCTATTGTAGAAAGTATGATTTTAGACATTAATCTTAATAAGAATAAACTGCAATTAGCAATTCCCGAAGGCTTATTAGATGTTTATTTGTAGAATTAATAGTCTGAATAGGGGTTAATTACTGAAACATTGCTAAAAAATCATCTTTATATGCTGCCGATACTTCTATTTCACTACCATCGTTAAGGGTTACATAACCACCTGAGCCCTTGTGGTACGATTTAACAAATCCGGTATTTACAATATGCGATTTGTGTATTCTGGCAAATGATGGCGGCAATATTTCCCGTTTTCCTCGTAATGAAATGTTAAATTAATTAACTTATTGAATTGCAATAA
>CAYUXT010000015.1:0-76512 GCA_964448955.1 uncultured Taibaiella sp. | reverse complement strand
GCAACCTGGTCTTGCAATTTCGTTACACATAGCCGTCAAATTTTTAATGATATACGATATTCATTCCCAACCTCTGCGCAATATCCCTTTCGAGACGTGCGCCATTGCTGTCTTGCCAATTTGGGAGTAGGTGCAACTCATCGCACTCCATTAGTTTAGCAATGCAAATTCTCATTGCTGCTTGCCACTCCATGTTTGACTCTACCAAATTCAATGGCACGACTGTTTCGTAACCTTGCTCTTGTAGCTTTTTTTCAAGCGTACCGAATAATTGTGTGGCTTGATGTCGAGGTAATCCTGTTACCTTGCCTCCGATGTAAACTTTTTTCATAAATGTTAATTTGTGTAGCCGTGCTATGTATTTATTCGCCGACTCTCTTTTTTTAAAAACTTTTATTATCGCATAATTGATATACACTTCAAAATGCTTGTGTTGCACCCTGTTGATGGAGCAGACCAAGCCCTCATTGTCCAATTCTGCCATTAGCAGGCGGTATTTCTTTGCTCCGAACCTCATCTTTTTCCCCCCCCCCCCCGAAGGCTCTTTGGTTTCCCGTTCTTGTATATAAGCTACTGCACTGAGCATTGCTGCAACGTATCGCTCCATCCACTCCCTTTCTTCTTTATTCTTCGTGCGTTTAGCTCTTCCTGCCATAGAGGAGGCAAGTACCGGAAGCATATTAACAATCTCTGCCGGAGCCACCCGCTCAAACGTAATGCTGACTTCTTCGGTTTTAGAAACAGTTTGTTTTTTAATTTCCACAGGACACCTCCTTTTCTATTTTTACAGTAGGTTTTATTTTAGCAAAATCAAGCATTAAGCAATCCCAGCCTCCGGTAGTTTCGTTTTTAATATAGAACCTTGTATATACTGCTGTATTGTATGGGGCGTAGCTTTGCTTAAAGAGCCATATTCCTTCTTTCCAGTCCGGATCATCAAACCTGTCTTCCATCGTGTACAATTGATTAATCATATTGATGTCGAATTGTCCTGTAGTTTCATCCCTTTTTAAAAGATTATTGATAAAGTCGTATGTGTTACGGTCTTTCTTTTTCAACCACCTTTTAAGAAACTCATTTATTTTCTTTTCAGCAACAAATGCTCTTTCGTCAAATTTCTTTATGACCTGTGTAGCATGAACTACTTTGAATTTTAATGTTTTCAGTTCAAATGAACCTTTATTGTTTTGCCCTCTTCTTAAATCTCCGTACTCCAACATCTTTACCCTATGTTCATTCAGTTTTTGAGTCGATTTATTCTTTAGAGCAACCAAAAGCTCGTATATATGCAGAGCATCAGAGCAAAGCTCTACTACTAAACCATCTCTTCCATTTTCATACTCTTTACGAGCATCTTCACGTTGCTGCCTTTCTTCAGCTTCAGCAGCTGCAAGCTGTTTTTTTAGTTCTTCTACTTTTTTGTTCATTTTTTTATAATTTAAATTGTGATTAAATGCGTTTTATCTTCACTTAATACTCAAACCATCCGCACTTGCTACACCTTAACCCTCCGGCTACTGCAATTATTTGGCAGGGATGTTTCGTTTTCAGCTCGTCTATTTGTTTTTTTAAATCTACAAAATGTTTAAGGGCGACATTGTACGCCTCCATATTACCAGAATTATACGCCTCAACAAATTGCCGCTCGCAGGCTTTAGCATCCTCCTCAAGCTTTATAATCTTTTCGGATTGCTCCTCGTGTAGTTGTTCGCAGGTTTTATTCATAATTTTAATAAGAAATTAGACGCATCCTTTTCATGCGCATTGTTAAGAAATTCATTTATCTGCATTAGTATTTTAACAAATAGGTTCATCTCATAAGCAGGCATAAACGCCTCGCTCAATACCTCCCTAATAGCTATCTGCTGTACCGCATCCAACTTAATGCTGATATTCTTAGTTTCCTCTGTGGTTTTCAGATATTTCTCCATTACCTCCCGAACCACATTGTGGCATATTAGCCATTTAGCACAACAGCATATTCTGTCGTTTCCGTCGGTAAACGACCAAGCAGGCTCGTCTTCTTTTAAGCAATATGCCATAGCATTAGCAAGATTTCTCCAAGCCTCTCTTTTCAGTTTTATTTTTATACTTTTTAAATATTTACTTGCCATAGTCGCTCCACATTTTACAGTAACTATTTTCTAATTGCTTATACTCATCGCTATTCGCATCTAAGGTTCTGCTGTGCAGAGCGTAGTAGTGAGTGCGCATATTGTGCGTGGCTCGCTGCTGTGCCTCCGTAGGCGAGTAGCCTATTACGCTATAATTACGGCGGTGTATCTTACTGTTTTTGAGCAGCAGCTCCTTCCACACCATATCTCTACGATACCACTCATCTCTCCACCACGACTGTATAGTGCTGTCGGCAGCAATGTGCATTATGTCGTCTATCTTGTCGCTAACGGCTATGAGCAGAAAGTCGAATAACTTACGGTTGCGGAGCATTGTCTGCTGCGCTCTGTCGTATCCGGTGAGGAGCTGTATTAACCCCCAATGGCAGTACCGCTCGGCACGCTCTCTTGCCGTATGGCTAAGGCAGCGGTCTTTGTCTTCGGGTAGTTGCATCCGGAGCTTGCCTGTTGCATCTACGAGCCAGTTGCCTGTAGGTTCGTAAATTTGGTCGAGTTGGAAGTCTGTGAGTTGCATGTGTATTAATTTAGTTGAGAGTTTACAGTCGATAGTTAAGAATTAGGCATTTCGGGTGTTTTTACCTCCCAAATTTGGAGATGATAACCACCTTTTGTAAGGTTGTATGTAGTAGCTCCAGATTTGGGTACTTTTACGTGTTCGGGTCCAAATTCAGCATAACACCACTCCGTTAAGGCGTTGAACGCTTTTTCAAATTCATCGAACATAGTATATTCACTAATACTTGTAACCGGAGAACCTCCATAAGGCAGTGCAATAAATAAGTAGTGTTTCATTTGTTGTATATTTTTAGTTGTTTAAAATTTCTGAGCCGTAATAGAGCTGTGCCTTTCCCTCATTTATCAGCACCTTACCTCCGGCGGTTCTGCCCTCTACGGTAGCCACATTCCCTTCTACATCTATTATTCGTTTTGCCAATCGTTTTGCCAATTTTCCGGTTGCATACTTTACATCGCCGTTTTCTTTGTGCGCAATGAGAATTATTAATTTTTTCGGGTTGGTTTTTATGAACTTTAACAAAGCACCACCCTTTAGCTCATCCACATAAATGGTTAGGTTATCTATGAATATCACATCCGGTTGATTCTTACGCTTGAGTACTTGGCTTAGCTGTACAATAGGTACATATTCTATGAATTTTAAGTCTTTATTAATCCCGATTGAAAGGCGGATTAAAAGCTCTTGAAAATCTTTATCAAATCCCTGCTCCGCCATTACATAACCTACTTTCCTTTTGTCTTTCAAATAATCGGCAAACATTAAAGCGAGCGTGGTCTTTCCCATTTTCTCATAACCTGTAATAAGCCATAATCCATTTGCCTCCGGTTGCCCCAACATATCTTTCCAAATTCCGTCAAGTTCTAAAGTGTCGTACTTTTTGTCTAAAATGTTTTTGATTGATGTAAATCTCATTGTTCATTATGCTGCGTTGTGTATTATCAATAAACTTTCGGCTCTTCTAAGCCCCGAAACCTTGCCACTGTCATTTTTAAGACACTTGCCTACAATTTCTTTTAGCTGCGCCTTATCTTGCATATTGGCACTTATTACATCGGTAATCAACTTGCGGTAGAAGTGCTGCTTTTCTGTTTTGTCTAATGGGGTAATGTGGTTGTACCGTTCGCCAAAACGGCTGAATATTTCTGTAAAGCCCGGCTTTTTATTATTTATATTTCGCTCAACCTTGCTTTGCAAGCCATCGGCTCCCATCATATACCACCCGCATTGCCCTTCGGTGGCATTCCATATTTCTTTTATTTCAAGAAACGTTTTATCGTCAAGGTCTCCGGACTCATCAATAATTACTACCGGATTAGGCAGGACTTTAAGCACATATTTTATCTGCGATTTTATACGCACCACTTTGTCTTTATCGTCCACTCCTATTGTCCGAGCAAATAAGCGTATAAATTCAATCTTTCCTTTTGCCTGAGTAGCATCTATATAAAAGCAATTCTTTAGCGTTCTACTTAGGTGCTTGGCGGTATATGTCTTGCCAATCCCTGCATCATCTACTAACATAAAGCTCTTAGCATGTGTTTGGCAGAACAGTAGGCTTTCGTGTATGGCTTTATACACATCAGTTTCAACTGTTACCCATTTGCGTTGGTTTACCGATACATCTAATTTTAGACCTACCTCCAACCATTTGGTATCCCTAAGGAGTCCGTCCGGATTTTCGCCATTTTTTAGGCGACTATAAACAGAACCGTTAATGCCAAACTGTTTGGCATAACGCTCATCGCTGCCGTCAAAATTGGAACGCTGCTCAAACAGGGCTGCCAATACGTTTGTCTTAAATTCTGATGTTAGTTGTACCATTTTAAAATTTATTAAGGAATGATTGATTGTTATTGTGTGTTATTAAGGGTTGCTCTTCGCTCCAGTCGTCGTCCAATATTTGTGCCTCTTCCGGCTCTTGAGTAAATCTATTAAGCCCCGGCATTACAAAATTTCTATTTAGCGTTTTAGGACGGTGGTCTATCAATATCACTTCATCAATATTGTTTTTGCGCTCTTTCATAAAGCCTTCCACAGTAGCGGTGTATTTAGCCTGTATCTGAAGATTATATTCGTCTTGGTCTGTACGCTCTGCTCTTGCTCGGTTGTATTTTGGTGTAGGTATTGCCTCGCAGATGTAGGTATCTCCTATATAAACAAGGGCTTTTAATACATTACCGTCGTTGCCATCGAGCCAATACAGCGTTACATCTTGCCCCTCAACCGTTTTTAAGCGGTTTATAAGGTTTTCGCCAAAGAGTATCTCGCCGTTATCGCCAAGCATCATATTACCGCCTTGCAACCTTATTTTACCTACATTACAGCTTGATGATGTTGTGTAGCCTAAATATGGCAGTATTGCCTTCCAGTTGGTAGGATGTAGGTTTGGATTTTGGTTATGTACAAAATAATCCCAACGGCTCATTTCCGGATTATCAGGGTGTGGCATATTGTTATAGTCTTCTATTACCATTAGTGACTGCTGCACTAACTGGTCGTATGGTGTGTATTTCTGCTCTTTGTAGATATTACTTGCGGGCAATGGTTGATTGCTCTCGTCTCGTGCGTGCCATCTGCCTATCCATCCGTTGAGTTCCTTTTCGTGTATTAATCTGAAATCCCTATTTCTGCGTTCTATTATCTTACCTCGTGCATTGTTAGCCTCTAATCGCACGTAATCAAACATTGCCCCCTCTGCAAGGAAGTTGTCTTTATAAGATGCGTTGAGCGACATTTCGGCTTCGAGCTCCGCAGGAAGTCGAACGCCCCAAGCGGTGTAGTTTCTTAATATTTGTCGGTAAAACTCTAATATCATTCCTTCCTTAGTCTTACCCCATACTGTTGCGGTTATGGCGTCGCTGGCTACATCTAAGCAATTGTATATCCACATCCTTTGACTCGGAGCGTACTCAAATGGTGGTTGGCGGTCATCTACCGAAATAAGACTTCCTGCGTACATCGGCTTGTCCATTTCGTGCGCCACAGAAAACTGCCCTTTTAGTTTTTGGCGGTCTGCACTTCTGAGTGCGTAGGTGCCTATTTTGCTTTCCCACTTACTTAGCCATTTGGTAATAGAGCGGTCGCTGAGTGGCTTAAATTCTGCCGGGTTGTAATTTTCGCCAGTGTCTGCGTTAATAACTTCCAACACACCGTCCATAAATGCCTGGTACCTGCGAGAAACCATCAGTTTGTTTGGCTTGGTTCCGGCTTTGGCAAATATGCTGTCTAATAGAGCCGAAATCTTATCGTTTACCACTTTGGCATTTTCGTTTTGCAATTTACCGGAGATAAGACTTACGTAGTCGAACTCGTATTTTTCGCCCTCGTACTCCATAGCGTTAAAGAACTTATCGTACACTATTCTAAACTGCCTATCCGAAGGCGGTAGGGTGTGCTCTATCTTGTATTTTGTTTTGAGCACTTTTTGGAATAGCTGTGCTTCTTTTGCCATAAATTCGTATAGCTTTTTAGCTTTCTTATTGGTACTAATATGCTCCTCCTTATATCTGTGTACGGCTTGCAGTACACTTGCATTAACAATGTAATCTTCTTTGTGCTTGTCGCTTAGATAGGTAAGGTTTTCAAATTGGTAATTATTGTAAAACCTCCGTGCTGTGGCATCTCCTACATACCATTTTTCCATCGGGTGGGTGCATTTTCTCGGATCGCCTAAATCCTCCTTTATCTCGCGTGGTAGTGTGTCGAAGTCTATTAATACACAATTACCCTTGCCCAATCCTTTTTGTAGTCTTTTTATTCCGTAGTCAAAATCGGCAGTACGTGCAATTTTTTTCTTTATTGCTTCAAACGAAGGAAACCAATGCGGCACCAGCTCCTCCACTGTTACACCCACCTTAGTATTATCTTTTTCCCAAATAATCGGCATAATATTGTGTAATTTGTAAAATTTTGCGCCCGGCAACGGCTCGAACGTTGCTGCCTGCCTATCGGGCTATTGCTTATATTTGCATTTTATTTCTCACGTAAAAACATATAAGCAGTATGAGTATCAATTTAAAACTGATGGTTATATATAATCCTACTACTTCTGATGCCCGATACGAATCCGTCAATATTCACAACGCCATCGAGTACATCATAAAAGAATCCTGCTCTTTGTTTGGCATTACAGAGCCCCAAACATCTTTCGGCATCTGTACCGCATCACCGCATATTGAGTCTGAACCTCAACTGGCAAGTGTTTTTCTTTTTCACGAAAAAGGACACGACGCAGATAAGGCGAAAACTGTGCTGCGACTGCTTCGTTTTCTTGAAATCTACTTTTACAGTAATTTCCAAATTCTGGACTGCTTTGTATTAAAACCGCCTTATCGACATTTGGAGTTTTCTGATTTTTCATAAACATTATTTTTTATAGTTAAGAAAGTACTTGCTGTAATTCGGCGTATTTTTCACGATATGCCTTTAAGATGTCTTCGGCTCTGCCGTTATTAGAGTATGTGCCATTAAGTACACCATACACATAAGCTGTTGTACAATCGTATTGTTTGGCTACCCAATGCACCGCCTCCGTTTTTTTTCGGTCAGTTATTCGCCTTTTTGTACTTTTGTTCATTTGTCTAATTACTTTATTGTTTAACAAGTGCAATATTAGAAGTAAAATTCTAAAAAACAAAACAATTTAGAATAAAAGTTTTAAAAAAAGTTTTTATGAATTATGAATTATCACCCGAAAGACTTATTGAATTGCGCAATAGGAAGGGGTTTAGCCAACAGGAGGTAGCTAATTTAGTAGGTGTTTCCCAACGTTCGTATAGTATGTGGGAGCGTGGCGAAAATAAACCAAAGCACGCAAGTTTACTTAAATTATTAGAAGTTTTAGAAGTTAGCAATACTTCTATAACTGATAGTATTCCTCTTCTCCCTATTGAGGCAATGGCGGGTGTATTCACAGGAGATGTTCAGGTAATGGAATATGAAACGGATAAGTATGTTGTGCCGATGTTTAAGGGGGCGGATTTTCTCATTCCTATTAAGGGTTCGTCTATGTACCCTAAATATAGTAGTGGCGATGTAGTTGCTTGTAAAAAATTAGAATCCTGGTCGTTCTTCCAATACGGCAAGGTATATGTTATCTACACATCACAGGGTCCAATAATTAAGCGAATACAAAAAGGAATTGACCCCGAACATATAAAAATAGTTAGCGACAACGAAACCCGATATCCTCCCTTCGACTTACATCGCAGCGAAATTAAAGGAGTAGCAATAGTTATTGGTGTTATTCGCTTAGAATAATGCACGAAACCCCACAATTATCTCCGAAAAACTATACTTTTTACATTATTATTTAAAATATACTTTCATAACTCATTGGTTTTCAATAGCAGTATAAATTACATATTACAAATAATAAATTCAATAAGGGGGTATATTCTCGCATATTTTTGGCAAAAAACGCCAAAAAACGCACTTTTTTTAAGCCCAACCCCTATTCCAAAAACTTCTTTTTGTCCATCTAAGTGTCCACCTAAGTGTCCATCTAAGTTGTAAAAATGGCACTTTTAAAGGGGTTTTCAATTCGGTTTAAAGCATAAAAAAACAGCCCGTTTTTGGGCTGTCTGTATAATTTCTCAATATGTATAAATAGGCTAAAATAGCGTAAATATGGGCGTTTTAGGGCTTGTTTCGGGTGTGTAATATCGGTTAAAGGCTCTAAATGTCGGTTTGGGTAGGTTATAATATCGCTCAAATATCGGTAAATGTCGGTTCTTGCGGTTTCGTTTTTCGTGCACAATGTTAATAAAATCGGCTGTAACCTGCGCCAACAGTGCATTTTTAGCACTTTTTATATATACTTATATTTTGTGGTTTGGTTTTACCCCCCTTATAAGGCAGATTTGGAAAGATAAATTAGTAACTGAAAAATCATTTTTTGTATCTGCAAAAGATATTATAAATAATGGATACCAATTGTCAATGAATAACTATCTTAAAAAAGAGACAAGACATAAAACTGTAAAGTTGAAAGAATTATTAAGGGACAATAAAATCATTATGGGTTTTACACCTAATAGAGATGATGATTCTAATTGGTTTGGAGGAAAGCATACTTGGGTCAAAGTAGGTGATATTGGAGATAATATGTACATTGATGATTCCGAAGAGAAAATCACAGATATTGCAATTAAGTCTGATAAGTTATTACCAGTAAACACATTGCTTTTTAGTTTTAAGCTTTCTATTGGTAAAGTAGCAATAACTAAAAAACCTTTATATACAAACGAAGCAATTGCTGGTTTGATTGTTGATGACCCAATTGTCAGAAAATACCTTTATTATATTTTGCCAACTTTGGATTATGAAACTAATAGAGCAACAAAAGGAGAAACATTAAATAAAGATTCTGTTGAAAATTTAGAAATCCCATTTGATAAGGATAAAATAAAAACGATTGTCGATAAACTAGATAAGATTGAAAAAGACAGACAAGTGCAAGTAAAAAAGAAACTTGATTTAGAGAGTCAAATGAAAAAAATTGTCGATTCTGAAACGAAGTAATTTTGACGCAACGTTCAAATAAGCTTGCATATAACGGTTCGGCGGCTTGATGTCAGTGGCGGAAAAGAAAGGTAGAACTTTCAGTTTTGTACCAACGTGAACAAAGCCATTTTTATTTCGCTAAATTATGAAAAAAGCGAATAAAAATGGCTTTGTGGCGAGAAAGGTAGAACCTTGAACTTTGACGATAGCCCGCCATTGCATCAAACCGCTTGTTGTATGAAGTCCTTTTTTGTTTCTCGCTTTGTTGCCCAATAGATGTTGGTAAGTTGGTGATTGTGGGGCAGGCTCTTTTTGCATTTTTGGGAGGTTTTGTGCGTGAGCTAAAATGCAAAATGTGCCTGCTTGGTTTATGCCAAGAATCTGTTGCTTCTAAATATTATTTTTGTTCCTTTGCTCGGCTGTGTCTCAATAGTAATTTTTCCGTCAAGTTTTATAGCTCTTTCCTGCATACTTGATATACCTACACCTTGTTTGAAATCCTTATCATTCATATCGAAACCAATACCATTATCTGATATTTTGAGTTCAAAATATTTCTTGTTAAATGTGATTTGTACATCAATAATAGTTGCGTGAGCATATTTTACGCTATTCATCAATGCTTCTTGTACAATCCGATAAAGCATTTGCTGCTTAAAAGCAGGGATTGGTTTGCGTTTGCCTAACACATTGATAACACATTCTATTTTCTTGGAGTTTTCAATCCATTCAAGTTCTTCGGTAATAACTGTAATAATGCCATATTTAGTTATATAGTCAGAGTTTAATCCTCTGCTAAAATGGTGGGTATCTTTAATTAATTCATCAAGAATATTTCCTACTTTATTGATTGTTTTGATGTCTGCTTGGTTTTCCTCTATATCGTTTATGTGCATTCGTGCTATGGTCATCATATTTGTTACATTGTCGTGCAGTTCTACCGATAGTTGATGGTATGTTCGTTCTCTGTCTTCCATTAATTTTTTCAGATACTCTTTTTCTCTCTTACTTACTCTTTTAGTGTAAGTAATAATAATGACTACCATAAAGAAAATCAGTATGGAGGTAGCCAAAATTGCCACTATAAGAAAAGGTACGATGCTCTTGTCCATATTTATTGTTTCATTTTTGGATATAGCCACAATACGATGCACAGCCCTGCATACAGCACTATATTATTGCCCATAATAGTAGAGTGGAAATAACCCCAGACAGTTTCTGTATGTTCACGGAAAGGGTAGTAATATGCCGCTCTGCTCCACAAATCTATAAATTTATAAAGGACAAAAAGCGCAGCTACCCAAAATACGGAATATCTGTATATGGCTGCATTGCTATCTCGGAGTACCTGTCTGTATATGCTGTACAATGATAAAATGATAATCAGAAAACCCGAAATCAGCTTTACATTATATTGGTGTGCATTTCTGAATGTGGGAAAAGCAAAGATATTGAGCGCAAGTAGAGAAAATAATAGGACAAAAACAGTAATGATTACTTTTTTGCCGTTTGGGGACTTATGATTCAGATAAAAAAAACAAGCTAATAAAAATAATGTTACATAACTGTATAGATTAGAAAGAAAATAATTGTTGCCCAATATAATACTACTATAATACCACAATATTTCGGTAGTTAGGCCGTACAAAATATACAGACACAAAAAACGGAATGCTTTGTTTACGCTTTTAAAACGAAACAAAGCAAGCAAGGCACAAATACCCAATATGGCATTATATATATAGTCCAATATAGTGTCTGCCATTATTCAAAAAGATTGTTGGCCGCAGTTCCTGTACTTGGGCAATAAGGAGGACAGCCCCTTGCTTCGTTAGGCACTGTCATACCCGGAGCATATACATAATTACCACTGCTGTCGAAGCCTCCGAATACAATGGTCAGCGCGCCGCTTGTCATACCGGCAGGTATATCGGCATTGCCGGTGTTGATATAATCTAAAGTATGAGCAAACATTACTTTTACATTTTTTATGGCAGGATCGCTCAGGTAAGTTCTCAGCTCGTCGGCATCTATTATCAGGCTGTATAGCTGCTGCGGGCTTACGCCTTCTTCGGGGGGCGGTATATTGTCTAAACTCTTCAGATAACTCTGTATCATTTTATTTGCCGTATCTTTATGGATAAAGCCTGTATAGTTTTGCGGATTTTGCGGTGGACAGTCTGTACAGCTTACCAATAAAGCCGCGCCTGCAATGCCTGATACTATACCTTTGAGTACTTTGTTCATATTTTTTCTTTTAATGATTGGTGTTTTAATTACGAATGCTTGCTTGGAAATTAATTTTTGTTTTTTTAATTTGACAATGCCATAAATAAAAATGGAACAATTGAGAAACGAAAATATAGCAATACCTCCAAAAATTTGGAGGGTTTTCCCTTTTTTCTTTTCAATTTTTTTTGCAGTGTCGTTCGGATATTTTGTTTAAACTACTGATAATCAATTGTTTCTATTTTTTGGCATTTTGAGGAAAAATATTTGGAGGGTTTTCCCTTTGGCAGATAATTTTTTTGGGGGGAGGTTTGTGGGCGAGTTTAACAATTTTTATTTTTTACAGTTTTAAAATCAATTTATTATGCCAATAACAGGTTTAACCATCATCAGCAACCCTTATGACTATATTGGTCAAATGCACAATCAAGGATTAGATTTTGTGATTAATGTGATTCATAATGCTCCGTGTGCCGTGAAAGAGGAAGTTATTGTAAAATTAACTTCGCAATTCGTATCCCAATTTTGTTTCAGCAAAGGGACATCACCATTATTAATAGAAAGTAGCGTTGTAAACGCACTCAATTACAGAAGATTAAATGTATTGCCACCTATTGATAACCCTACGCAAGCTGGATTTGTCAATGACTTATTAACAATTGCCGATACTTATGTAAATCCATTTGAGCATTTAGGAGTAATAACTACGCAGGTTAATGACCTGAATCAAACCGTTTTCTTATCGAGCTTGACAGAGGAGGAAAAAATGTCTGTTTTAGGGGCATCTTCGGTATATCTGAACAGCTTGTATTATTGGAATCAGATAGTGCAAACCGAAGACAATAAATGGGCTACTTATTCATCTAATCAGAGTGTTTCGCTTATAGGGTTAAATTGGGGAAAAGTAGGTAAAGAAGATTTGAAAGGGGCTATTGGTGGATTAGCCGGGGCTCTTATTGGCGGAGGAGGAGCATTGCTTGGAGCGGTTGGCGGTGCTGTTGGTGCTTCTGTAGCCGAAGTAGTTATACAAATTATAGAAAAAGAGGAGGAAGAAGAAGGAGGGGACGAATAATGAAACATATTATTTTCATCATATTATTTCTCTCTCCTATTTTTTCGTTTAGTCAGGCAAAGTGCGATATGGTGCTATACCCTAAAGGAAGTAATCCGGAAGATACTGTAGAAGCAGTAAGGATAAAAAAAATATCCTATAGGGGTATAAACAATTATGTAACCGTAACCTTACAAGACGATAGCCAAGTAAAATATCCCAAAAATGAAATTTGGGGCTACAAAGCTTCTGATTGCAAAATTTACAGATATGGCAGTAAGCGTGATGCTTTTTATCTAGTTAAGCGACATAAAAAAGATATAATTATCTATTCTTATGAACGTGGAGGCGGATATATAGCAAGCACCACACGAGATTATGCTTTTGGAAAAAACCTTACTGGCACTATGTATTATTTAAATACAAAAAACATAAAGGAGCAATATGGCGATAACGAATGTATGATGCAATTATTAGACGAGCTCAAATGGCATCAACACCCTTCTAATTATAACAAAAAAAACAAAAAGTATAAAATAGAAGAAATTATAGAGGCGTGTCAGTAGCTGTAAAATGTCCTTTTTAAATAAACAACAAGTCGCAATCTTTATTGCGGCTTGTTGTTTATTATTATGTATTTAATTAAGGTTTATACTTTTACATAACCGTTTTTGATAGCATAAAGCAATAGCCCAACTCTGTTTTTTACGCCAATTTTTTGATATAGTTTATATCGGTACATTTCAATACTTTTAGCAGACAGTCCAATTGCTTTTGCTATTTCATTTAAAGTATGTTCTTCTCCACAAAGTTTTAGTATGTGTTCTTCGATACCGTTCAAGTCTATACTATTATCTGTTTTTCTTTTTATCTGGGCTATATTAGTAAATAATTCCGAATTGTAGATTTCATTCCGGCTCACTGCCAATATCGTCCGCAAAAGTTCACTGTTGCGTATTCGTTTATTTAGATACGCATCTGCGCCACATTTTATTATCCGTATCTGATACGATTCTGTTTCATAACCCGAAAGGATAATTATTTTAATATTGGGAAACTCCTTTTTTAATGATATGGTTGTTTCAAATCCGTTCATTACAGGCATTTCAATGTCCAAAAGGCAAACTTCAGGCAATACTTCACAATGCTTAATTTGTTTTATCAAATCAGCACCGTTATCAGCAGATACAATTACTTTAACTTCACCAGTTTGTTCTATTTTTTCTATTAAGGTGTCTCTTAATAAACTATGGTCTTCTGCATAAGCAAGCAAAACAGGTTCTTTGATTTCTAATGCCATAACACACTTCTTTTATCTGTTACATTTTGGCAAATGTATATGAATATAAGTAAAAGTTTGGAGGGTTTTCCCTTTGGCTATACAAAATACCAATCAGAGCAAAAAATAGACTGACATTCATTTTTGTTAGAAATTCAAAGAGATTTTTTTTTATTTATTAAATTGGTGGTTGTGAGGTGTTGAGTGTTGGCAAAATTATGGCTCTTTGGCAAGGTTGGCTTTTGTGCGGTGGCTTTGTGTGCCTTGCCAATGTGCCATAATGTGCGTGAGCCTGCTGATGTTTTTTTATTCAGCTAAATTTTGTTCTTACGCTTGTTTTAGGATTTCATATAACTCACAAATATACGCACATTTTACAAATCACCAAACAAAGTATAAAAATAAACAGTATAAATTGTTTGCCAATGGTTTAGACTGCAAAATCAATTTCGCTTTTTGTATTGTTTTGAGCTCTTTTTATTGTAATTTTACATCTGAGACAATACAAAATGCGAATAATATGAATTTCGGAAATAATACAGAATTTAACATCCAAAACTATACATTTGAAATTGGAGAACATAAAAGCAAAAGTGTGATTTGGATTATTTTTCCTTACAATCGGGAGTTTCTTACCCAGCTCAAAAATAATACGAAAGCTTTTTGGAGTCAATCCAACAAAAAGTGGTACGTTCCTGATAATGCACACTACAGGGATTTGTTTGGTCTGGAGAAAACCTATTACGGAAAATCGGCGTTTTTGGACATATCGCCCATCAATCAGTATGCTCTTAAAAGATATATGGAGCAACTTAAGCTGAAAGGGTACAGCCCCAATACTATCAAAACGTATTCTACGGAATTTGCCCAACTGCTTAAAACTATCAAAAACCATTCTGTGGACGAGCTATCTCCCGAAAAGCTGAGGTCTTATTTTCTATATTGCATAGACACCTTAAAACTTTCAGAAAACCTGATTCACAGCCGTATGAATGCAGTTAAATTTTACTTCGAACAGATTTTACATCGTGAAAATTTTTTTATGGAAATTCCAAGACCTAAAAAACCGAGCATTCTACCCAAAGCCATTTCTTCACAAGACATCAAAAAAATGTTGGAGGTATTGGACAACCCCAAGCATCAGTTACTGTTGAAAATGTGCTACGGAATGGGATTGCGGGTAAGTGAGCTCACAAATCTGAAAATTACCGACATCGACAGCAAAAGAATGCAGGTATTGGTTAGTTGTGGTAAAGGCAAAAAAGACCGCTATGTGGTATTGCCAGAATCTGTTTTGGAGCAGCTTCGTATGTATTATAAGGAATACAAGCCTCAAAATTATTTATTTGAAGGGCACTATGGTGGTCAGTATTCTGTACGTTCGGTACAGCAAGTTTTTAAGGATACAATGAAAAAAGCTAAAATCAACAAGAAGGTAGGTGTACACAGTCTCCGCCATTCTTACGCTACGCATCTGATAGAGCAAGGTACAGACATTCGTTTTGTTCAAGAACTTTTGGGGCACCATAACATCAAAACCACTATGATTTATACCAACCTTACGGACCAGACAAAACGGAAAATAAAAAGCCCGCTAGATTTTATAGGACTTACTTAATAATACAAACTGCTTTATTTTCAAGTATTGTTATCTGTTTTAGGTATTTTCCTACAAGGGATTTTTATACTAATATGAAGTAAGTATGTTTTTTACCGAGCCGGTTTAAACTTTAAGTAAAATAGGCCCAAAGGTTAAATAATTCCAATTTAGCCAAGAATTCTCTAAGGTGTCAAATCTGATTAATAGTGTTCTAAAACTGTTATTCCAAGCAAAACATCTTTCTCGTTTATAAATCTTGTTTGATAAATATTTTTCATCATAAAATTGTTTCCTACCTCGTTTCTTTTCCGTTGATAGTGTTTGATATTGGCGAACATTTTTCTTCTGGCGATACATCTTCATAAAGCCTTAATAGTCAAATCCTTTGTCTACATTCTGAACACTATTTTCAATACAAATTACACAGCAATTAAGTTGCTGTATCCTCTTCGCATATTGTGGTAATATTGGATATAAATCGTTGTGATTTCCACTAAGGATGTCGCCATTGGCATCAGAAATTCTTCTCCAGTTACTTACCTAAAAGGAGGCTTAACGAGTTCAATTTCAACAAAGAAAAACTTCCATTGACAGTCTGTTTTCAAATTGTTAGCCAAACACCTAAAAATATCAGACATCGAAAACCTACAGGAAAATCCTCTTTTGTTTTTCGGAATAAAAGGAAAAATACAGTTTTCTAATTCAACTTTTGTAATGTTTGCCAATAAGCAGTTTGTCTTGTGTAGTTTCTTGATTAGTAACCTTAAATTACACTTTTTGCATTGCTTGTTAAATAAACAAAAGTTTAAATCACTTCATTCTTTAGCACGATTTAAACGAAATGGTAAGAGCTACAACAATACTCAACACCCGATGGAAAAGTCCCTTAATTTATTGTTTATGAAAAACAGAATAATCAATAATCTATATTAGTTTAACAATGCCACATATTTGCACAGTCCATACTACGGAAATATTTTGTTGAAGAAGAAAAATCGGAAAAGAATAAGCATATTACTTCATTGTTTTTTATTTTCTTAATTACATCAGTGAATACTATAGTAGTTGGGCTGATTTACATTTCATATTGGTATTATATTTTAATTAAATGAAGTATAAAAATTCGATTAAAGAAAAAATACTTATATTTGCTCAACTTCTGTAATAATCTTTAGGCATAAGTGAAGAAATTTTTTGTACATATCGTTATACTATTAGTCCTGTGTGTAAGTAATAATTTATTTGCGAGCCACATGATTGGAGGAGATGTGTATTATAGATGTTTAGGAAATAATCGGTTTGAGATAACTTTTATACTCTATCAAGATTGTATAGATGGTAACCCACAAGCAATTAGTGGTGACAGCCCTCTGTTTTATGCAATTTATACTAACCATACAACGCCTCTTTTTGTTTCTGCCGAAGATGATTTACAACCAGTATTTACAGAATATGTTCCTCCTAATTTTAGTAACGAATGTGTAAATAATCCACCACCTACTTGTATGCAAAGGCAAGAGTTTAAAACTACAATTACCTTGCAACCTAATACCGTAGGATATAAAATTGTATATCAAAGATGTTGTAGAAATTCTAAAATTAAGAATGTAATACAGCCAGGTAATGTAGGAGTAACCTATTCCGCTACAATTCCTCCATTTAGTAATGGACAATGTAGTAATAATAGTGCTCGTTTTAAAAATGTGCCCCCACAAATTATATGTATAGACAATCCGTTTGTATATGATTTTTCGGCAACAGATACCGATGGAGATTCCTTGTCTTACAGGCTTTGCCAAGCATATATAGGAGGTTCTCCGAATGGCAATCAATCAAAACCCCAAGGCACAGAGATTGTACCAAATGCCCCTTCACTTCCTTATCAACCCCCTTACTCTTATGCTATGCCTATTACCGGCACGCCACCCATTTCTGTAAATGCACAAACAGGAATACTAACCGTAACGCCAAATGCTATAGGCAGGTTTGTGGTTACGGTATGTGTAGATGAGTGGAGAGAAGGTGTAATAATTAATACTATTTCGAGAGATGTACAGTTTGTAGTAACGGATTGCTCCAAAGCTGTGGTGGCAAATATACCTGAGTTAGTGGATTTCCCCAATACATATACTATCAATTGTAAAGATTATACAGTTAAATTTCAAAATTTAAGCTACGGAGGCTTTAGATACGATTGGGATTTTGGCTTAGTGCATGCAACCTCTACAGAGTTTGAGCCTACATTTACCTATCCCGATACAGGTACATATAAAGTAAAACTTGTCGTAAATGCAGGCAGTACTTGTCCTGATAGTATAGAAAGAATAGTAAAAATATATCCTACTTTCGATGCAGAATTCATTTGGGATGGAATACTATGTCCAGATATGCCAATAGATATTTCTGATTTATCTAAAGCTACTTATGGCGAGGTTAATTCGTGGTTTTGGAATTTTGGAGATGGCAATACATCTACTGAACAAAATCCTACACATATCTATTCAAAACCAGGAGGAACCAAAACCATTACTTTGGTTTCTAAAAGCAGTTATGGCTGTACCGACACCATTTCAAAAGACATTAATATATCATATTTCAACCCCTTTGCCGGAAACGATACCATGATAGTGTTAAACTATCCATATTCATTAAATGGAACCGGAGCGCAATACTATAGATGGGAGCCTTCTGATTATCTTAGCAATCCTAATATTGCTAACCCTTCTACTAACTTTCCGGATACCGGAACTTATACCTATGTATTGCATGGTTCTACCGACGACGGCTGTATTTCTACTGATACAATCGTCATTAATGTAGTAATGTATAGTCATATTTTCGTTCCTAATGCCTTTTCTCCCAATGGAGATGGATTAAATGATGCATTTACTCCGGTAATTGTAGGTTATTCCAATATTGATAATTTTCAAGTATTCAATCGTTTTGGCGAAGTAGTGTATAATAGTGCTAACAATAATTATCCTTCTTGGAATGGTCTTTTAAGGGGCAAACCCGCCGATGTAGGTACTTATTTTTGGAGAATAGAATGTACCAATGTACTTACTAAAGAAAAAGAAGTAAAAACGGGAGATGTAACACTTCTTAAATAGAATTATTGTAATTTTGCATTCTAAAAAAATATTTACACCTAGGCTATCTGCCATCTTAATTCAGAATGAAATTTATACTCATCCAAATTATCCAATTGTATCAAAAGGCTATCTCTCCTTTTCTTGGTGCGCAATGTAGATATACTCCCACTTGCTCACAGTATGGCTTAGAAGCTATAAAGAAACATGGAGCCATTAAAGGTTTTTGGCTAACACTAAAACGAATAATCTCTTGTAATCCCTGGGGCGGAAGTGGATTTGACCCTGTACCTTAATTTTTTTAATATATTTTATTATTCAAAACAATTATTTTTTATGAAAAAAGTTTTTATCCTTATTGCAACTACTACATTTTTATTTTCTTGTCAGGCATCTAAAGAAAAGGCGAGAGAGAATTTTGTAGAAAATTGTAAAAAAAGTGCCAACAGTGTTCCTGATATTACAGAATCGCAAAAAGTTATATTTGACAAATATTGTGATTGCTCGGCAGATAAAGTATTAGCTAAATATTCTGTTGCAGAAATTGTAAAAATGGAAAAGCAAGGGCAAGATAAGTTTATGGAAGAATTGATGCCTGTAATTCAACCCTGTATCGATGATATGCTTAATGCTATGCAACAAGAAGCTATTAGCGAATAAATATTGTTTTTTTTAATGGCATACAATTTGCTATACTATATTTTAAAAATATTTTAAATAATGAGAAAGTTACTTATTTTAATTACATGTGCCCTTACTTTGGGTATTGTTGCCAATGCACAAAACGCACGCGAAGGTTCGGTAAAATATATGAAAGGCAATCAAAATGCCGTAATAGCAGAGTATAATGCTCCCGAAAAAGTAGTGGCAGAAGCACTTAAAAACAAATTATCTAAAGCAGGTTTAGGAAAATCTAAATCAAGCAAAGGGTTTACAGCCTATAGCGGTACTTTATGGCAAGAAATTTCTAACGATAAAGTAGATATTTATTACAGTGTAGTAGCAGGTAAAAAAAATCAACCTACATCTGTTCAAGTTTTAGTATCTAAAGGTTACGATAATTTTATTTCATCTGCTACTGATGCTAATGCAGTTAATAATCTTAAAAACTTCCTCAATACTTTAGATGAAGAAATAAGATTAGTACAATTTGGCTTAGATATTAAAGCACAAGAAGAAATTGTTAAAAAAGCAGAATCTAAAAATGCAGAAAACGCTTCTGACAATAAAAAATTAATAAAGCAAAAAGAAGATATTGAAAAGAAAATCGTTGAAAACGAAAATGCTCAAAAATTATCGCAACAAGAGTTAGATAAAGAAAAAGCGAAATTAGAAGAAATGAAAAAATCTAATAGATAATTTCTCTTTTTAATAACAAATATCATAAAAAATGCCGGGTAATGCTCGGCATTTTTTTTCTATTTAAAGTTGAATACATTGCCTTATCCATTCTCCTCACACCACACTCTCACATTCACAAACGCTTCTATCCAAGAATTTGTCTGAATTACCTTATACTTTCTGTCTCATTTGGATACGGAAAAAATGTTTCTATATTTTCACTAATTTGAAAAATTGGATTTTGAGATTTGCCAAATATCAAACTTCCTATTGTAATTTTTCGCCCTGAGTTTAAATAAATTTCTAAGTAGTAAAATCTATTCCAAATGAAAGGAATTGAATATCCATTATATGGTAAAAATTTTCTCCAATATACTTTCTTTATGTCAGAAGATTTAAACGCTATTTTTTCTATTGAATTAGTAAAAGTATAATTCTTACTATTGTAATTATAAGTAAAAATATCTTTATGATTGAGCTTATAGTATTTCAGATAAACTACCGAAATGATAATGAAATAAATCAAAAAAATTATTAAACTCAATGGTAAGAAAAAATCAAAAACTGTTTGTTTGCCCTTAACAAAATAAAATAAACCTATCATAGCTATTAAACACAAAACCAATCTCAATATTGGAGCATAATATTGATAGAATTCATTTTTGAAATTTATTTTGTATTCGGTCATAAATTATAAAGTTATTTACTTTAAGAGTTTATTGCATTCAAGCTGTCTTTGTTCCAGTTTTGAGGGTTGTTTGTAATGTAATTTCGAATAGCAAACCATTCCTTATCATCACGAATAATATGGTCGTGGTATCTTGGTTGCCATTCAAAATCTAAATTGTTTTGATTCGCATATCTTTTCACTGAAGATTTATAAGCACGAATCACAGCACCAAGGTTTTTAGATTGTATGCCAAATTCATTTGGAGTCCAATCAGTTTTCTCTGGATTATTAAAAAATAAAACACCGTGGATATGATTAGGCATTATCACAAATTCCTCCAAAATTACGAATGGATAATGTTGCGGAATTTCTAACCAAAATTGTTCTGCTATTCTGCCAATCTCCGTCGCCCGTAGAGACGGACAATTGTCCATTTTATAATTGTTTAAATGTAGAGACGGACAATTGTCCGTCTTATTATTTGAAAAATTGTTGGTTTTGATTTCAGACGTACAATTGTCCGTCTCTACATTATTACCAGACGGGTAATCACCCGTCTCTACGATTTCGCCAAAATAATGAACACGATTTTGGGTACAAATGGTTACAAAATATTTTGCATTTGCACCATAATCAAAACCCCCTAAACGGTTGGTCGGTATGCGATATTTATTTTGGAATTTATCAGACATAATGTGTAGGATTCGGTTGTCAAATATAGCATTTATCTCGTAGAGACGCACGATTGTTCGTCTGAAAACCTCACGATTGTTCGTCTGAAGTTTTCACGATTGTGCGTCTAATATTTCATATCCCGTAGAGACACGCAATTGCGTGTCTGATTTTTATATTCCGTAAAGAGACACACCATTGTGCGTCTGAAATTATTATTTGCGATTTTAATAAATAAGCCGTGCAATTGCACGGCTCTACATATTATTTATTCTCCTCACACCACACCCTCGCATTCACAAACGCTTCTATCCAAGGACTCGTTTCATCGTTTCTATCTTTGGGATAATGTGCCCAATTCCAAGGGAAAATAGAACGCTCGATATGTGGCATCGTTACCAAATGGCGACCTGTGGTATCACACATCATTGCGGTATTGTAATCCGAACCGTTGGGATTATGTGGATATTGGTCATAACCGTATTTGGCTACGATGTTGTAATTATTTTCTGATTCTGGGAGATGGAATTTACCTTCTCCGTGCGAAATCCAAACGCCCAAAGTACTTCCTGCTAAGGTTTTCAGCATTATGGAATTATTCTCTTGTACTTTTACAGAAACAAAATTAGACTCGTGTTTCCCACTATCGTTATGGTGCATTTTTCCGTGTTCACCGTGTTCAGGATTGATTAATTCTAATTCCATAAACAACTGACAACCGTTACAAATCCCTACCGACATTGTATCGGGACGAGCAAAGAAATTGTCTAATGCTTTCTTAGCTTTTTCATTGTACAAAAATGCACCTGCCCAACCTTTGGCAGAGCCCAAAACATCGGAATTGGAAAAACCACCAACTGCTCCGATAAATTGCACATCTTCTAATGTCTCTCTTCCCGAAATCAAATCGGTCATATGCACATCTTTCACATCAAAACCTGCGAGATACATCGCATTTGCCATTTCTCGTTCGGAGTTAGAACCTTTTTCACGAATGATGGCTGCTTTCACCCCTCTCCTTTGGAGAGGGGCAGGGGGGGAGGTTGAAAAATGACTTGGAAATTTATATTGTAATGGCTGATTTTTATAATTATCAAACCTTGTTTTGGCTAAACCATTTTTGGTTTGTTTGCTGTCTAAAAGATAAGAAGTAGTAAACCAAACATCACGAATTGTTGGAATGTCGAATGAGAAAACATCAGCATTATTTTTAAACGAAATTTCATTCCCTGCTTTTACCGAACCGATTTTTACTAACTCTATTCCTGCATTTTTAAAGTATGATTCAAAAGCTGCATCTTCATTCGCTTGTAAAACAACAGCGATATTTTCATTGAACAATGTTTTTACTGTATCGCTTTCGTTCAATCCACTTAAATCATAATCCGCAGTAAGATGGACATCAGCAAAACACATTTCCAATAAAGTGGTAATTAATCCGCCACTTCCGATATCGTGACCGGCAGCAATTTGATTTTCAAGAATGGCATTTTGAATAACGTTGAATGCTTTTACTAAATATGCTGCATCTGTTACATCAGGAACTTTAGTACCTATTTTACTATTGATTTGAGCAAAAGAAGAACCACCTAATTCAAAACTACTTTTTGATAAATTGATATAATAAATAGAACCTTTGTCTTTTTGCAAAACGGGCTCAATTACTTTGTTTATATTGGTGCAATTTCCAGCAGCAGAAATAATCACCGTTCCGGGAGCTATTACATTTTCGCCATTCGGATATTTTTGTTTCATCGAAAGCGAATCTTTTCCGGTAGGAATATTAATGCCCAATGCAATTGCAAAATCCGAACAAGCTTTTACAGCTTCGTACAAACGAGCATCTTCGCCTTCGTTGTTACATGCCCACATCCAATTGGCAGAAAGCGAAACGCCCTTCAAGCCATCTTTAATCGGAGCAAAAACAATATTGCTCAAAGCTTCGCCAATCGCATTTCTCGAACCCGCAGCAGGATTAACCAAAGCCGTCAATGGCGAATGTCCTACCGTTGTGGCAATTCCATCTTTAGATTTATAATCCAAAGCCATTACGCCCACATTGTTCAAAGGTAATTGCAAAGGACCAGCACATTGTTGTTTCGCTACACGACCGCCCACACATCTATCTACTTTATTAGTGAGCCAATCTTTACAAGCTACAGCTTCGAGTTGTAAAATTTGATTTAAATAAGTAGGAATATTTTTAACATCATAATCAATATCGGCAAACTGACGATTGATTTTAGTGTCTTTCATTATTGTTTTTGGCGATGAACCAAAGAAATCTTCCAATGCATAATCCATCGGTTTTTCTTTAGTCGATTGCGACTCAAAAGTAAAACGATGGTCGCCCGTAACATCACCTACAGTGTACATCGGAGCTCGTTCTCTATCCGCAATTTTTTGTAAAGTTTCTATATCTTTTTCGCCAATCACCAAGCCCATTCTTTCTTGCGATTCGTTACCGATAATTTCTTTTGCAGAAAGCGTTGGGTCGCCTATTGGCAATTTATCCAAGTCAATCATACCGCCTGTATCTTCTACTAATTCCGAAAGGCAATTCAAATGTCCGCCAGCTCCGTGGTCGTGAATAGAAACGATAGAGTTTTCGTCCGATTCCACCATTGCACGAATGGCATTGGCAGTACGCTTTTGCATTTCAGGGTTAGAACGCTGAATGGCATTCAACTCAATTCCCGAACCGAAAGCTCCGGTATCAGCAGAGGAAACCGCCGCTCCGCCCATTCCAATACGGTAATTTTCTCCACCGAGAATAACAATTTTATCGCCTGTTTTAGGCGTATGTTTTTTAGCTTGTTCTGCTTTTCCATAACCAATTCCACCTGCTTGCATTATTACTTTATCGTAACCTAACCTCACTGTTCCCTGAGGTTCTCGAAGGGGATTATTTGTGGCTTCGAGAGCCTCAGCCATCTCTTTTGCTTTGAAGCATTCTGTGTGTTCAAAAGTCAAAACAGAGCCTGTAATCAAAGGTTGCCCAAATTTATTTCCGAAATCGGAAGCACCATTTGAAGCTTTGATGAGAATATCTACTGGCGTTTGGTACAACCATTCACGAGTAGGAAAAGCTTTTTCCCACGGTTTGTTTGCACCCAGAGGTTTTTGAAGGGAACTATTTGTGGCTTCGAGAGCCTCAGCCACCACTTCAGCCAACCTTGAATAGGAAGTCATATAAATTGCTGTTCCTGCTAAAGGTAGCGAACCTTGACCTCCTGCCAATCTATCCCTTATTTCTCCTCCAGAACCCGTGGCTGCACCGGAAAATGGCTCAACCGTTGTAGGGAAATTATGCGTTTCTGCTTTTAGAGAAAGTACCGAATCAAATTCTTTTTCTTCGTAAAAAGATGGCTCATCGCCTTTTTGGGGAGCAAACTGTGTAACTTTTGGTCCTTTGATAAATGCGACATTATCTTTATATGCCGAAACGATTTCATTAGGATTCGTTTCGGAAGTTTTTTTGATAAGTTTAAATAGAGAAGTGGGCATTTCTTCGCCATCGATGATGAAAGTGCCATTGAAAATCTTATGGCGACAATGCTCTGAGTTTGCTTGCGAAAAAGCAAATACTTCAGAATCAGTCAATTTTCTACCAATTTTCACAGCAAGATTATTCAAATATTCCACTTCATCAGCACTCAAAGACAGTCCTTCTTGTTTGTTGTAAGCATCAATATCCTCAATCTCCAAGATCGGTTCAGGAGTAATATCGATGGTGTACATTTCTTGTGTTAATGATTCGTATTTCTGCGAAATCATTGGGTCGAAATCATTGAAATTTTCTTCCACAGGAAAAAATTCTTCGATACGCACAATACCCGAAATGCCCATATTTTGGGTAATCTCTACAGCATTGGTACTCCAGGGTGTAACCATTGCTGCACGCGGACCTACAAAGGTTTTGTTGATGGTTTCGTTGTCTAATTTTTGGGCGTTTCCGAAGAGCCAATTCAATTTTTGAATGTCTTCTGTAGAAAGGTTTTGAGTAGTTTGTACTCCGTAAACTGTTTGTTTGGGATTCTCGAAGAAATGAATCATTTTATTGCTTTATTGAAGCCTGTTTTACTAATTCGCAAAGTTAAGGAAATTTAATACAATTTTTCTCGCTTTAATTGTTGATATTTTATTTTCACTTACATTTTTTAGTAGCTTAACTTTGTTGTTTATTTTTAATATAATATTACAAATGAGTGAGCATATAGAAGTACTCGGCGCACGTGAGCATAATCTCAAAAACATAGATATTAATATCCCTAAAAATCAGTTAGTTGTTATTACCGGATTAAGCGGAAGCGGTAAATCGTCTTTGGCTTTTGATACTATTTTTGCAGAAGGACAAAGACGGTATATGGAAAGTTTTTCGGCTTATGCCCGCCAGTTTATGGGCGACCTTGATAGACCAGATGTAGATAAAATTTCGGGGTTGTCACCTGTAATTTCCATTGAACAAAAAACAACTAATCGTAATCCACGCTCTACTGTAGGTACAGTTACAGAAGTATATGATTTTTTACGCTTGTTGTTTGCCAGAATAGGTATTGCACATTCCTATATTACCGGAAATAAAATGCAAAAATTTTCCGAAGAAGAAATCATTTCTAATATTAAATCGAATTTTTCTGAAAAGAAAATAGTAATCCTTGCACCCATTGTTAGAGGTAGAAAGGGGCATTATAGAGAGTTGTTTGAGCAATATATGAAACAAGGATATTTGCGTGTTAGGGTAGATGGAGAAATAGTAGAGTTGAAGCCTAAAATGCAATTGGACAGATATAAAATACACGATATTGAATTGGTAATAGATAGGCTAAGCGTAGCATCGGAAGATGTTGTGAGGCTGAGCCAGAGTGTGCAGACGGCATTAAAGCTTGGTAAAGGATTAATTTTTATTCAAGATTACGAAAGTGGAACAATAAAACAATACAGTAAGAGTTTGATGGAATCGGAAACGGGTTTGTCTTACGAAGAGCCATCGCCCAATACATTTTCGTTTAACTCTCCTTATGGTGCCTGTCCCGAATGTAAAGGTTTAGGTATGGTTAATGCTATAGATATGGATAATGTACTACAAAACGGTCATTTATCTATAAAAGAAGGTGGCATTGCCCCATTAGGAATAGCACGCGAAGCTACAAGTTGGAAAGTGGCAGAAAATTTTGCTAAAAAAAATAAAATTTCCATAAATACGCCTGTAAATGAATTAACAAAGGAGCAATTAAATTTAATGCTCTACGCCAATAAAGATGGAGAAGTTTCTTATACAGAAAATACTGGGAGTAATTATCAATATTTATTATCGGGAGAATACGAAGGGGTGCTTAATATGATGCTGCGTTGGTTCAACGAAAGTCCATCTGATGCAGTAAGGAACTGGGCAGAGCATTTTTTAAAATTAGATGTTTGTCCCGAATGTGAAGGAAAAAGACTGAAAAAAGAAAGTTTGCATTTTAAAGTTGCCGATAAAAATATTGCAGCATTTGCACTCTTATCTTTATCCGATTTTCAAAAAGAATTTAATGATATAGAAACGCAATTAGATAAAAAACAACAAACCATAGCTAAAGATTTGCTTCGCGAAATTAGAGATAGGGTGAGTTTTTTAATCGATGTAGGTTTGCATTATTTAAGTCTGAACAGACCCACAAGAAGCCTTAGCGGAGGGGAAAGTCAGCGAATAAGATTAGCTACACAAATAGGTTCTAAACTGTCGGGTATCACTTATATTTTAGACGAACCATCTATTGGTTTGCACCAAAGAGATAACCAACGATTGATAGGTGCATTGCAAAACCTAAAACAAGGAGGCAATTCTGTATTAGTGGTAGAACACGATAAAGATATTATGCTTGCTGCAGATTATTTAATCGATATGGGACCCTTTGCAGGAAAAAATGGAGGAACTATTGTAGCAGAAGGCACACCCAAAGAGGTTTTGGCGAGCGATAGCATTACTGCTCAATATCTGAATAACAAAAAACAAATTGCCATTCCCGAAAAAAGAAGAAAAGGTAATGGTAATCAACTAACACTCAAAGGAGCTACGGGTAATAATCTTCATCAAGCTAATATTTCTATTCCATTGGGTACTTTTACTTGTATTACGGGCGTTTCCGGAAGTGGAAAAAGTACATTAATCAATAAAACTTTATATCCCATTTTATCGGTTCATTGTTATCCGCAATCTAAAATGCAGGCAATGCCCTTTAAAAGTATAGAAGGATTAGCATTTATAGATAAAGTTATAGAAATAGACCAAAGTCCTATAGGACGTACGCCACGTAGTAACCCTGCTACTTATTGTGGTTTTTTTACCGACATAAGACAGCTTTTTGCAGCTACACCCGAAGCTAAAATAAGAGGATATAATGCGGGTAGATTTTCTTTTAATGTAAAAGGAGGAAGGTGCGAAACTTGTCAGGGCGGAGGACAGAAAGTAATAGAAATGAACTTCTTACCCGATGTATATGTGCCTTGCGAAAAATGTCAAGGGAAAAGATACAACAGAGAAACATTAGAGATACGTTACAAAGGGAAATCTATTTATGATGTTTTGGAAATGACCGTTTCGGAGGCGGTAGATTTTTTTGTGAATGTGCCTTCTTTGTTTAGAAAAATTAAAACACTCAACGAAGTCGGTTTAGGATATGTTACATTGGGGCAAAGTGCCGTAACGCTTAGCGGTGGCGAGGCACAGCGTGTTAAGTTAGCAACTGAATTGTCTAAAAAAGATACCGGACAAACTATTTACATCCTTGATGAACCCACCACAGGTTTGCACTTCGAGGACATACAAAAGCTATTAGATGTTTTACAAAAATTGGTGGGAAGAGGTAATACTGTTTTGGTAATAGAGCATAATTTAGATATGATAAAAGTTGCGGATTATATTATAGATATGGGTCCGGAGGGTGGCATAGGCGGAGGAAAAGTAGTAGTGTCCGGTACACCGGAACAAGTGGCTAAAAACAAAAATAGTTTTACGGGATATTATCTAAAAGGGGAATTGATATAAATGTTAAAATTAAAAATTAAATAGTCAAAAATAGTTGATTATTTAAAGCTACAAATGCAACAAAAGAATTAATTTAAAATATAATAAAAACTTTAAATATGCAATCATTGTAGTAAAGACTTAACCGCCCTTTTAAATCAACTTCAACCAACTTTTTACTACAATTTCACATATCAAGTGTTTGAAATTAAATAAATGCACTTAACTTTACGGAAAATATAAAGTAAAGTACGAATGAGAAAATATACAAAAATAATTTGCATTGTTCTTTTTGCAGTAGTAGGTAGTGTAATGTTGCAATCTTGTGGTGGTGCTAAAAAGGGCTGTCCTGAGCGCATATCTATACAACCGTAATATTGTAATGCCAACTATTTAAGAGTATTTTATTTATATAGAAAAATAAATTGCAAAATGTTAATCTATATACAAATTAAGCCTTTGTTTTAATTCAGCTAAGGCATTGTTTTCTTTTATCATTTCTTCGTAAATTTCTGTTTTGTTCAAAGGACGCTCAGTATTTACCTCTTTTGCTACAGCTTTCGGATCTAATGTTACTAATATTATCAAAGATTTATTATTGGTTTTCGCAATAAAATAATCTTGCAATAAGTCTTTGCTACTACCTATAATCTCTACACCTACTTGTGTAAAACATTGAATATTAACTGTATTTTCATCTTTTGCAGAAAAAGTAACTAAAGACAATTGGTCTGTTAAAGTTGTTTTTTCTAATCCCCTTAAATAATTAATTAAGTTGGCTTGTTCGGAAATTAACAATTCTTCTGTAATGGGTGTTACTTCTACTTTTTCTTGTTCTTGGTGCGCAATTTCATTATGCACATCTTGCAAAAGGTCTTTAGAAAATCGACTTCTCTTTGCCGGAGCAGTAGGTTTTTCTATTGCACTTTTAACTTCTGTTGGTGTTTCTGTTTTAATTTCTTCCGTAGCCCCTGCGCTTAGTTCTACTATTTTACTTTTGTTTCCAATAGCAACATTTTCTATTGCCACAGCCGCATTACTCTCTAAAGTATTAGAGGCAGTAGTTTGGGTGGTACTTACTTCTTCTGTATTTTTATTACTCAGTTTTTTTTTTGCTACAGAATTAAGGTCTTCTGTAGTAATTACATCGCTGAGATAGCATAGTTTAATGAAACAAATTTCTAAATGTAGTCTTTTGTTGAGTGCCTGTCGGTATTCTATTTCGGATTGGTTAAGTATGCTTAGGGCAGACACTAAATATTCCGAAGGAATGATTTGCGCTTTATCGAAATATACTCTTTTATGATTTTCGGCTACATCTAATAGTTTTGCCATACGCGCATCTTTACAGAGCATTACATTACGTAAATGTTCTGCAAAGCCATTCATAATCACATCGCCTTCAAATCCTTTTTGTAATACTTCGTCCAAAATTACCAAAGCACCGCTTACATCTTTTGCCAACAGTAAATCGCAGAGTTTAAAATATACATCAGCATCTAAAATATTAAGGTGCTGAATGGCTAAATCATAGCTAATGTTACCATTGGTAAAGCTGGCAATTCTATCCATCATAGACAGCGCATCGCGCATACAGCCTTCGCTTTTTTGGGCAATTATATGTAATGCGTTGTTATCTGCCGCAATACTTTCTTTCGTTGCAATGGAGGCAAGATGATTAACGGTATCGTTGGTAGTTATTCTCTTAAAATCGAAAATCTGACAACGAGAAAGTATAGTGGGTAAAATTTTGTGTTTTTCTGTTGTTGCTAATATAAAAATAGCATAAGAAGGTGGCTCTTCTAATGTTTTCAGAAAGGCATTAAAGGCTGCCGAACTCAGCATGTGTACCTCGTCAATAATATATATTTTGTATTTACCTGTTTGTGGCGCAAAACGTACTTGGTCTGTTAATGCTCTTATATCATCTACGGAGTTGTTACTGGCGGCATCTAATTCAAAAATATTAAATGCGGTATTGTCTTTAAAAGCTACACAGGTGCTGCAAGTACCACAAGCTTCCATATCTGCGGTAGGGTTTTCGCAGTTAATAGTTCTGGCTAAAATACGTGCGCAAGTAGTCTTACCTACACCCCTCGGACCACAAAACAAATATGCGTGTGCAATTTGTTGTTTGATAATGGCGTTTTTGAGTGTGGTAGTAATATGTTCTTGTCCCACAACCGTATCGAAGGTTTGCGGGCGGTATTTTCTTGCGGATACTATATATTGTTCAGACATTTTGGAAATTTGGACAATTCGACAAAAAATGATAAGAGTTAAAGGTACAAACTTGTTTTTATTTTAACCTAATTTTTTGATTGTCATTTTTTTTTACCACTATTAATTTTATCTATACAATTATTTAAAAGTTTAACTTATAAATACAAATTGCTTAGCCATTTCCGTTTAAAAATATTTGTAACTTTGCATACTTTTTAAAAACAAACTAAATTAATTAAAATATAATTTTCAAGGTAATGGAAAACAACAGTAACGAAATGGAAAATATAGAAAACCCAACCGAACAAGAATTAACCGAAGAAAACAATGTCGAAAACACGCTTGATGTAGCTGTAGAAAAATTAGAAAACGAAATTGTAGAACTTAAAGACAAACTTTTGAGAAATGTAGCAGAGTTCGATAATTTTAGAAAAAGAACGGCAAAGGAAAAAAACGAACTGCTTAAAAGTGCCGGAGAAGATGTTATTAAATCTTTGCTTGATGTAGTAGATGATACAGACCGCGCTTTAGAGCAAATGGAAACTACAGAAGATTTTGAGGCATTTAAGCAAGGGATTTTATTAATTTTTAATAAACTTAAATCTACATTGCAAGCTAAAGGATTAGAAGCAATGTCGGTTAAAGGAGACGAATTTAATCCAGAAATTCATGAAGCTATTACAGAAATACCAGCACCAAGCCCGGAATTTTCGGGTAAAGTAATAGACGAAGTGCAAAAAGGTTATACATTAAACGATAAAATTATTCGCCATGCAAAAGTGGTGATTGGAAAATAATATTTAGTAAACGACAATGAGCAAAAGAGATTATTATGAAGTCTTAGGAGTTAGCAAATCTGCATCTCCCGACGAAATAAAAAAAGCATATCGTAAAGTAGCCATGCAATATCACCCCGATAAAAATGAGGGCGATAAAGCTGCTGAAGAGAAATTTAAAGAAGCGGCAGAAGCTTATGAAGTATTGAGTAATGCAGATAAAAAAGCTCAGTACGATCGCTTTGGACACGCAGGTATGAGAGGAGGAGCAAGTGGTGGTGGTCCGGGTGGTATGCGTATGGAAGATATATTTTCTAATTTCGGAGATGTATTTGGCGATGATATTTTTGGAAGTTTTTTTGGCGGCGGAAGACAAGGTGGCGGTGGCAGAAGCAGAAGGGGTTCGAGAGGCTCTAACCTTCGTGTAAAATTAAAACTCAATTACTCTGAAATTGCCAATGGTGTTACTAAAAAAATAAAAGTTAAAAAATACGTAGGTTGTAATACCTGTAATGGTTCAGGTGCAAAAGATTCTTCTTCTGTTCAAACTTGCGGTACTTGTGGCGGTTCAGGGCAAGTAAGGCAAGTTTCTAATACTTTCTTAGGACAAATGCAAACCGTAACCACTTGTCCTTCGTGTAATGGGGAAGGAACAACAGTTACTGCAAAATGTACTTCTTGTAAAGGCGAGGGTAGGGTATATGGCGAAGAAACCATAAGTATTGATGTGCCGGCGGGTGTGCAAGATAGTATGCAATTAAGTATGGGTGGTAGAGGTAACGCAGGAGAGCGTGGAGGTTCGCCAGGCGATTTGCTAATTTTAATAGAAGAAGAAAAGCACCCTGATTTACAAAGAGAAGGTAACGACGTATTGTTTGTATTGCCCATATCCTTTACAGACGCGGTTTTTGGCACGCAAGTAGAAGTGCCTACAATAGATGGAAGAGCTAAAATTAAAATTCCGGCTGGTACACAAAGTGGTAAAATATTTAAGTTAAAAGGCAAAGGATTTCCTGAAATTCAAGGATATAATAAAGGCGACCAATTAGTGCAGGTAAAAGTATGGACACCACAAAGCCTTTCGGAAGAAGAGCGCATTGCTGTTGAAAAATTAGCACATTCGCCTAATTTTATTCCGGGAGAAGAAGCGCAAAAAGACAAAAGTTTCTTCGATAGGATAAAAGACTTTTTCTAAATAATGGAGCAGATAAGGATAGCGGAAGAAAGCGATTTGAAAGCCATTGTTGCTATATACAATCAGGCTGTGCAAGCGAGGTACGAAACGGCAGAGTTAGAAGAATGGAAAGTTGCCGATAAAAAAATTTGGTTACAAGAGCACACACCCGAAAACTATCCTGTATTTGTTGTAGAAAATGACAATGAAATTGTGGGTTGGGCGAGTATAACGCCGTATCGTAAAGGGCGACAAGCACTACTCCGTACTGTCGAGATTAGTTATTATATACACCAAGATTATAGAAGGCAAGGTGTGGCTACACGCTTAGTAGCTTATACATTGGAGCAGTGTAAATTAATAGGTTACAAAGTAATATTTGCCGTTATTATAGACCGAAATCAAGCCAGCATTAATCTGCTTCAAAAGTTTGGTTTTGAACAATGGGGGTATTTGCACGAGGTCGCAGATTTTTCAGGTGATATTTGCGGGCACCATTATTTGGGAAAAAGAATATAAAGCAATTGCTTCTTTTTTATTCATTCAGCAATAAATAATTTTTACCAAATTAAAGTATTAGAACAAATTAATTTGTTCTGTATCATTTTTTTTAAAGCAATAAAATCCGTTAATATGAATTGGTTAGATTATCTTGAAGGACAAACAGAAACATTAATTTCTAATATGGGTGTTGCAGCACCTTGGTTAATTTATGTACGTTTATTTTTGTTTGTATTATTGTTAATATTACTATCCATAATTTCATTTTATATTACTAAAAAGTTTTTTGTAAACTATTTATATAAGCTATTTAAGAAAACTAAAATTACTTGGGATGATTTATTTGTAGAGACAAGAGCATTTGATAATATAACACATATTGTACCCTCAATCTTTGTACGCATAATGGCTCCTGCTGTTTTTGCAGATTTTAGCCAAGTATTACCATTTGTAATCAGACTTACCGATGTTTATCTAATAATTGTAAGTATGACAGTTTGCTTTGCAACAATTAAGGTATGTGAATATGGATTATCTCAGCAGCCTGCATTTAAAAACAAGCCACTAACAAGTTATTTTCAGTTAATAAGAATTATACTTTATATCATTACTATTATATTGGTGCTTTCGGTGCTGTTGGATAAATCTCCGGTGTATTTTTTAAGTGCCTTTGGTGCTATGACTGCAATATTACTTTTGATTTTTAAAGATACTATATTAGGATTAGTAGCAAGTGTACAAATGTCTTCTAATGATATGGTACGCGTAGGCGACTGGGTAGAAATGCCTAAATTTAATGCCGACGGAGATGTTATTGATATTAATCTTAATACCGTAAAAGTACAAAACTGGGACAAAACTATTACAACAATTCCTACCTATTATTTTATAACAGACAGCTTTAAGAACTGGCGCGGTATGGTACAAAGTGGTGGAAGAAGAATAAAAAGGTCTATTTATATTGATGCCCATTCGATTAAACTAATAGATGTGGAAATGAAAAAAAAATTAAAGCAAATACAATTAATTTCGGATTATATAGACCAAAGACAAGAAGAAATTGAAGAATTTAACCACCAAAACCATATTAATACTTCTATATTAATTAATGGTAGAAGAATGACTAATTTGGGAGTGTACAGAAAATACATAGAATTTTACCTAAAAAGTCATCAAAAAATAAATAAAAATATGACTATTATGGTACGCCAACTTGCCACTGAAAACAGAGGCATACCAATAGAAATATACTGTTTTACCAATACTACATCTTGGGTAGAATACGAGTCTATACAAGCAAATGTTTTTGACCATCTCTATTCTACAGTTGGATTTTTTGATTTAGAAATATTTCAAGAGCCGAGTGGCAAAAATTTTTCAGCTATTTTTATGAAAAATGAAAAGTAGTATTTTTACTTTTTCTTATGTAATGAATAAATGAGTGAGTTACGCACATAGTTTTTTAATGTGTGATTAGATAAATTGAACTTTATTTTTTTGTATTTTTCTTAATTTTCCTTATCTTCGGAAACATTAATTTTTTCACTAAAAAATATAAAACTATGTCTAATCCAAAGTATCCTAACATTTCCGGTTCTTCTCTCAAATTTGGTAAATATTCTTTTTTTACCATTCTACTTATTGGTATTATTATCATCGCAATGATGGTAGGTTTTCCTGTATATAATGTATGGCAACAAGAAATGAGCGGAAAAGCTGAGTTTGCCAAAGCAGAACAAAACCGTAGAATTAAAATAGAAGAAGCCAAAGCCAATCTCGAAGCAGAAAAACTAAATGCCCTTGCCGAAATAGAAAGAGCAAAAGGTGCTGCGGAAGCTATTAGAATCGAAAATAACAGTATAACACCAACCTATATTCAATACTTATGGGTAAGACAGCAAGGCGATTTGAATAACAAAACTGTTATTTATGTTCCCACAGAAAGTAACTTACCAATATTAGAAGCAGGTAGGGCTAATAGATAGATTTTATTTTTAGTTTATTCAAAATCGAATGTTTCATTACCAAACTTTTATTGAATTTTGATTTTGTAAAGCTAATTTACATATTTTCGCTGTATGGGTTTTATTTTTCCTGTTTTCTTATTAGCCGGCATCGCTTTAATAATACCGATATTAATTCATTTGTTTAATCTTAGAAAGTACAAAAGAGTTAATTTTTCGGATACGCGTTTCCTTAGAACTATTCAATTAAAAACTAAAAGACAAGCTAAGCTGCAAAATATCAGATTGCTATTGGCGCGTTTATTGTTTTTAGCTGCTATAATTTTTGCATTCGCACAGCCCTTTACCGGAAAAATAAACGAAAACAATAATGGTCTTCAAGTTTTGTTTATAGACAACTCACCGAGTATGTCTTTACGTAAAGGACAAATAAGTTTACTGCAAACTGCAAAAGAAAAGGCAATTAAACTTGTAGAAAACGCTCCTGCCGACGCTCGTTTTATAATTTTAGATAATAGCAACAAGAATGCCCAAAGACCCATTCCTAAAAACGAAGCCATAACCGCAATAAAAGAAATAAAACCAATTGCAAACGCTACCAATATAGAACAAATTCTCGCTAAGCTATCCGACCACAACGAAAAATTGGATATTTATTTTTTTAGTGATTTACAAAAAACTTCTTTTTTAAACAATGCTAATAGTATAAAAACAGAAGAAAAATTTAGACTGAATTTTGTACCAATTCAAGAAAATAGTGTCGGCAATATTTTTATAGACACAGCATATTTTATTAACCCTAACATAGATGTAAATGCACCCAATAATTTAGTAGTAAGCGTAAAGCAAAGTGGTAATACAACCCAAAATGCTACACATTTACAAGTTAATATTAACGAACAAATACGCACTGCCACAGAAATTATTTTAGACAATAATACCAATACTTGGATAGATACCTTGTCGTTACAGTTTTCCGGGTCGGAATGGCAAAAAATAGAACTAAGTATTCAAGATAAGCACCTTACTGCTGATGATACATTCCGATTATCGGCTCGTACTGCACCGGAGCTTGCGGTATTAGTAATAACCGAAAATACAGTTAGTCCTTATTTGCAAACAGCAATAAACTCGTATTCCGGCTTTAGGTTGCAGACTACAAGTATGCAAAATATTAACAACAATAATTGGCAAGAGTATAGTTTGATAATATTACAAAACATCACTTCATTAAGTAATGAACTTACAGATGCTATTAATCTTGCCTTACAAAATGGTCAAAGCATTTTATTGTTTCCGGGTAAAATTAACGCTACAGAAACTTTCAATAAAGCATTAGGTAAAGTTTCGGGTATTACTTTTGAGCCTTTAGATACAAGCAAACAAGCTGTTACCAATATACAACAATCTCACTTATTATTTGCTGATGTTTTCGATAATATACCCGAAAATGTACAATTACCAATTAGTAAAAAAAGATATCCTATACAAGCCTCATTATCTTCAAATCAGCAAATATTAATGGCCTACCGAGATGGAAAACCATTTATGGCACAATATAATATTGCCAAGGGAAAACTATACCTCTGTGCTACTTCGCTAAACGAAGAGTCTAGTAATTTTCAGACGAGTCATTACTTTGCTCCTTTAATATATAAAATGGCTTCGCAAAATGGCAATAGTAATATTTTTGCACAAACCATAGGTAGCCATAAGCCCATTTGGATACAAGATAATAAGTACAATGAGCGTAGTATATGGCATTTAAAGGGCGATAGTTACGAGGGTATTCCATCGCAAATGCCTTCTGGAACAGGTATCAACATCAGTACAGATAAATTGATGTTACAGCCCGGTTTTTATACCTTGAACCGAAGTGCCGGAGGTGATGCAGATAATGTTATTTTGGCATTTAATTTAAATAATAAAGAATCAATATTAGACTATATCTCTAAAAACGAATTAGAGCAAATATTAGGCAACAAAATAAATTGGATACAACAAGAAAACTTAATTACACAGCAGCAAAATGTTTTTGGTGTTACTACCCCCATTTGGAAATATCTATTAATTGCAGCTTTAGTGTTTTTGATTATAGAAACTATTCTTTTGTATAAAAGAAAGAAGCAGTTAATTGTAAATGAGTAATATAGTTTTTACTAATAATTTTATAGGATAAATACCATATCTTCAATATCTCATAATTCTTTATTTACTGGCATTTCATACGGATTTAGCTATTTTAATCTACAAAGGATTTAGTAATGATATCCTTAAAAAATTGCAGCATTTATGTCAGTTATAATAATTTAGAAAGCTACAATCAAATAAGTATATTTTGATAAATATTTAGCCACGAATGCACGAATATCTATTTATGCATTCGTGGCTTAAATTCATTTATATTAGCAGACCCTTAATGTAAAATTATTTTTTTGATTTTTTTTTAAAATAATTTTGTTAGACTAATCTAATAATATAATTTTGCATTTCTAATTTACGAAAATTTAATTTACAAATAACAATAAATGAACATTGCCAAAATCATAGGTACGGTTATTTTACTACTTTTAAAAAGTCTTACCTATGCACAAACAAGCTCCATAACCGGAAAAATTCAGGACAAAGAAGACTATCCAATTATAGGTGCAGTAATACAGCTTAACGAACTCAACTTAATGACCACAAGTAATAAGAATGGTAGTTTTGAGTTCCAAAAAATACCAACAGGAAGCTATGTAATAGAAATTATATTAACAGGTTACGAAAGCATTACAGACACTTTGACATTTGAAGCTGACGAATCTTTGTTTAAAGTTTTTACATTAAAAGAAAGCAAACAGCAACTTAGCGATGTAGTAATTACCGGTACGCTTAAAGAGGTAAGTAGATTAGAAAGTCCGGTATCTGTAGAAGTATATTCTAATGCATATTTTAGGAAAAATCCAACCCCCAATATTTACGAAGCATTACAAAATGTAAACGGTGTGCGTCCACAGCTTAATTGTCAGGTTTGTAATACTGGCGATATACATATTAATGGATTAGAAGGTCCATATACTATGGTTTTGATTGATGGAATGCCTATCGTGAGTTCGCTTTCTACTGTATATGGCTTGTCCGGTATTCCTAATTCGTTAATAGAAAGGGTAGAGATAGTAAAAGGTCCGGCTTCGTCTTTGTATGGTAGCGAAGCAGTAGGTGGATTAATTAATATTATTACTAAAAAACCACAAAATGCTCCTCTATTTTCGGCTGATGTTATGGGCACTACTTGGGGAGAATATAATGCAGACTTAGGGTTAAAATTATCTGCCGGAAAAAATGCAGACGTGCTTACCGGTATAAATTATTTTAACTTCAAAAATACGATAGACAAAAACAAGGATAACTTTACGGATATGACCTTGCAAGACAGAATTTCTGTATTCCAAAAATGGCAGTTTTACCGTAAATCCAAAAAGTTAATGAGCATAGCAGCAAGGTATATGTACGAAGACCGCTGGGGTGGAGAAATGAATTGGAATAAAGCTTTTAGAGGTGGCGATAGTGTATATGGAGAAAGCATTTATACCAATCGTTGGGAATTAATAGGTACTTATCAATTACCAACTACCGAAAAATTACTTTTGTCCTTTTCGTACAACGACCACAATCAAAACAGCATTTATGGCACTATACCATATTTAGCGCGTCAGAAAATTGCTTTTTCACAGCTAACTTGGGATAAAAAATTAGGTATGCACGACCTATTGCTTGGCACTACATTTCGCTATACTTATTACGACGACAATACACCTGCTACTGCCACAGCCGATACCGTAAATCCAATCAATAATCCACAAAATACATTACTGCCCGGTGTGTTTATTCAAGACGAAATATTATTTAACAAGCAACATAAATTACTTTTGGGTTTCCGCTACGACCACAATAATTATCATGGCAATATATTTACTCCACGCATCGCTTACAAATGGACAAGGAACAAAAATAATATTCTAAGACTTAATGCAGGTACTGGTTATAGAGTAGTTAATATTTTTACCGAAGACCACGCAGCACTTACAGGAGCAAGAGATGTAATAATAAAAAATGAACTCAATCCCGAAAAATCTTACAATGTAAATCTTAATTATCTTAATAATATCATCATTGGTAAAAGCAGCATTTTAAGCATAGATGCATCGGTATTTTATACTTATTTTACTAATAGAATAGTTGCCGATTACGAGACCAACAGTAATCAAATAATTTATGATAATCTATCGGGATATGCAGAAAGTAGAGGCATTACACTTAATTTAGATGCAGACCTTTTTTATAGATTAAAAATCAGAGCCGGAGCTACTTATATGGAAAATCCAATTGTGGAAGATGGTATTAAAGAGCAACAAATTTTGACCGAAAAATTTACCGGAACTTGGGCTGTTTCATACACTATACCCGACATTCATTTATCTATAGATTATACTGGAAATTTGTATAGTCCAATGCGCTTACCATTACTCGGCAACGACGACCCACGCAAATCATATTCGCCTTGGTGGAGTATTCAGAATATACAATTGTCCTATTCCGGATTAAAAAACATAAGGCTATATGGCGGTGTAAAAAACTTTTTGAATTGGACACCTAATAAAGGCAATCCGTTTATCATTGCACGCAGCCACGACCCATTCGACAAAAATGTACAATTCGATACCAATGGCAATGCGTTAAAATCAGCCGAAAATCCTTACGGACTTACATTTGACCCCACATATATGTACGCCCCAAATCAAGGAATTAGGTTTTTTGTAGGGGTAGAATTTAGTTTGAAGTAGCTGTAAAGAATTGAATGTAAAATAGCATTTTAGGAAAATTAAGTTTTGTAAAATGTTATTATGTTATGGGTTTATTTATATTTTATGTTGGTATAACTAAAGAAAAAAAATTACCTAACCATTTATGCATTTTTACGCCATAAGCGTCTATATCATAATTACTTGCTTAATGAAATTTAATAAGTATTTGTATCTTTACACACTTTTGCAATAAATTATTGGTAGGAAAGATGGTATGTTAAATAATTATTACTTCTTACCATTTTTATTCAAAATTTATTCAACACTTAGTAATGTTGTCGGTATGTATTTTCGGACTAAAATATTTGTAGTATTTGTTTTTTTATTGGTAGCCTTATTGTCTTCTTGTGGCAGCAATAAGGACGACGGTAAAATATCAGAATCTATAGCTTCGGGAGAAATTAAAATTGCCATAGACGAAAGTTTGCGTTTGGTAATGCACGAACAGTTAAAAGTATTTGACTCTTCTTTTCCCGATGCGACTATAAATGCTCAATATTTTCAACAAGAGGATTGCTTTACCGAACTAATGCAAGGAAATGTTAGATTAATTATTGCCGGAAGAGACCTTACCGAAGAAGAAAAAAGCTATTTTACACAAAATCAAAAAGCCATTCGCTCATTAGCCATTGCCGAAGATGGAGTTGGCATTATTGTTAATAAAAAATCGGAAGATAGTATAATGACTATTGGCGTTTTGGAAGAAATACTAAAAGGAACATTTTTACGTAAATATAATATAGTATTTGAAAGTGGTAAATCGGGAATGGTACGATATATTACCGACTCATTAATCCCGAGTAAAGATTTTACGTCTAATGTATATGCTTTAGGCAGCAGCGATTCGGTGATAGACTATGTAAGTAAAAATGCAAATGCGTTAGGATTGGTAAGTAGTCAATATCTGTACGATAAAGAAGACGTTAGCTTAGCCGGAAATTTTATTAAAAATGTAAGTGTGGTAGCATTGCGTAATGATAATAACAATAACTTTTACAAGCCGCACCAAGCATATTTGGCTACAATGGAGTATCCATTCCGAAGAGTTATTTATTTTCATCTGAGCGAAGGATATGCGGGATTAGGTACGGGTTTTGTAAATTTTTTGAGCCAACAACGCGGACAATTAATTTTTAATAAATCCAAATTAGTACCATTAAGAGTATCATTAGAATTACGCGAAGCAGAACTCGTACAATAAAAAAACTATAAACTATAAACAAAAAATTACATTCACTAAACAACAAAATAAAATGAAGCGATTAATTGGATTGGCTATAGCGGTAGCAATAACCACACAAGTAAATGCCCAAAACCTTAAAGAAGCAGAGAAAAACTTTAATTACGGAAAATACGAAACCGTAAAAAAAGATTTACAACCCTCTATTGATAAAAATGCAGATGCTGCATACTTATACGGCTTGTCGGAATTACAGTTAGAAAATACGGCTGCCGCAAAAGCAATATTTGCAAAACACCCATCGGATTTTAAAAATCAAGCAGGTACTGCACGTATTTTATTTTTAGAAAAAAAAGCAAGCGATGCCCAAAAAATACTTTTTGATATAGTAGATGGTGCAAAGAAAAAAGATTGGGAAAAATATAAAATTGCTGCCGATGCTATGTCGCAATCCGAAGGTGGTAATATACAAGAAGCATTAAAATGGTACGAAAAAGCGATGGAGATAAATCCCAAAGACGGAAGTATCAATTTGGCTATGGGCGATGCCTATCTTAACAAAATACAAAATGGTGGTGGCAGCGCAATGACACAATACGAAAAAGGATTAGAGAAAGGAAGCGTAAAATCTTTAGCGCACTACAAAATGGGGTCTTTAAGATACAGAGCACGCAATTATACATTAGCGCAAGAGCAATACGCTAAAGCACAAGAGTTAGACCCAAGTAATCCTTTGCCTTTTAGAGATTTGGCAAGAGCATATATGTATGCTAACAATAACAAACTTGCTTTAGAAAATGCAGAGAAATTTATTAAACTTTCGGACAATACACTTAAAGATAGGGTAGTATATCTTAATATCTTAATTAAGTCTAAAAAGTTTGCAGAAGCAGAAAAAACCATTAACGAAATGTTGGCTGCAAATGCTAAAGAACCCACTCTATATAGAGCTTTAGGGTATGCTCAATACGAAGGTGGTAAATACAACGAAGCACTAAAAAGTATGAATACCTTTTTGGAACAAAATACAGACAAGTCTAAAATTTCAAAAGACGATTATTTGTACTTGGCAAAAATAAATACAGGATTAGCAGAAAAAGATTCTGTAAATGCGGATTCTTATCTTGCAAAAGCAGATGATAACTACGTTAAAGCACTTAATCTTTCGAGCGATGATGCAGAAAGATTAGAAACAATGAGCGAAATAGCAGAACTATACAAAGAGAATAAAAACTATTTAGAAGCCGGAAAATGGTTTGGTAAAATTATAGCACTCAATAGCAATGCAACCAATAAAATTTATTTCGATTGGGGCTTATATACATTCTATGGTAGAGATTACGAAGGCGCATTAAATGCCTTTACTAAACTAAAAGAAAAATATCCTGCCGATGCCGGTACTGCTACTTATTGGCAAGGAAGGTCTGCCGCAGCTATCGACTCTGATGGCAAAACCGGACAAGCAGAACCTTACTTTGTAGAGTGGCTCAATTACGAAAAAGAAGGCTATGAGAAAAAAGATAACGACAAACTAACTGCGTATCAATATTTAGCATACTACTATGCTAATAATAGCAAAGAAAAAGATGCTTTGGTATATGTAAATAAAATATTAGAAATTCAACCAGACCATAAATATGCTAATAGCTTAAAAGACTATTTTGCTAAAAAAGGGATTAGATAAATTATTGACCATAATCTACCGAATATGGTATTGAAAAATGAAAATAGGCTACCTTATTAAGGTAGCCTATTTATATATGATGGTCATTAGAGATTTAGTGTCGTAAAGTATTGACTGTCATATTTTTAATTTGCATAGTTTTTGTTGGTGTTTTTTGCAATTTAGTATAAGAAAAACTTATAGTCATCTCAGTTGCCAAAATAGAGTTTACCGATAAGGATTTACTGCTCACGGAGGCATAATATTGCTCCAGAAGATGCCAGAGCAAATGAAGTTTACAGATTCTTGGGAGCATAGCATACTTCCTCAGCCAGGCTCTCATCGAGGTTATGACCCTCAAAACCATAAGATACACCACCTTAAATATGGGTGGATACATAGAGTAAAATGGTAGTGAGAGAATTTAAAATTGTCCTTGCAAACGAAACTAAGAAAGTGGATATCTTAGCTTTGGAGCAACAACCAAAACATCAAACATCCTTTTATAGAAATTGACTCATTAGTCTAATTAACTTTTTAGAAAAAAATAATTTTAATTTATTAATTATATTATTTACTTTGTGAAAAATTCGTTCAATTTTACAATTTTGTTTGAATTTTCAATAACCAAAAACATACTCTGATGATATACGAGTCTTTATATTATTTACAGGAGCAATTAAATAAACATTTTGGTTTATTAAATCAGCAGAATGAAAGTATTAGCAGTTCTCCTTTTTTATTGGAAAACATTGCTATACTTAAAGAAAATGACTTGGATAGTGCCGAAAATGTTTACATTACATTAGTAAATTTATCAGAAGAATCTACCCTTAAAAATTTACCAAATTACAAAATAGAAAAAGGTAAAACCATATACGAAAACCCACCTATTTATCTTAATTTGTTTGTATTGTTTTCTGCTTGTTTTAATGGAGCTTACGACAAATCCTTAATACACCTATCACACTTGGTAGCTTTTTTTCAATCTAAAAATATATTTACTCATAAAAATAGTGCAACTAACATTTTTGAAGATCAAGAGTTTAAGTTGATTATGGACTTATACTCTCCCACATTCGAACAAGCAAATTATCTTTGGAGTACGCTTGGAGGTAAACAACACCCTTACGCTTTATATAAATTAAGAATTGCAGAAGTTAAACGAAAAGACATTACAGGAGAAGGACAACTTATCAGTGAGATTTACATTAACGATAAAAAAGTTTAAATAATATTATTAGCAAACTATAGGCATCAAATTGTTACTTAACCGAATACTCAACCCCAAATTAAACCAATTTATTTTATTTTACTGCATAAAGACTATATAATCCAATGGCTATACAAATAATATATAAGCCTTTGTTTGAAGTAAAAGTATTACACCATTATTTTTTGGATAAAGGTGATGATGATTATGTGTTTTACGATAATGCTACCGAAGAAGAAAAAGAAGTACTTACTGCAAAATACAATCTCCATTCATTTATTAATATTCATCCATCAAATGCTACACTTACTTTGCTGAAAAAGTATAATTGTGTATTTAGAATGTTAGCAGATGGGTTTGTAGTAATGATTAAAGCTAAGTACGATGAAGGTTTGAACGATTTTATTCCATTTACAGAAATCGACAATAACCTTTCTCTTAAATTTGAATATACAATTAACGATAGTAATTTTATTAATTATACTAATCTTCCATTAATTAAAAGTACAGCTAACTCTATTTATTATTTCGAAAACAAAATTAATGGTAGTACTCGTGTAGCACCCAATCTTTGTTCCGTAGCTCCTATAAGAGACAATAGTCGCATCTATAACGAAGGCGAAATTTTATCTAACAATACTAATACACGTACTGTAATTGCAAATGGCATAGTCGATAATAATAATAACCCTCAACAGGAATTTACAACCGATTTTTTAGTAAACGGAGCAAGAGTACATTATGTAAATACTAACGATACAGTTAATGTAATGCATAGAAATATCAATATCGATACTGCACTTTCGGGAGGAGATGATTGGTCTGTTACTGTAATAAACGAAAAAGGAGAAAGCCTTACCCCTAAAATTACTTTTATAGAAAATGATACAACTACGGTACAAATACATCTTACCGGTTATGAAGAAGGTTTGTACCATATCACTATTGTAGATACAGATGAAGGTATCATTTTACAAGACAAATATTATGTACTACAAGATTTAAAACGAATAGATGGTGTAATTAATATTAATAGCCATAGCGATGATGCAGCATATAATCTTTTAACTAACGAAGGAGCATTATTTGATACAGTGAATCTGAAAAAATTTAAACTTCGATTTAAAAACAGAGCATCTATTTGGAGATATAAAGGCAGTGGATTTATTAATAGTAATCCATTAAGCGGGCCGCATTTAATTACACACAATGGTTTTGTAAATTTAACCATCGAAGATGATAATAATACATCTATTAACGACCCTCCAAACCCCACTCCGTCAATGCTTGTAGTAGAACGACCCGATATTGCACCGGAACATTACAATCTTTATTCAGATATATTTTTTAATACTTAAATTTTTAAAAACAATTAAATTATGGCAGCATACAAAACTCCGGGTGTTTATGTAGAAGAGATTTCTAAACTCCCACCTTCAGTAGCTCAGGTAGAAACAGCAGTACCTGTATTTATTGGTTATACACAAAATACCTCTTACAATGGTATCAATCTTGTATATAAGCCAACAAAAATTAAATCTTTAAAAGAATATGAAGAAATATTTGGAGGAGCAAAACCAGCTGTGCTTACTGTTTCGGTAGTTGGGGGCGAACTTTCGGGAAATGTAACTTTTTCTACATTAGAATTTCGCATGTATTATTCGTTACAAATGTATTTTGCAAATGGTGGAGGACCTTGTTATATTTCGAGTGCTGGCGCATATCCTAATACTGTAGTTCCTGCAGAAGCTACTACAGCTTTAAGTACAGCTTTAACTGCTGTACAAAAAGAAGACGAGCCAACAATGATATTAATTCCTGATGCACATTTATCAGGTGAAGCCGGCTCCTATAGTTTATATAGTGCAGCATTAGCACAAAGTGCATTATTGATGGATAGAGTTACCATAATAGATTTATTTAGTGCTAATGGTACTGATACTTTTGCAAGTATCGAATCTACTTTTAGAACCAGTATTGGTAACAATTTTTTAAGCTATGGCGCAGCATATTACCCATACTTGAGAACCCAACTGAATCAAATAATAGATGAAACTACACAAGCAGTAGTTGTCGGTAGTGATAATTTCGTAATGAGGCTTCCAGACGATGCAGCTGACCTTTCCACCTCTTTATATCATCAGCATAGTAAATTGTATTTTAATATTAAAAAATCAATGGACAGAGGTGATAATAAAATTATTTTACCACCATCTTCTGCTGTAGCAGGAGTATATTGTCAGGTAGATGCAAATAGAGGTGTATGGAAAGCTCCGGCAAATGTAAGTTTGAATATGGTATTAGAGCTAATGCAAAAAATAGATGATTACGACCAACAAGATATGAACGTTACCGGAACCGGAAAATCCGTAAATGCCATAAGAGAATTTATGGGAAAAGGTAAAATGGTTTGGGGTGCACGTACACTTGCAGGTAACGATAACGAATGGAGATACATATCTGTACGCCGTTTCTATAATATGGTCGAAGAAAGTGTTAAAAAATCAACAGAACCATTTGTATTTGAACCTAACGATGCTAATACCTGGAGTAAAGTTAAAGGTATGATAGAAAATTTCCTTACGCTACAATGGCGTGCAGGTGCATTGCAAGGAGCCAAAACAGATGATGCTTTTTATGTATCAGTAGGCTTGGGTTCTACTATGACAGCATTAGATATTCTCGAAGGCAGAATGATTGTAGAAATTGGTATGGCTGTTGTACGCCCTGCTGAATTTATAATCTTGCGCTTCTCGCATTTAATGGCAAAATCTTAATGCAGTGAAGAGTTGAAAATTTTGTGGTCATTAAGCGGAGACGAAATAGCACAAAATTTCAGCAAGTAAATAATTGATAATCATTGAAGGCTTAATAATAATATCCTTAATTTTTATAAGACTAATAACCCAATAATGTTATGAGTACAAATATTAAAACACCAGGTGTATATGTAAAGGAGATTAACCTCTTTCCACCGTCAGTAGCTCAGGTGGCTACTGCCGTTCCTGCATTTTTAGGTTATACCCAAAAGGCATTAAATGAGGAAGGAGAGCCTATAACCGGAGCATTAAAAATAAAATCCTTTGTAGAATATCAAGGATATTTTGGAGGAGCTTATACCCCCGAAGAATATACGGTAAGTGTAAATACGGCTACCATTTCACTCGATGATGTGCATACAGCTACTAGGTTTTATCTGTACGACGCAATCAGACATTATTTCGATAATGGCGGTGGAGCTTGCTATATTTTATCTTTAGGTAATTATACAAGCACAGTTACCGCAAGTCATTTTACAGATGGTATAAGCACTATCGGAAAATTAGATGAGCCTACATTACTTGTTTTTCCAGATGCCGTATTGTTAAAAGATGGTAGTGATAATCATGATGTTGCTGCATTTGGAAGTATTCAGCAAGCAGCATTGGTTAGCTGTGCTAAAATGCAAGACCGTTTTGCGATACTTGATGTAATGGAAGGTTATCTCGAAGAGGGAATTGTATCACAGCCTATTCTAAATTTTAGAAATAATATAGGAATGAACAATCTTAAATACGGAGCTACCTACTATCCTTGGTTAGTATCTGCGTATCCGGTAGAGATAAATTATAGGCAACTTCTTATTTTTGATGAAAGCGATGCACCGCTTACAGATTATTCAACTATTTCTATTTCCGCTTCAGAGGCAGGTCTTGTATCAAATATGCAAAATGCCATATACCATTCCGATGAGGTTTTAGATATTGGAGATATAGCTGCTACAGATTTATTGTCTTTACGTGCTGATGCCATAAGTACAGCACTTACTACTTTAGAACAAAATTTACGAGCTTCTGTATCATTGCACAAAACGCACTTTACCAATTATCTCAATATTGTGGCAGATACTGCTGTTAGTCTTTTAAATGCTGAAAACAATATAATAGGTAATCCAAGTGTTGCATTTGAGGTTGGGCGATTAAAAACCGATACTGACTTACAAGCTGCATTAACAGCACTTATCGAAGTAGAGAAAAATGAAGGAACAATAGATAATGCATTAGCCGGACGTACAATTGCTACCATTGACGGTTTATATACCGGATTTGGGTCGGGTTGGTTAGGAGATGGCGTTGCTTATGCAGACATTGCACCCGAAGCAGATTATCCATCTACCAAAGCCGGAGCATTAGCAGCGATAGATAGAATTAAAGCGGAAGTACTTCCTGTGCTTTTAGAAAAATACAATTCCTTATTAGGTAATATTTTGTTTTTTGAACAGCAAGCTTCTGTGGCGTTATTTACGGGTCATAAAATGTTTAAAGCTATAGCAGAGCGTATAAGATTGTATATGCGCACTATTCCGCCTTCGGGAGCGGTAGCAGGTATTTATGCTATGGTGGACGGTACAAGAGGTGTGTGGAAAGCCCCTGCTAATGTAAGCATAAGTAATGTAATAGGACCGGCAGTTAAGATAGACAACAAAGACCAAGAGTCGCTTAATGTTCACGAAACAGGTAAGTCTGTAAATGCATTACGTGCATTTACCGGAAAAGGAACTTTAGTTTGGGGAGCACGTACATTAGCCGGCAACGATAACGAATGGCGTTATGTATCTGTTCGTCGCTTTTATAATATGGTAGAAGAAAGTATTGAAAAAGCTACAGAACCATTCGTATTTGAAAGCAATGATGCCAATACTTGGGTAAAAATTCAGGTAATGATAGAAAACTTTTTAACGCTGCAATGGCGCGCCGGAGCATTACAAGGAGCAAAGACAGAAGATGCGTTTTATGTTGCAGTAGGACTTGGTAAAACAATGACAGCACAAGATATACTCGAAGGAAGATTAATAGTAGAAATAGGGATGGCAGTAGTTCGCCCTGCCGAGTTCATTATTTTACGCTTTACACATTTAATGGCGAAAAGCTAAACTTCAATTGACAATTTAACTAATAAAACAATTTAAAAATAAAGCATTAAAACATTAAAAAAACAAAATTAATATGGCAAGTTATCCACTACCTAAATTCCACTTCCGCGTTGACTGGGGTGGCTCTAAAATCGGGTTTACAGAAGTAACCGGATTAAATCTCGAAACAGAAGTAATCGAATACCGCGATGGTAGCAGTCCGGAGTATAGTAAAATTAAAATGCCCGGATTACGCAAGTATGGCAATATTACACTCAAGAGAGGTGTGTTTGCAAGCGACAACGAATATTATGCGTGGTTTAATACGGTAAATCTAAATCAGATTGAGCGTAGAAGTGTAACCATTAGTTTGCTCAACGAAAATCATGAGCCGGTAGTAACCTGGAAAGTAAAAAATGCTTTTCCGGTAAAAATACAATCACCGGATTTAAAATCTGATGCCAACGAAGCCGCTATCGAAACATTAGAGATAGCACACGAAGGCTTAACGATCGAAATGGCTTAGATTTATTTTCAATAGAGAGTGATTAGCAACTTAATACACAAACTGTATTTTGTTGCGAGGTATGGTATGGAATGAATACAAACTTTAAATCATAATTATTTTTTTGTGGCTGATCAATCAAAATATTATCCTCCTTTAAGTTTTCATTTTTCGGTAGAAATATCGGGACTTGAAGGCAATTCAATGGATAGCAAGTTTCAGAGTGTTTCGGGATTAAATGTAGAATTAGAAACCGAAACAAGAAAAGAGGGGGGCGAAAATCGCTTTGAGCACGTATTGCCAGTAAGAACAAAATATGTTCCATTAGTACTTAAAAGAGGATTGGTAGTAAGTTCGGATTTATTACAATGGTGTAAAAATACTTTTGCAGCTTTAGGCACTAAAGTAGATACTACTAATAAAGACAAACCATTGTTTGAGCCAAAAGATTTAATCATAAAGCTGCTCAACGAAAACCACGAACCTTTAATGATTTGGAATGTAATACAAGCAATTCCGAAAAAATGGAGTATGGTCGATTTAAACGCAGAACAAAGTGCCATTGCAATAGAAACTATTGAGTTACAATATCAATATTTCACATTGCAGACTTAATAATCTACATTAGATTATAGGTTTATTGATTAAGTTTTAATATAAACACAAAGTAAGTTTTTGCAAATATCATTAACATTCATAACTCATAGCTCATAACTAACGAAATGCCAATAGAAATAAGAGAACTAAATGTAAAAGTAACTGTAACGCAAAATCCGCAGGAACAGGGCACGGAGCAGACGGCATCCGTAGCCGGACAACCAATGCCCGATAAAGATACTGTAGTAGCAGAATGTGTAGAGCAACTAATGGATATTTTGCACAATAAAAACGAAAGATGATGAATACTAATGTTTCTAAATTAAAGATTGTGTCGTACTCCAATCCTCAGTCTAAAGAGGAACAAGGAAGTATGGATGTACTGCTTAATCCGGAATCGTACAATCAAAAAATAGAAATTAAATATTCGGAAAAGCAAGCACAAGGAACATCTGCTAAGCTGCCAAAATTTACCAAGATAGAACCGGAAAAATTTGAGTTTGAATTGTTTTTTGACAGAACAGGTGTAATAAATGGATTGGCTCCGGGAGATTTAGGTGTAGATGAAGATATAAATAAATTAAAAGAATTAACGGTAGAGTATAAAGGAGACGACCATCGTCCACGATTTGTGAGTGTGTATTGGGGAACATTACAGTTTGACGGGTGTTTAGAAACGATGGATATTTCTTACAAACTATTTAATGCACAAGGATTGCCATTGCGTGCTGTTGTAAAAGTAGTTTTTGTAGGTTCTATGGAAGACAAAAAACGTCTGAATGTAGAAAATTCATCATCGCCCGATATGACACATATAAGAACCGTACATTATGGCGATACACTACCGATGATGTGCTACAGGATTTATGGAGACAGTAAATATTATACAGCAGTAGCAGCATTTAATGGGATAGATAATTTTAGAAATTTACAAGAAGGAATGGCTATTCATTTTCCTCCTTTGAAATAATATTAATTTGACAATTTGGAGATTTGATGATTACGCATTGATAATTAAAATGAATTTCAGTACATCATCAAATTAATAAATATACAAATCAAAAAAAAATGCCTCAAGATAGAATCATAGAAACGGAAAACGCAGCGTCTGTTATTACCATAGAAGTAAAATCAGAAGGTACACTCATACCCGAGCAGTATCAGGTAGAATCTATTATAATACAAAACGAAGTCAATAAAATTCCCATTGCAAAATTAATAATTATAGACGGCAATGCTTCTGAAGAAAGTTTTACTGTTAGTAACGACGAAATTTTTGTACCTGGTAAGAGAATAGATGTGGCAGTCGGGTATTTACGTTCAGAAGTTCAAGAGGTATTTAAAGGAATTGTAATTAAGCACAGTATTAAAGTTAGAAGTAACGGAGCTTCTATATTAATAGTAGAATGTAGGGCATCAACGTTTAAAATGACATTAGCTCGTAAAAGTAAGTTTTATGCCGACAGCACAGATAGTTCTGTAATGGAAGATATATTGTCATCATACAGCATAGATGCGGAAGTAGAATCTTTAAATATTACTCATCAGCATTTGGTACAGCACGATTGTAGCGATTGGGATTTTATGCTCAATAGGTTAGATGTTAATAACAGAATTTGCATTACCGAATTGGATAAAGTGAGAATTATAAAACCATCAATGAGTGGTTCGTCAGTTTTAAACTTAGTATTTGGAGCTTCTATTTTAGATTTAGATTTAGAAACAGATGCCCGCTTACAATATGATGCTGTAGAAACAATACAATGGAATGTAGCAGATACCGAAATAGCACAAGAATCTTGCGATGACCCCGGAATTACTATGGCTGGAAATATTACTGCACAAGATTTAGCGCAAACAGGAGGTAGTGCTACATATATATTACAAAATGGCGGATCGTTTAGCGAACAAGAAATGAAAGATTGGGGTATTTCTTTTTGGGAGAAAAAGCAATTGGCAAAAGTTAGAGGAAAGGTAACATTTAAAGGAACACACGAAGTACATACCGGAGAAATATTAGAGCTTTCCGGAGTAGGGGATAGGTTTAATGGAAATTATTTTGTAAGTGGTATTTTACATCAAATTAGTGCCGGAGATTGGCAAGCTACGGCACAGTTAGGATTAAACCCAGAGTGGTTTGCAGATATTTATAACATTTCATCTAAACCCGCAGCAGGATTAATTCCGCATATAAACGGATTGCAAATAGGTGTAGTAACTCAATTACAAGACGACCCCGATGGCAATAACAGAATAAAAGTAAACCTTCCGATTATACAAAAGGAAGATGAAGGCTTATGGGCAAGAGTAGCAACTTTAGATGCCGGAAAAGAAAGAGGTTCATTTTTTCTTCCGGAAATAGGAGATGAAGTAATAGTAGGATTTATCAACGACGACCCAAGAAGTGCAGTAGTGTTAGGTATGATGAACAGTAGCAATAAACCTGCTCCGTTAACAGCATCAGACGACAATCATATAAAAGGGATAGTAACACGCAGTGAGATTAAAATGCTTTTTGATGATGAAAAGAAAAAATATTCACTCGGAACTCCCGCAGGTAAAACGATAATTTTAGACGAAGATGGAGATTTAATAGAAATTAAAGATGACCATGGTAATACCATAAAATTAAATGCAGATGGCATTAATATTACAAGTGGAGGAGATATAGTATTAGAAGCATCAGGAAATTTTAAACTATCAGCGACAAATATAGATCAGGCTGCACAGTCAAGTGTAAAAGTAGAAGGAAACTCAGGAGTAGAGCTAAAATCAAGTGCAACAATGACGATACAAGGAAGTATTGTTCAGATTAATTAATTAAAAATTAAAAATTAAAAATTAAAAATTAAAAAGTCAAAAGTCAAAAGTCAAAAGTCAAAAGTCAAAAGTCAAAATAATTTTAGAGAGTACAAATTAAAAATAAAAATTCAAAATTAAAAAAATGCCTCCTGCAGCAAGAATAAACGATATGCATACTTGTCCGATGGTAACGGGTACTGTTCCGCATGTTGGTGGTCCTATAATGCCACCGGGAGCACCTACCGTTTTTATTGGCGGATTACCAGCAGCAACGGTAGGCAGTATGGCAACTTGTACCGGTCCGCCGGATAGTATAATTGCAGGTTCTTCTTCTGTATTTATAGGAGGAATGCCCGCAGCCAGAATGGGAGATAATACTGCACACGGAGGGAGCATTGTAGCAGGAGAAGCAACAGTAATGATAGGGTAGTGCAATGAATAATTAGAAAAGCATAAAAACAAATTTTTAATCATCAAATTGGCTTATCATCAAATTATCAAATTAGTAACATGGAACAAGACAAAACATTCTTAGGCAGAGGTTGGAGTTTTCCTCCAACATTCAATGGGTACAACGGCACACTGGAGATGACCGAAGGCGAAGCAGATATAAAAAGTAGTTTGGAAATATTATTATCTACCAAATTAGGTGAGCGAGTAATGCTCCCCAATTATGGTTGTAACATAGACCATTTAGTATTTGAAACTATGAATTTAACAATGCTTACTTATTTAAAAGATTTGGTTGAAAATGCAATAATATATCACGAACCAAGAATAGATTTAAAAAAAGTAATGATAGATGATAGCAGACAAAATGAGGGTGTTTTATTAATTGAAATATTATTTAGGATACGTACTACCAATTCGCGTTCTAATTATGTTTATCCGTTTTATATTAATGAAGGTACGAATGTAACAACGAAATAGCTATGAGTTCAGAAACACAAAAATGTCAGGATAAAAATCCATTGCAAAGAGATGGAACAAGTCAGGCGCAGCGATTTCCCGATGCGCTGATGCCCGATGCGGTAAAGTTACATTCCTTTACTACAGCAGACTGGATGAAGTTTGCTTATGAATTTGCAAGTTATGTTGGCTATTACGATGTACAAGATGACAATAATCCTAAAGGAAATTGGCAGAAATTTTTTGTAAGTCATAATAATATAGACAAATTTTTATCTGAAATTGAAAACCAAAATACAGAACCCCATTTAGCTTTATTTGTTGCCTTCCTGAAATTGATGTTGCATACTCAGGAAGAAATGAATGGGTTGACAAAACGACATTTAGATTTTTATTACAAAGAGGTTTTACAGTTAAAAAACAAACCTTTTACTCCCGACCGAGCATATTTAGTTTTTGAATTAGCTAAAAATATTGTTTCTGAAAGGGTGCCCCAAGATACTTTACTTAATGCAGGAAAAGACGATACTAAAAAGACCATACATTTTACTACAGAAGAAGAATTAGTAGTGAACACAGCCGAAGTAGCAGAGATAAAAAGCGTGCTACATATTGCTAACGAAAAAATAAGTTATGCTGATGTGGCAAAATCTAAAGACGGTATTGGTACTGCTTTAGAAGATGATACTTGGTATGCTTTCGGACACGATGTGGATAATGAAAAGCACATTCCTCTGCCAGCAGCTACATTGGGATTTGCATTGGCGTCTAATATTCTATATTTAAAAGAAGGTGAAAGGGATATTGCTATTAAAATAGAATTAGATGTTTTGTCGAGTTTTTCAGTTGCACCATTTACCGAGTTAAAAGATAAATTGAAAATATTTTTGACTACAGAAAAAGAATGGTTAGAAGTTGCGGTGGAAATGGTTTCGGTGGAAAAAAACAGTAACATATCAGCAGTACTTAATATTCTTATTAAATTAGACAATTCCGTGGTACCCATTGTTGCATATAATAAAGATGTACACGCAGAAAATTTCAATACTAATTTACCAATCGTAAGAATTTTGTTGGATACAAATACAGCTTATGATGAATATGCAGCATTAGCTAAAGCGAGTGTACGAAAATCGGAAATAAATGTAGATGTTAAAAAGATAAAAGACATACGAGCCGAAAATGATATGGGGGTAATTACTCCTTCCAAACCCTTTTATCCATTTAGCACACAACCTAAAGTAGGTTCTAATTTTTATATCGGTTGCAATGAAATTTTTTCTAAAAATTTTAGTGATGTAAAAATTGAATTCAAGTGGAAAGATAAACCTCAAAATTTCAAAGACCACTATATTGCATATCAAACATCTTATTTGAATAACGATTTAACTGCAGAAAAATATAAGATTAAAATCTCAGATGGTAGTCTAACTGATTTTGATAGTCCTACTATAAGTAATGATGATTATTTTAAAGTGAATATATCGCATATTCAAAATGGCAAATGGCATATAGAAGAGGATAGAAAATTGTTTAATAATAATGATTTAATTATAGCTTCTACTGTTGCTCAGCCAAAATATTATGCTACCCCACTAATATACAATACTAAGAAAACGGCAAATAAATATGTAATTCAAAAGTATTTGCAATTAAAACCTGTAATTGTACCATTATTTAATTTCAATCCGGGATTTATTAATCCTGTAAACAATAATGTAGCGTTTAACGCGCAAGTTAAAGACGGTTTTTTTAGAATTACTTTGGTTAATGATTTTTTACATAAACATTATGCAAGACTATATGCCATTGCAATGAGCAAAGATGATAAAAGTATTGTTCTTCCTAACGAACCTTATACCCCTATGGTGGAAGAAGTAAGTTTATCTTACAAAGCGAAAACCGAAAATAATTTTGTATTTACAGTACACGAAAACAATCCAGTAAACAAACTTAAAAACTATACACAAAGAGATATACAGCTTTTTCACGAATTGCCTTTTGGTCAGAGCGAGCAGCACGTATTTTTAAAAGATCAGTTTGGAGTAAAGCTACCGGACAATAATAAAAAATTATCGCTATTACCAATATTTGAAAGAGAAGGTTACTGTTATATAGGTATCAATAAAGCATTGCCGGGACAGTTGATTTCTGTACTTTTTAGTGTAGCAGAAGGAAGCGAAAATCCATTAGCTCCATCATTTACAGGCGATAGCAATATCGAATGGTCTTATATGGTAAATAACGAATGGTTGCTTTTAAATAAAACAGATAAGTTAAAAGATAGTACCAATAATTTTTTAAGAACAGGTATTATTACATTCTTTTTGCCGGCAGATATTACTGATAAAAATACAGCAATGCCGGAGCAAATGATGTGGCTAAGGGCTGAGTTACCGGAAGGGCTAACATATAGTTCTGTTTGTAGGTTTATAGATATTCAAGCACAGGTGGTTTCTGCTCAATTTGTAAATGAAAATAATAGTTTATCGCATTTACGCACTGCATTACCTGCCGGAAGTATTACTAAGTTTATAGAAAAACCCATTGGAGTTAAAAAGGTACAACAACCTTATGCATCATTCGGTGGTGCAGATATAGAAACAGATGAAGATTATTATATAAGAGTAAGCGAAAGATTAAGACATAAAAACAGAGCTGTAAATATTTGGGATTACGAAAGATTAATTTTAAATAATTTCCCGAAAATCTATAAAGTCAAATGCTTAAACCACACTTCGGCTACTCCCAATTATTTTGAACTTACACCGGGTAATGTTACTATCATACCTATTCCTGATGTAAGAAATCACAATTTATACGACATACTACAACCGCGTGTAAGTAGTAATACTTTGAGAGAAATTGAACAATATATTACCGAGATAAATTCGGGTCATATTGAATTTAAAGCAGAGCATCCGGATTATGAACCTGTATTGTTTCAATTTAAAGTTAAATTTTACAAACAATATGACATCAATACTTACCGAAAAATATTAAACGAAGAATTGATGAAATTTTTAGCACCTTGGTCTTACGATAGTGGTAAACAAATACTTTTTGGCGGAATGATATATAAATCTGTAGTCATTACCCATATTGAGGATTTACCTTATGTAGATTATGTTACAGATTTTAAAATGAAAATTGATATGGAAGGAAATAGTTTTCAATCTATGCTGCAGGCAAGTAGTGCCAAAAGCATTTTGACCTCTGTAAAAGAACACACTATAATACCATTATTAACTGATGCCGAATGTCTTTAAAGACAATGATAGCTGCATTTCTAAACATAAATTATGAATAATGAATTAACCATACCGAAAACATTGGAAAACCAATATGGCACTAATTATGCTGTATTGAAAGAAGCCGGAATGCGTTATGTAGAGCAGTTTTCGGGTAAGCTTTGGACAGATTACAATACACACGATCCTGGTATTACTTTTTTGGAATTATTGTGTTATGCAATTACCGATTTAGGATATAGAATAAGTATGCCGGTACAAGATATAGTGGCATCACCAAAAGATAATCTGCAAGCAATGCACAGGCAGTTTCACTCTGCCTTAGAAGTGCTGCCTAATGCACCGGTTACTGTTAATGACTTTAGAAAAATATTGGTTAGAATAGAAGGTGTAAAAAACATTTGGTTGCAGAAACACAATAAATCCATTATTACTACATTTAAACCACAACCTATTAAAATACGATATGCAGCAGATAATAAACTAACAAAAGAAAACGAAGAAATTGATTTTAACTTAAAAGGTCTTTATGATATTTTAATAGAATTTGATGAACACGCCTATAGCAACCATATACCATTAGAAGATTGGAAAACTGAAGTAATTCAAAAAGTAAAAAGTGTATTCCATAGATTTAGGAGCTTGTGCGAAGATGCAGAAGATATAAGAGAAGTGCCTACACAAGAAGTAGTGCTGTGTACCGATATTGCACTTACACCCGATGCAGACCCCGAAAAAGTTTATGCCAATATTGCTTTTGCAGTAGAGCAGTATTTATCGCCTGATATTAGATATTACACACTTTCAGAAATGCTGGAAAAAGGCAAAACAAGTGATGAGATATTTGAAGGTCCGGTATTTGATTTTGAAAATATAAATGTCGATGATGCTAATGAAGAAGGATTATTTTTCAAAAAAGGATTTATAGATGATGACGATTTACGAAACTCAAAACTTAGAACACACTTACGCCTGAGCGATATAATAAGAATTATTAGTAAAATTGAAGGTGTACAATTTATCAAAAATATTGCATTTGCATTTTGTGGTTGTGAAGAAACAGATAAAGATAAAGTAGCACAGCTATTTAACAAAGATACTTGGATGCTGTGCATCAAAGACGGTCATAAACCTATACTATGTTTAGATAATACCATTGTTAATTTTTACAAAGATATTATACCCATTCAGCTAAAAACAGATGAAGCAAGAGCCGAACTTGCGGCACTACACGCACAGCACAGATTAGAAGTAACCGGAAAATATATAGAAGATTTACCAATGCCCGAAGGTAAATTCAGAAATATTAGTGAATATACTTCAATACAAAACCAATTACCGGAAACCTATGCTGTAGGGCAATCAACTTTGCCAGATGCTGCCGGAACACAACGCAAAGCACAAGCAAAACAGTTAAAAGCATATCTCTACTTTTTCGACCAAATATTAGCTAATTATTTTGCGCATTTAGCAAATGTAAAACAGCTTTTGAGTGTAGATAGCGATTTGACTTCTACTTATTTTTCTAACGTAGTAAAAGATATTAAAGATGTTGAAGCGATAATTTCCGACGGTAAAACAAAATCGGATAGAGTTGTTTCCATATTAGGTTTAGACGATTATCCTAAACGAAGCAATACTTTGCTCAATCATTTATTATCGCGATTTAATGAGCAGTTTGGGGATTATGTTTTCCTATTACATCGTATTTATGGTAATGATTTTAATTATGCTTCCATTCGTCATAAAAAGCAATTTTACAAAGATTATAGTAATATAAGTACTTGGCGTGGTTCCGGTTATGATTATTACAATAATAAAAATGAGGAAAATGAAAGTGTAAATATTTCCGGAATGGAAAAACGCATTGCACGCCTTTTAGGATTTAATCATTACAAATTACAAAACCTTGCAGGCTTACCATACAATATAAATAGATTAGAACCTGCTAATAATCGCTCGCTTTTTACTTGGCAAATTAAACAAGAAGGGGCTGATGCTTTAATAGGTTCCGGCACTACACCTTCAGCAGATTTAGCATACGAAGAATTAGGATTGGTAAGCATTATAGGTATAGAAGATAGTGCTTATGGCGCATTATTTAATCAAGATATATCCGTTTTGAAATTAGCAGTAAAAGATAGTAATCATCATTTAATTGCTTGTTCTGTTTTTCAAGATAATACATCTGATTTAAGTAGTATAAACGATGCTTTTAATAATTCGAACTCTTTAAGGACAAGCTTGCTCAGTGCCGATACTACAAGCATACGTTTTAAATTATCAAATAATAAAAAACAAGTAACTTTTGATTTTGTTAAAGATGATATGGTAATTGCAAATTGTCCTTGTTGGTTTGCTGTATTAAGTGGCGAATTAGCAACAGAGAACTATTCTCAAACGCAAAATACCATTAATCAAATATTAAATAACGATGCTTCATTGCTTCATTATTTAGTAGATTTTACAACTCAAACGTATAACATTCAAATTATAGGAAATCAAGGTCAAGTTTTACTACAGTCTTCTAATAGATTTAATTTACAAAAAGGGATTTTTAAAGAAGATGAAATTTTAGACAATTTCAATGCACATAAAGATGAACTACGGAATTATTTAGAACAAAAATTTAGATTAGAAGGAATGTATGTTGTAGAGCATATTTTACTTCGTCCTGGTGAAGATACCGCTACAACAGAAGAATTTTTGCCATTGTGCATAGACCTAAACGGAAATTACTGCAAACCATTAGACCCATATTCTTTTAGGGTTGATGTAATACTTCCCGGATACAGTTTGCGCTTGAGGAATAAGTATTTTAGGCAGTTTGCCGAAAAAGTAATTAGAATGGAAACACCTGCTCACATCTTACCTCGTATATGTTTTGTGGACGAAAAGAATATGCAGGAGTTTGAAGAAGTATATTATGAATGGCGCATAGCAAAGCAAAAAACTGCACAGGATAATAAACCAATGGATAAAACAATAAACAAAAAATTAATTGACATTTTAGAGAATTTATTTACTATTTACGAACAAGGTTACTTATCCGATTGCGATGATGATACTCCGGAAATAAACCCAATCATTTTAGGCTCTACTTTCTTAGGTACATTAAATAGTAGCGAACAACAATAAACATAATAATAATAACACCGAAAAATATTTCGTTATGTCAAAATATCAAAAATTACAGTTAGACGACATTAACTATGAATACGAAAAATTCAGAGAAAATCAATTGCTGACACATCAACAATTGAATCGATTTATCGAATTTTTTGAAGACCAAGATAGGATAACACGTACTTGCCTAATTGGTGTGGGCTTAGTCTGCGGACTAACTGCTAAGTGGAGTAAGGGGGTGTTATATGTCAACAAAGGATGTGCAGTAACAACAGATGGCGACTTAATGGTTGTAGAGAAAAATACAGCATATAAGTACTTCAAAAAATACGACAACAGAAAAAAAGGTACTGACGAACCTATATATGACCCATTCTTTCCGCCGGCATCCAAAAGAACACAAATACCTCTTTGGGAAATGCGTACTACCAAAGATGATGAAACGGGGGTACCGGCAATTGATATTGAAAAGTTTTCCGACACATCAGGTGTTGCAATTACGGATATGGTAGCATTGCTGTATCTCGAAAACTATCTTTCCGAACCCGATGATTGTACAAGTATTGATTGTAACCATTTAGGGCAATTACAAAACAATAAAATTAAAGTATTACTGGTGCACCCTAAAGATGCCGATGCTATAATTAATAGAGATACAAAACAAGAGGTTATAGTTGATGATATATACAAAAACTATTACGATGCATATACAACATACTTTGAACTGCCAGAATTAAAATCAAAAAGATTGATTTTTAATGCAAATAATACAACACAACTGAGTAAACTAAACGAAGAATATCTGACTATAGTAAAAAGTGGAATTAACGATTTAGCAGATGCTGTAGCCAAATTATACCATACATTTAAGTTTATTCTTGATGAAACTGCTTATTTCAAAATAGATGCTATACAAAGTGCTATCAAAGCGTATAGAGGAATTAGCTTACAGCCTTATCAAGTGCAGTATTTGTATGATTTTTACAAAGACTTATTAGATAGCTACAATGAACTGCGCGATACCATTTATAACGCTGTGTACATTTGTTGTCCGAATAAGTATGCTTTTCCTAAACATATTATGTTGGGAATTGTAAATGGTGCATTAGGTCCACGTCCTCCGAAATACAGACATTATTTTTATTCTTCTCCAATTACATCTCGAGGCAAGTCTTATTTAAGTGTAGCAAGGTCTATGTTTAACCGCTTAAATAATTTGGTGAATGGTTTTGCAATACCACAAAGAAATGCTGCTATTAGGATTACTCCATCTGTTACACCCGATAAGACTATTGAGTGGAGAGCTATTCCTTTCTATTACAATAACACAAAATTATTAACGGAAAATTGGAGTTATTACCGTACTATGCGAGGTACCAATAGCAATATATTATCGTATCATTTTGCTAATAATTCTGTCTCGTCTTTTGTAACCACTCCTTTAGATTTTGATATTGACAAAAATAATTTCTTTAGAATTGAAGGACATCAAGGCTGGAAATTAGATGAAGCATTAAGAAATATTATTGAACTAAAAAACACTAAAAATCTACCTTTTGATGTAGTGGCGGTAAGGCTTAGCGATAACCTAACTACAGATATTGATTTTGATGATTATGCAGTTTACTTTGAGGATTTGAATGTAGTTTTAAATGCTTGGATAGTAAGTCAGAATTGTTTGTTTGCAAAAGCAATTAAATTTTTCTCTGCTTTTAACGTAAGTGGCAAACACCAGACTGTAAGATATGAGCAAGCTAATGACAATAATTTTGAAGTAAAGAGAGAGACTGTAAATAGTAATAAGGAAACTGTTAAAAATGATGCAGATAAAGTAGCTAAAAATATAAATACAAATAATCCTCAATTTCAATATAACACTTATTCTTATGCTAATTATCAATATTTTCAATACAATAAAAACCAAAACTTTTTAAAAGATAATCTTATCAAAGATGAAGGCACGCTTGGCAATATGATGATGGAAATTGATTATAGTAAAGCGCCTCGTCCTTCGGATTTTGTAATTATAGAAATCCAAAAAAAGATTAAGGCAAATGAAGTGATTAAGCAATTGCCTCAAGAAGCAATAGAAGTTGCATTTTATATCCCTGCATTATTAATAGCAAGACTTACAGATGTTTTAAATTACGAACCTTTCGGTTTAGACGATCTTACAGGCGATACTCTTCAAAAGTATAGAGATGCATTAGAACAATTATGTAAAGATGTAAACGAAAGTATTGAAAAAGTTAATGCATATTTTGCTAAAATACAAAAAGAAAAGGACGTAAATATTAATGGCAGTGAAATTGCAATGCAATATCTTAATACCTTACAAGCACTAAAAGATAATTGTTGTGCAGCGGATAGTATAGAAGTTTTAGCAACCGAAATTGAAAATAGGAAACAAAAGATAGCAGAGATGCTAACCTTTAGTAATTATGCAAATAATCACAAAGGATTAGAGCACAGAGCCGGAGTAGAACGCGGTGGTACCTTTGTAATTTTGTATTCGAGTGCCGAAGATGCAAATGTAGATTTACGACCAGCAGTTGCTAATGATAGAGTTTTAGACTTTATCTATAAGTACGAAAGAGAGTTTTTGCTAAAAGGGAAAAAAGAAATAGATATAAAAGAATTGTACAAACAAGATGAAGATTACTATTTAGTAGCACTTGCATATAATGCTAAAAGATATAATGTAGTAAGTGAAATTGAGAAATATGTAATTGCAAAAAATACTAAAGCTAATACTACTAAACAAATACAAACACAAACAAAACAGTTAGTAGATAGAATTAATTTAATAGCCGGAAGAATTGCAACACAACCAAAACGCAATACTATTAACAATATTGTCGTTGCAGATTTTTGTTTGCCATATTTGTGTAAAAGCGATATTCCTCCAATGACTTTTGTAGTGCCTCCTATGCCCCAACCAGTAGAGCCAGAACCGCCAATAGAACCAGAACCACCAATAGAACCAAATGTGTCGCTTTCATTGCCCATAAAAGAAGTATGTGGTAATGATGAAAGTATATTTGAGTTTACCAAAAACCCAATTGATGGTCTTGTACAATCCAATCTTAAAGAAGCTTCTGCTGCTATATTACTAAATGAAGATAAAACTTTTTTTGACCCTCGTAAGGTTGATCCATCTATTTATGGTCAGCAAATATTTTTTACACTCAACAATAAAGCAACTAATTGTTCTATAGTTGTACATCAAGTTCCAAATGTTGATTTTTCTTATGAATATAATGTGTCAGAAGCAATCGTAGAATTTCAATTATTTAATAATTCTGAGGGTAATAAAGAAGAAAATTATGAGTGGGAAATATACAATGGAGAAGATATACGAAACTTACCGGCGAATGAAAATCTTACAAATGTGTTGTATAAAACAGCAGAGTTGAAAGAGACTTTTGTAAGAGTTAGATTAGTTGCAAAAAGTAAATATTGTGCTAATTATTCAGAGAAAATAATTACTTGGAAAGAAAAAGAAGAAATAGTTTCGTTGGATTTAGGAAGATCATTAGTTTGTTTAAATGAAGCACCGTTTATCATAAAAAATATTGCGCCTAAAAATGCTTTTTTACATTGCGAAAACGCTCCTGATATTGTCGATAAATTCACCATCATTCCTGAAAAAGTGCAGCAAAACCTTCTCGGAATACCATTGAAATTTACCGTTAACGGGAAAAGTGTAGAACAAACTTTAACAATTGTAGCACCACCCGATGCACAATTTACAATTGATGAAAAATCAATTCAAAGAGTAGATGATAATTTGAATTTTTCTATATTATTAAAAAGTGTAGGAGATAATAATTATGAAGTTTCTATAAATGGAATACCATACAAAGGAAATACTAACCCGGAAAAAGCAGGTATCATCAAAATTGAAAAATTTGATATTTCCAAAATGAATACCAATTTTACTGTTTTGCTTTCGGCAATTCCTTTGAAAAATAGTCCTTGTTCCTCCCAATCTTTTTCACAAAATTTTTCATTACCTAAACAAGAAGAACCTCCTAAAGAAGAGCCACCAAAAGAAGAACCTCCTAAAGAAGATAATAGCAAATGTATTGGAATTGTAAAATCTAATATTGAAACTGCAACTTCGCAAATAAATAGTTTAATAACTAAAACAAAAGACAAGACACTTATTTCTAATGGTCGTACTTTATTAAATTTATTTGGAGAAGTTAATCAAGACATCGCCCAAAATAATAAAATTACCAAAATAGTAGATTACTTAAAATCAATCATAACGGTTCATAATAACTTAATAAAGTATAATATCGTTACGACTTTTGCAACAATTAAAACTGATGGAGAGATATTAATGTATTTAAGGAAATTAGCATTACTATTAGCATTAGATGTTGTAAGGTGTGATTCTGAATTTAATGCTCAAAAAGGAGAATATTTGATAAGTATGATTAACAATCATATAGAAGTATTACCTTCTGCAATTAAAACTTATGGAAAAAATACCGAGCTAATGGAAGATTATCAAAAAATGAGTTCTGCATTTATAGACACTTTTGTAGCACAAGACAAGACGATTTTAGTATTAATCAACAAGTTACTTAAGATAACAATATAATTAAGTGCATACTAAAGATGTAAATATCATACACAAAGCAAATCTTTGGATTGAAGTACCCAATGAAAAAACGGGAAAGCACTTGTATGCTAATATATCAGAAGTATTCAACAGACTTATTCTTCCTGAATTAGAAAAGATTTTTGCTCAAATAGAATCTACTGATAAAATCATTAGAATACAAAGATTAGATATTGATTTGAATTTGACCAATAGAGAGATTGTTTCGGAAGAAATATTTGCAAAGGAGATATTACAAAAAATTAAAAGTCAAATTGAAAATGTGATTCATCAAACCAATACATTTAGTGAATCTACCGAATTTGTTGATACGGTAAATACACCTTATTTTTCTGATGAGTATCAAAAAAATATAGAAGGTTTTATTTACTTTTTAAAAAATGGAACATTACCTTGGTATTTTACCGAAGAAGTACTTTTAGGAGAAACCGCAAGCATTATTGAATCAATAAATAAACACGAAACATTTTTCCTACAAAGATTTTTGGAACTCATTAATGAAGACAAAAATGTATTGCAAAATATTATAGCTCAATACGATATTTCTTTAGTAGAATACATTGTCAGTCTTTATGTTTCAGCAGATGTTTTTTCTGCGTTTGTTGCGAATAAAAAGTGGTTGTATGCTTACTTTGCTAACCATTACAAGGTTTCCGAATTAAAGCAAATAGAAACCAATTGGATATTGAACTTAGGTAATCATTTGTTGCAAAATAAAGATATTAGTGCAGTAAAATTCAAAGAAATTACAACGCAAAAACAAATTAACCTCATTACTTCTTTCGAAAACTTAACAGCTGAAAATTCTGAAAAAGTAGCATTAAACAAAACAGTTGAATTGCTAAAACAATTCTTTAAAAATGATGATATTGAGATAGAAAACTCTAAGAAACGAAAATCTAAATTAGATAACGAATCTCAAAAAGAAGATTTATATTATAGTAATGCCGGATTGATTTTATTACATCCATTTTTGCAATATTTTTTTAAAGAGTTTGATTTGTTAGATGATGCAAACAAATTTAAAGATGTCCAATCACAAGAAACAGCAATTCATTTATTGCATTATGTAGCAACTTTCAAAGAGAATGTTCCTGATTTTGAACTTACGTTTTCTAAGTATTTATGTGGAATGTCGAATAATCATATTACACAAAGAAATACTCCCCTTACAGACAAAATGAAAGCAGAAGCAAAAGAATTATTATTGTCGGTAATAAAACATTGGGGTGCACTAAAAAGTGCTTCACCGGAAGGGTTACAAGAGATTTTTTTACAGAGAAAAGCAAAATTAATTTTAGAAAATAATGGAGACAGATTAATATTTGAACATAATGCAACAGACATACTTTTAGATAGATTACCGTGGAGTCTTTCTATAATAAAATTACCTTGGCTAAAAAATATGATTTATGCGGAATGGAGATAAGGATAATTTTCAGTTTATATTTTTTCCTTTTGTTTAAGATTAGATTTTTAACTTTTAACAATTGACACAACACGCCAAACATATTAATAATGCAAATTTGCACAGTCCGTCAAACGACCAAAGTGCACAGCATTTTTTTGGCGGAAACAAAGAACAAACACAAACTCCATTTTTCGGTAATAATATTCTTCAACCAAAACTAAAAGTAGGTTCGAAAGACGATGCTTTTGAAAAACAAGCAGATAGCGTTGCAGATAAAGTGGTACAAGGTCAAAGTCATTCCGAAAATATAACCAATGTTTCCTTGTCTTCTTCTCCTATTTCGAGCAATGCTGTACAATCTAAAGAAGAAGAAATACAAACAAAGTCAGAAGAAGAGCCTGTACAATCTAAAGAAGAAGATATACAAACAAAGTTAGAAGAAGAACCTGTACAATCTAAAGAAGAAGATATACAAACCAAGTCAGAAGAAGAGCCTATTCAATCTAAAGAAGAAGATATACAAACCAAGTCAGAAGAAGAGCCTATTCAATCTAAAGAAGAAGAAATACAAACCAAGTCAGAAGAAGAGCCTATACAATCTAAAGAAGAAGATATACAAACCAAGTCAGAAGAAGAACCTATTCAAACTAAAAGGTTAGGACGATATTCGCACTTAAAAAATTCAAATGACTTTGAACTTAAATTAAATGCATCTAAAACAGAAGGTTCTTTGTTGGAAAATTCTACAAAGCAACAAATGGAAAGTGCTATAGGTGCAGATTTTAGCAATGTTAAAATTCATACAGGATCAAATGCAGAAATATTAAATCAACAATTAAACGCAAAAGCATTTACTAATAAAAATGATATTTATTTTGGAAAAGATAAATTTAAACCTGAAACAAATGAAGGTAAATTTTTATTAGCTCACGAATTAACACATACAGTTCAACAAGGTGTATCTCCCAAAATGGACAAAGGGAATAGTACAGAAACTCCTGAAATAAACCAAAACGTACAAACTAATACTAATAATACAGGGACTAAAACTGAAAAACCTTCTAATGAATTGTTGGAAGACAAGAAAAATGATAAGCTTTCACAATCTGCTGTTTCTGAGAATGGAGAAATTATTTCTATTTCTGAAACTGAAAAACCTAAAGAAAAAGGAAAAAACAAAAAGTCAGGTGAGGGTAAAGGAAATAAAACTATAAGAAACCCTCAAGAAGATCCAAATTTTATAGCCGTAACTGAAGGTGCAAATGAAAGGGCAACGGAACAAAGTGACCATATTCCTGCGGAAACTGCTTCTGGAACAGCACAACAAGCTGCACTTTCTCCGGAGAATGAAAGAGGTAGTATGGCAGAAGCTGCTCAGATAGAAAATATGAACGAACAGGAGCCGGAAGAATTTAATGCAGAATCTTTCAAGGCTATGTTAATAAGTAGGATAGAGCAAATGCAATTACCGGCAAATGAAGATGAAGCAGATGATTTTGAAAATCATAACAATATTTCCGAAGTCAATCAACGGGCAGTAGGCGATGTGGTAAACGAAAGCAATAGAGCATCTGGTAATATAGAGCAGGCAACAACAGCTGAACCCAATACGGGTGCTATTCCAGAAAGAGAAATTGTACCACTACCTGATGTTGATACCGGTACTGCTCCTATGTCTATTAATGCTCAAAGAGCAGTACCGCAGCCTCGTAGTAGCGATGAGGTAGAAACACCTTTGCAAGATAATGTTGCAGAGATGGATACAAAGATGTCTGATGCTAATGTTACAGACACCCAGTTAGAGAAATCTGAAGAGCCTAAATTTACCAAAGCTTTAGAAAGTAAAAATAAAGCTAAAAAAGATGCTGAAACAGCACCAGGTAAATTACGAAATAAAGAGCAAAATATAAGAGAGCAAAAAGCTACGGAATCTGAAAACATAAGTGCAGAAAATTTAAATGGTATGCACGATACAAGAACCAATGCGTTACAACAGGTTTTTGGACAACAACAAAATACCGGACAGCAAGATACCTCCGAACGCACGAGAGTATCTAACCAAATTAATGCCATATTTGAAACTGCCAAAACAGAAGTAGAGGGTATTTTAACTCAATTAGATACAGATGTAACCAATATGTTTTCGAACGCAGCCGAAAAGGCAAAAGCTAACTTCGAATCATATATAGATAGACGTATGACTGCTTACAAAGCAAGGAGGTACGGAGGGCTATTGGGTTGGACAAATCGTGTTGTTGATGTTTTTGCCGGATTGCCCGATGAAGTAAATGAGTTTTTTGTAGAAGGAAGAGCAAGATTTGTGAATGAAATGGATATAGCTATAACTTCAATTGCAGAGCATGTAGCGAATGAACTAAACAGAGCCAAACAACGGATTCAACAAGGCAGAATAGAGGTTAGTGAATATGTAGAGTCTTTACCTCAAAATTTACAAGATATAGGAAGAGAAGCAGCAAGTGAAATACAAGACAAGTTCGATAGCTTAACCGAAAGTGTAAATAGTGCTCAAGATAGCTTAGTGGACAGCCTTGCTAATCAATATATGGAAGCACTTAACGAGGTGGACGCAAGGATAGAAGAAATGCAAGCTGCCAACAGAGGATTGATTGATGCTGCGCTTGATTTTATAGGAGATGTCATCAATACTATCATTGAACTAAAAAATATGATTATGAACTTGCTGTCTGCCATAGCAAGTGCCATAGACTATATTTTGGAAGACCCCATAGCATTTATGAAGATGCTATTTGATGGTATCAAAAAAGGACTTGAAGCGTTTAAAGAAAATATACAGCAACATCTGATGGCTGGGTTTATAGAATGGTTGACCGGAGCATTGGGGCCTATGGGTATAACTTTACCTGATGATATATTCAGCCTGAAAGGTATCTTCCAATTGTTGATGCAAATACTCGGATTAGGTTGGGATTTTATCAGAAGAAAAGCGGTAAAACTTCTTGGAGAGAATACGGTTACTGTTTTAGAAACAGGTTTTGAGATGTTCCAGTTATTTGCAAGAGAAGGTATTAATGGGGTGTGGGAACACTTAAAGGAGCAATTTACAGACCTCAAAGAAACTGTTATAGGCACTATCAAAGAAATGCTAATTACACAGGTTGTATTTGCGGGTATTAAATGGTTAGTTGGGTTAATTGTTCCGGGAGCAGGATTTATAAAAGCTATTATAGCAATAAAAGATTTTGTTGTTTTCTTTGTGCAATCTGCTATGGCATTGATACCAACTATAACAGAAGCTATTCTGGCATTAGTAGGGGGTAGTGTAGCAGGTGTAGTAAATACTGTACAAAATGGCTTAGCACGATTATTACCTGTTGTAATAAACTTATTTGCCCGACTTTTGGGTCTGGGAGGATTGTCTAAAAAAGTAATGGCTATCTTTGTTAAGATCCGTAAACGTATAGATAAGGCAGTAGATAAGCTGATACTTAAAGCGAAAAAGGCAGCAGGCAGATTGTTGGGTAGAGCAAGAGGAAGAAATACAAGACCAACTAACCCTCAGGAACACGATGCACAAGTAAGGGCAGGATTACAGTATTTAAAGGAGCAAGAAAGAATAGAAGATAAAAATAACAATAACGCTCTTACATTAGAAGAAGCAACCAAAGTTGCCAATAGAACAAAAAGACAGTTTCCAGTATTTACATCTGTAACCCCTAAAAAAGTAGGAGGTAACTGGGTGTACGAGTGGAGGGGTAGTGCGGGAGAAGTAAGGGGCGATAGAATAGAGGAAGATGATGAAGCTACACCAAATGTAAAGGTAGCTGACCTGATAAAAGCTAAATATACTTCCGGCTTTTATTTAGCAGATATAACTGCCATAAAGTCCACAGAAAAAGAAGTTGAACACAAATATAGATACAAGAAATTAACGAGAAAGACAGAAAAAAACTCATTCAAATCATTTAATGAAAAAATGAAGAATGGGGATATATTAAAAGTTAATAATGAAAGACAATATTTGATAAATAACAGACCAAGTTATGAGGCAGGGTTAGTTGACAAAGTATGGAACAAAGCAATGGTTAATGGGAGAGTGTTTGACCCAAATACAAATCCGAGAATAGAACTTTTTTGGGACAGGACAAAAAGCAGATTCTCTCAATGGCACATGGGACATAAGAGAGGACACAAATATAGTGATTTAGTAGATGCATATATAAACGGAGATAAAACTAAAGAAGAGTTTTTAGAAGATTATAATAATGAAAATAATTATTATCCGGAAGACCCTCATTCAAATATGAGTCATAAATTTGAGTAAAATTTATTATTATGAATATAGATAAAGTTCAGTTGAATAAATTGAAAACATCAATACAATCAAACAAAGATGATGATTATGTTATTGGTTTGCTTGACCAATTCGATATAGATATTGATATTGAAGGAGGAACACCTCTCAATCATGCTGTTAATTATGAACGAACCAAATTGGTCGATTATTTAATAAAAAAAGGTGCAAATGTAAATGCTCTTTATGATGGTGATTATACTCCGCTTATGTCAGCTATAGATAGAAAAAATATAGAATTGATCAATATTCTTCTGAAAAATGGGGCTGATATAAATAAAGTTGATAAGTTTGGAAATACTGCAATTATGAAAGCAGTAAATACTTTTGATTTGGAATTGGTAAAACTTTTGGTCAATGAGGGAGCTAAACCATTTGAAGGGCAAAATAAACAGAACTATAGTGCTTATGATGCAGCCAAGGATATGGGGATGGAGGAAATTGTAAAGTATTTCGATTCAATAAAATAGGTTATAATGACTAATGATGAATATTTAAGTTTTGCTAAACACATTTGGAAGAATTATGTACCCCAATCAGGGCAAGCAAATACTATACAAGGTGAGTTATTGAGATCTGTAGAGAAGCTTAGAGATGAGGCTCAAAGGAATGGAAATATTAATTTCAATGAAAATTGTCATGAAATATTAATTCAATTTCTTAGAGTTCATTTGTTGGACGAGTCAATTTTTAATGATGCCAAGCTAAAACAAATAGTTATTGATTTAGAGAGACTAACGGAAAAAGATAACCCTTATTTAAACGATGATTTATATGACAGGTTAGCATATAGAGTTGTTGATTGGGTTAGAGCTTATTCAAATGTAGATATTACGCACAATTTTAATTCAAAACTAAAATGTTGATTAAATTTTATATTATAATGAAAAGGAATAATGAATATGTTGTTAGACAAATACCTTAAATACTTAGAGCAATATGCAGAGCAACGACTACAACTGCACTTTAATGGTAATGCTAAGGAAACAGATAAAACACTCATTGCTTTTCCAAATGCCAATGATGAGATTGGTTTATTTGTTAAAAATTACAAGTTAGATACTGCCGAAATTATACTTCTCCTTACCGCTTTGGCACCACATATATACCCTGTATTTTTCGATAATATTTTACAAAAATATTTACAATCTCCTGGCGATTTTCCGCAATTTGGTGGTGTTAGAGGTAAGAACCACAGAGGTTTTTTACCTACCGGAGAAACTGTATTATTTCTGCTTGCAGGCGATGATACGAAAAAAAGAGTTGCGTATTTCGATACTATTTTAAACAGTAAATTGTTTCAAAATGATATAGTCTATTTAGAATCGGTACCAGATGCAGAACCAATTTTTAGTGGTAAACTCTCACTTGCTCCGGAATATGTAGATTTGTTTTTAAGAGGTAAAATTATAGCACCTAAATTCAGTATGGAATTTCCGGCTGAGTTATTAAATACAGAATTAAATTGGGAGGATATAGTACTCCATCCTAATACCCAAAAACAAATTGATGAATTACAAACTTGGGTAAAATATAATAATATACTTATGGAAGAGTGGGGGATGAATAAGAAATTAAAACCCGGCTACAGAGCATTGTTTTACGGACCTCCGGGAACCGGCAAAACACTTGCTGCTTCTCTTCTCGGAAAATACACAGGAAAAGACGTTTATCGGATAGACCTGTCTATGATTATCTCTAAATATATTGGTGAAACAGAAAAAAATCTATCTAAACTATTCGCCAAAGCCTCAGACAAAAATTGGATTCTTTTTTTCGACGAAGCAGATGCGCTTTTTGGCAAACGCACTAATGTAAGAGATGCTCATGATAAATATGCCAATCAAGAAGTTTCTTATTTGTTACAAAGAATCGAAACTTTTAATGGTTTAGTAATTTTAGCTACAAATTTTAAGAGTAATATAGATGATGCATTTATTCGCAGATTTCAAAGTGTAATACATTTTGCTATGCCATCTGTAGCGGAGCGTTTAAGTATTTGGGGAAAATCCAAACCGCAAAATATACAATGGCATAAAGATGTTGTATTGAATAATATTGCTAAAAAATACGAAATTACCGGAGCCTCTATTATGAACGTAATCCAATATTGTTGTTTGTTAGCATTGGAACAAAATGTAAAATATATTAACGAAGCAATGTTAATAACAGGTATTAAAAGAGAATTTTTGAAAGAAGGAAAAGTGTGGCAAGAAAAATAAAATTTACTCCCCAAATTGTTCCGTATTTGTCTTTATGTATTCTATAACTTAGTATTAAAACATATAAAAGCTAGATAGTTTTTTTTTATATTTTTTAAAAATCAGCAGCCAACGAAGTATCCCTTACAAAGCTCTTTCCCCACATAGGTAATTGAAATGATTTTTATATTTTCCCAATTGTTAATACGGGTACAGCAAGCACACCATTAATTGTATTAGGATGGCCTTATAAGTAAGCCCCATTTAAAAACAATGCTATATTTGCTTTATGGTACCCATAGCCCTTTTAGATGAGATGGGCATTTGTATGTTTTTAATTGAAATGATAAGGTAAATTCAGCAATAAAATACTGGTCTTTAGTAATGCTATTACCTCTTTGCTTCCCTGCGGTACCCAAATTATTACCCGAACGGTCTTGCAGCACTTGCTCGGGAGTAGGGTTAGTTTGATTATTTGGGAAATTATGTTCCCCCACATAAGTAGTACTCACATCATCTAAATAATCGGTAGTAGTAAATCGGTTAACTAATTCAAAAGCTAAATTTACACCGGGTGCAATCCAATATTTTGCTCCTATACCTACCGGAAAACAAACATTGAAGCTACCGTACTGCCTTTCTTTATACTCATTTTTCTTTTGTCCTTCTGTGCCTAATTTGCGTAATGGCTCTGTTCTGCCACCTAATACAGTATAAGGAGCATAATAAAAGCCCCCAATACCTAATGCTATGTATGGGGTAAATCTTTTCTCTGTATTCCCTGTTTCGAACCAAAAAAAGTTAAGTTCTGTCATTGCAGATACTTCTCCTATATTAGTTCTAAAACTTAGGTTTCGGGCTTGTTGGTATGCATTAGAAGACATTTTATCGTCGTAGCCCGTTTGGGTTATTAATGCTTGTCCTCTGATAGATAAATAGGGATTTATATGGTACCTTACAAAACCACTTACCGAAGGACGAATATATCCAAAACCAAAATCTTGATTAAGGTCGCCAAAATAATTAGAAGCACCTAAGCCTACCCCATATTCACCAGAAGAGAAAAAATGCTGCGCCGATGCAGAATTGATAGCGCCTATTCCCCAAATGGAAAGGATAAATATTTTTAGTTTAAAATGCATTTTATATTTAATGTTGCCTAACTATTCGTTATTACATTTTTATCTAAAAAAAACGAAATAAATAAGAATTTATTATGATTCTATATACATTAATTAAAGTAACAATTTTGCTTCGCAAGAGAAAAGTAAAAAAGTAAAAATTCAAAAATTTTATAACGTTGAAAATCAAAGACTTAAAAATTCTTTTATGTAATTCTTACAAAATTTGATAAATTATCAAATCCCCCTAAAAAGCAAAACAAATAAAGCCATACTTATTTTTTACTTTTTACTTTTTACTTTTTAGTGTACATCACTTCTTTTACAGCCTTTACCGCTTGTTCTATATTTGGTAAAAATGCAGCAGCAAGATTAGATGCGTAGTGCATATTAGCATCAGCAGAGCATAATCTTCTTACAGGAGCATCTAAATAATCGAAAGCATCTTTTTGCACTCTGTAAGCTATTTCGGAAGATACTGAACCAAAGGGCCATTGCTCTTCTATAATCACTAATCTATTAGTTTTCTTTACAGAGTTAAGTATAGTTTCGTGGTCGAGCGGACGGATAGTACGTAAATCTATAACTTCTGCACTAATACCTTCTTTAGCCAATTCTTCGGCAGCTCCTAAAGCTACTTTCATCATTTTATTAAAAGAAATTATGGTAACATCTGTGCCTGCACGTTTTACATCAGCCTTGCCAATGGGTATTAAATATTCGCCCTCAGGCACTTCACCCATATCTCCATACATTACTTCCGATTCAAAAAACACTACAGGATTTTCATCTCTAATAGCGCTTTTTAACAAACCTTTAGCATCATAAGGATTAGATACCGATATTACTTTAAGTCCGGGGATATTAGCATACCAGCTTTCAAAAGCTTGACTATGCTGCGCACCTAATTGCCCCGCGGATCCATTCGGACCTCTAAATACTATAGGACAACCAAAATGACCGCCACTCATAGATAGCATTTTGGCAGCATGGTTAAGGATTTGGTCTAATGCTAAAACCGCAAAATTCCAAGTCATAAACTCTACTACAGGACGCAAGCCGTTAGACGCTGCTCCTACTCCGATAGCCGCAAAACCCAACTCTGCAATGGGCGTATCAATTACTCGTTTAGCTCCAAATTCATCGAGCATTCCTTGAGATACTTTGTAAGCTCCATTATATTCGGCGACCTCTTCACCCATAATAAATACATTAGGGTCTCTGCGCATTTCTTCCGTAAGGGCTTCTCTTAGTGCTTGTCTGAAAGCTATTTCAGGCATATTATTGAATTAAGTGTGAAACAATATATTATGAATGGGTAAAAGTAGTATTTTTTTCGTACAAATGGATAAAGAATATTTTTTGCGTAGCAATATTCAAATTTGAAATGATACAAATAGAAAAATTACAGAATTGATTTTTATTTTTGTCGCTTAATATTGCCAATGCCTCAACTAATAACATTAAGATTAAGTCCCGAAGATGCTGCTAACGATGTGGTTATTAAACAACATTTAGCTAATCAATTACGTATTCCTCAAGAGAAAATAAATGCCTACCAAATACTAAGAAGTTCGATAGATGCTCGTAAGAAAAATATATTATACAATATCCAAATTAATGTTTTTGTAGAAGAGCAGTTTCAAGATGCATTTCAATTTAATCATCGTTTGCAAAATGTAAGTAATGCTAAAGAAGTTATAATTGCCGGTACTGGTCCTGCAGGGCTTTTTGCAGCTTTAGAACTAATCGAAAATGGACTAAAACCAATATTAATAGAAAGAGGAAAAGATGTTCGTAATCGCAGACGAGATTTAGCAAAAATGAACAAAGAAGGCATAGTAAATCCGGAATCTAATTATTGTTTTGGTGAAGGTGGTGCAGGTACTTACAGCGATGGAAAATTGTTTACTCGCGCTACCAAACGAGGAAATATATTGCGTAGTTTACAATGGTTTCATTATTTCGGGGCTGCCGAAAACATTCTATATGACGCACACCCACATATCGGAACTAATAAATTACCTGCAATAATTACCAAAATGAGAGAAGCGATAGAGCAATGCGGAGGCATTGTTTTATTTAATTCTAAACTTACAGATATACTAATTGAAGACAATACTTTAAAGGGAATTGAAGTAAATAATGCAGAAAAGATATTTGCCGATGCATTAATTTTAGCAACCGGACATTCTGCAAGAGATATTTTTGAATTATTAAATAAAAAAGGAATTGCTTTAGAAGCCAAACCTTTTGCTTTAGGTGTTAGAATCGAACATCCCCAATCACTAATTGACAGCCTACAATATCATTGCCCAATAGAAAAAGGAAGAGGCGAATATTTGCCGCCTGCATCTTATTCATTGCTTTCTCAAGAGTATGGAAGAGGGGTATTTTCATTTTGTATGTGCCCTGGCGGCATTATTGCTCCCGCAGCTACTTCCGAAGGCTCTTTGGTAGTTAATGGTTGGTCTCCTTCGAAAAGAGATAATCCTTTTGCCAACTCTGGTATGGTAGTTACAGTAGATGAAAAAGATTTTGCACAATATGGCTTTAAAGGTGATTTGGCGGGTATGTATTTTCAAGATATGGTAGAACAAAAAGCTTGGCAAGCGGGTGGAGGGCTACTTAAGGCACCTGCACAAAGAGTTGTTGATTTTCACAATAAAAAACTATCCACTTCCTTGCCCTTATGCTCTTATTTGCCTGGCATTAATTCGGCACAATTACATAATGTTTTACCAATAGAAGTATATCAATCTTTAGCTGCTGGTATTTTTACTTTCGGAAAAAAAATGAAGGGATATTTCAGCAATGAAGCAATTGTTACCGCAACTGAATCTCGTACATCGTCTCCGGTACGCATACCACGTAATAAATTTGATTACCAACACATTAATATAAAAGGCTTATACCCTTGTGGAGAAGGTGCAGGTTATGCAGGTGGTATAATTTCAGCCGCTATTGATGGTACCAATTGTGCTTATGCCGTTATTAACTCTACAGCACGATAACACACGTGCGCAGACATTTACAAGTACATACCACAATAAAGCCCACGATTTAAATCGTGGGCTTTATTGTTATCGTATTGT
>CAYUXT010000014.1:0-77873 GCA_964448955.1 uncultured Taibaiella sp. | reverse complement strand
TACAAATATATCTTTTTAGGAAATTATTGGTCTTTATTGTAATTCACTTTGGTATAACTTCATAATAAACTGTTATTGGCGTGGTAGAAGTTATTTTTATGCCGTAAGTCAAAACTGAATTTGCAGGTTTGTTTTCTATAGTGTTTATCCAAGCTGTAACATCAACAGTTTGAGAACTATTGGCAGGAATATTTATAGCTTGATTTAACGTATTAGCAGGTTGAGCAATAGTTACATATGCAGCCTGTTCGTAAGTTGTGATTTTAAATACAATTGGTCTATCGTAATTACTGCCTCCTGTTTGTGATACTTCGGGTGCAACAAACCAAAACTCTGTATCTGTTTGTGCAAATGTAGCAATTGTAAGAAAAAATGAAATTATAAATCCAATGTATTTTTTGGGCATAAAAATAAGCGTATTTCGTAAACAAATTTATTCAGCCCATAAAAATACAACTTTATAGAATATGACTATCCTATTTTTTACATCACAATCAATTCCTTATAGCATTAACCTACAATGTTCAAATAGGGTATTTTCGGAAAATACGTTTTAAAATTTAAGCTACAATTTTCCGTTTCCAATTACTAAATACACTCTATCGGATTTAATACAGCAATAAATATTATTGTTGTAAACTTTCGTCTGCTTTTTGCTTAAATTCTTTGGCAAATTTTTTAATTTCGTTAGAGAGCTGTTCGTTGCGTGTAGCGCGTGTATAAGTGTCTGCCATCGTCATTAAGGTTTGGAAGAAAAAGTCGTTCATTTCATCGACCATCATTTTTTTAGTCCAAAGGTCTATACGCATAGCTGTTTTTTCCTCCCCATCCCAAATTGAGAGCATAAAAGCTTTGGCTTGTTTTAATCTATCATCTGCACTACCCGATGCATTCCATTCTAAATGCTCCGGCATCTTCTCATTATCGAGATGTACGTTTAGTGTAATTTGGTGTTTGTTCATACAAATAATTTTGTCAAAATATTTTCAATAATTCTACTATCTAATGTAAAAGGCATCCGTTTCCGAATGCCTTTCGAGATGAATAAAAAACTTAAATCGCTTAGTTGTTTGCTTGAATTTTCTTATCGAAAACAGATTTTGGAGCCGCTCCTACTTGCTTATCTACTACCTCTCCGTTTTTGATAAACAATACACAAGGTATGCTTGTTACACCATACTCGATAGAAAGATTAGGATTTTCATCTACATTTACTTTTCCTACATTTACTTTCCCTTCGTACTCTTGCGATAATGCGTCTATGGTAGGACCTAATGCAATACAAGGACCACACCATGGTGCCCAAAAATCTACTACCGATAATTTGTCGGATTGCAACACTTCTACTTCAAAGTTTGCATCGGTGAATACTGCTGCCATTTTTAATTTTTATTTTTTTGTATTAAAAGTTTAATTTGAAAACACAAAGTTACACTCTTTATCATTAGGGCAAAATGCACTTTGACAATATGTGGATAAATAGTATTGATAGTGTGGAATATTAATTTGCTTTTTCAAATAATTATTATTTTCCATTTATTGATTTTTCTACTTCGGCAACTATTTTGGTATAAATCAAGTCTTTGTCTGTACCGGGAGCAGCTATCCAAGGTATTATTCCTTTTTCATCTCTTATTCCTGTTTGAAATTTCATAAATTCAAATCCTTCGAAATGACAGCTCCTAACCGGAATGGGTATTACTTTTAAATTTTCGTTATTGCTTAATCTTTCTCTAATAATTTTCAACTCTTCGTTCCAAATATATTCCGAAGCAAAGAAATCGGCACTGAGCATCAGTAAAACAATGTCTGCTTCTTCTAATTGCATTTTAATTTCTTCGTCCCATTCTGTACCGGCAAGTATTTTTCTATCGTGCCAAGTTTCTATAAGTCCACTACGTTTAAGCATAGTAAAATGTCTGTCTAATTCATCTTTATATTGCTCGTCTTTATGTGAATAAGAAAAGAATACTCGAACATTATTACCGGAATTTTCCGACAGTAAATTTATTGTCATAAAATCCAGTTTTACTTGTTTATGATTACGTTTACACATCGCAAATGGTGTATTGTTTTGTAAGTTTTTTTGCACTTCAGATATGTCTAAAAAATGAGTGCCATCGGTAGATATTTGGGTATAAGGTAATATTTTTTTCTTAGCCTTAATTAAATTTTCTAATTCAAGTTGCACTTCTTGACTTATTTCAATTTTATTTTGAGTAAATTCAAATACATCGTTTGTAATATTAGTTATATTGTAAGCAAAAAACTCAAATATTTCTTTTGCAACTACACTAATATTTTTACCCTCTTGTATATGTACTTTAACTGCTTTGCTGTTTTTGTCAAAATAAACCAAAGTTTCTAAACCTGTACTTTCGTGCGTAAAAAGTATTCCGTATTTCCAATAGGCAGTTTCGTTTTTGGCGTATTTGCCATATTGTGCGTGAAATTCAAAAATCCTCCCTTCGTGCATAAAGTCGGGGTAATACAAGCAAAAAGTAAATGGCAATAATTTAAAAAGTACATCTTTAAAAACACTATTATTATCGGGTAGATGCTGTGGTACTATGTAATAGTCTTCTCCATTTTTTGGAAAAGGACTTTTGAAAATGAGCTTAAAATAATCTGCCAAAAGCATAAAGGATTCGACTTCTTGAATTTTTAAACCCTTATGCATTAAGTCATTTTTAGTAAAGCCTCTTATTTTTTTATTGTCTTCGTTTTTTAATACTTTATTGTATATCCATTCTGATAGATAAACGGGGTTAGGAAATATATATTCTTTTAATCCTTCTATCTTACTAAAATACAAAATACAACCTGCATACTCTAAATAGTCGAGCAGATATTCGTATTGGTCGTCGGCAATATTTGGGGCATAGTATTCTTTGAATTTAGATTTTGAAATATTTATTCCTTTAAAAGAATCTTGAATTACCTTTTCTCTTACATCGTTAAAGTCTTTTGGAATATCGCCATAGCTTTGCGCATAGGTTATTATTTGTTCATCTAAATAAGCTCTAAAATTATTCCACGCTCGATTCCAAAACTTGTTACTATTCCTACTTTTGACATTGATGTAATGAATATTGGAAAACGATACAGCATAATCTTTAATTTTATTACTATCTGGTAAGGCAATTTCATCACCTACGCTTTGCCATACATTTTGTACCAACATAAGCGGAACTATTTTTTCATTTTCTTCATAAAATTTATATCCGGTAAAATGCCTTGTAGTTCCCAACCAATAAGAATAATTGGCAGATTCGGGTACATTGCGCCAAAGTGCTAAGTAAAAATCCTTTTCTCTTAAAAATAAAGCGTGGGTTCCATGATGGTAAGACTGACCTCCAAAATCCCAAATTATGGCAGTAGCTTCGTTGTTTTCTGTATGGTACGCATCGTGATTCATGCCGTGTGTTTCAGGTGCATTTTCTTCAAAGTCTTTACCGCAAAGCACATTCAGTAATTGAGTTTTCCCAATTCGTCCATCGCCTATAATATTGAGTTTAATGTGTTTGTTGGGGATAAATGATGTTTCCTCATTTTCTATTTTTATGTTATCTTCTTTTCTGGCTTTAAGATAACCCAAAATAACTTCTTTGTTGGTCCAATCTCTAATGCTAATGCCTTCAATTGGGTTATTGGAAAGATTTATTTTATCGAGCTGTTCTAAAAAAGGAATTTCTAAATTGTCTATAGAGGTAATTTGATTGTCGGCAAGCTGTAAGTCTTTGAGGTTTTTAAGAGATGAAAGTCCTTCGATGATAGATATATAATTACTTGATAAACTTAAATTTTGTAGGTTTTGTAAATTATTTAAATTTTCAATTTTTGAAATTTTATTTTGATATAGATATAGTTCTTTTAAACCACCTAACATTTCTATACCATTTATTTTATTAATTTTGTTAGCAGATAAGTTGAGATTGTTTAAAGCTATTAATTTATCTAATCCTGTTATTTTATTTATATTGTTATTGTAAAGTAGGAGCTCTTCAAGATTTAGCAGGGTTTGAAGATCTTCAATAAACTCAATATGATTGTTTCCTAAATTAAGTTCTACAAGGTTTAGTTGTCCATATAATCCTTCAATTTTTTTTATCGTATTGTTTTGCAATTGCAGATATTTAAGTTTAGTTAAATTTCCTAAATTCAAAATTCTGGCAATTGAATTTTCAGAAAAATATAAACCCTCTAAACTTCTTAAATTGCTTATTATTTCCGGAATTATAGTTAAGCTGTTTTTTCTTTCATTATTCTTAGATTTTTGGTAAATTCTATCTTTAAAATACCCTGCTCCTAAATTAAGATGTGTGATATGTCCACAATCTGCAAGTAAATTCAATTCATAACTTTCATCATGTAATCCGCAATTACCCAAGTCTAAAATAGGATTTTGTGTTTTTATACATTCTCTAATAATTTCTTCTACCGGATTTATTTTTTGAAAACTTGCCATAGCATATTGATTTATATAATAATCAGGACTAAAGTATAAATATTTTGTAAATATTGCTGAATTCAGCGTAGTGATAATTAATTATCTCGGACAAAAATAATTTCAAATATGATTTTCATTGCTACTTAGCAAATATAAAATAATTACAATTGACTGTATACTTTAATATTATTTATTTTACTAAATATATTTTTCAAAAGCAAAGAAACTGCATGTCCCTGTTTGCTATAAATTTCTATGGTTTGTACTCTAATTTAAAATTCAAACATCTAAAAAAAATAAAAAACATAACCAATACCAACACAGATATATTACTTCATTTACCCACAATGAAAAACGGTATGAATTAAAACATCATACCGTTTTTGGTTATTTATTTTACAAACAAATTAATATCTATAATGCTCCGGTTTAAACGGACCTTCTTTAGGAATACCTAAATATTTAGCTTGTGTATCGGTTAATTCATCTAAGCTAACTGATATTTTAGCTAAATGCAAACGTGCTACTTTTTCATCTAAATGCTTAGGCAATACATATACTTCGTTGTTGTATTTATCATTATGATTCCACAATTCTATCTGTGCTAATACTTGATTAGTAAAAGAGTTAGACATTACAAACGATGGGTGTCCGGTAGCGCAACCTAAATTTACTAATCTACCCTCTGCTAATAATATAATATCGTTACCATTTACATTGTAAATATCTACTTGTGGTTTAATGGTGTCTTTAGTGTTACCAAAATTATCGTTTAACCATGCTACATCTATTTCTATATCGAAGTGCCCGATGTTACAAACGATAGTTTTATCTTTCATCAATACAAAATGCTCTCCCGTAATAATATCACGACATCCGGTAGTAGTTACTACGATATCTGCTTCTTTTACTGCATCAGTCATTTTTTTAACTTCATAACCGTCCATAGCTGCTTGTAATGCACATATTGGGTCTATTTCGGTAACAATAACTCTACAACCCGCACCTCTTAACGAAGCAGCACTTCCTTTACCCACATCTCCATATCCTGCTACTACTGCTACTTTTCCTGCCATCATTACATCGGTAGCTCTACGGATTGCATCTACTAAAGATTCTTTACAACCGTATTTGTTGTCGAATTTAGATTTAGTAACACTATCATTTACATTTATAGCCGGCATAGGTAATGTACCATTAGCCATACGCTCATAAAGACGGTGCACTCCTGTAGTAGTTTCTTCAGATAATCCTTTAATGTTAGCCACTAACTCCGGATATTTATCAAAAACAATATTAGTTAAATCACCACCATCATCAAGAATCATATTAAGCGGTTTGTCTTCGCTGCCGAAGAATAAAGTTTGCTCTATGCACCATTCGGCTTCTTCGTTGGTTTGTCCTTTCCAAGCAAAAACACCAACTCCTGTAGCTGCAATAGCTGCCGCAGCATGGTCTTGCGTAGAAAAAATATTACAAGAACTCCAACGCACTTCTGCACCTAATTCTACTAATGTTTCTATCAATACCGCAGTTTGAATAGTCATGTGCAAGCAACCTGCAATTCTTGCTCCTTTAAGTGGTTGCTGCCCTGCATACTCCTTACGAATACTCATTAAGCCGGGCATTTCGGCTTCTGCCAAACGTATTTCTTTTCTTCCCCATTCTGCCAAAGTAATATCTTTTACTTTGTACGGAAGATTTAAATCAATATGTGCAATGTTTGCCATTTCTTTTTAAATTTATTTTAAATTGTTAGATAAAAATTTACTGCAAAGGTAATTTAGTAGTATAAAATATAAAACAAATTGTATTTTTTAAGAACAAAATAATAATAATAAACCTTTTTAAAGAACAAATGATTAATTTTACTTTCAATTTATTATATTGCTAATCATTTTATCTAAAATATTATCTAAAAAAATGGACATACAAATAGACAATACCGATATTGAAATATTAAAACTATTGCAGCATAATGCAAAAATTACGGTAAGAGAAATTGCACAAAAAATACATCTAAGCCCTACTCCTGTACACGCTCGTATAAAACGATTAGAAGATAATGGTATTATAAAGCAATATGTAGCAGTTTTAGATGCCAAAAAAGTAAACAAAGGACTTACTGTAATCTGTTATGTATCTTTAAAAGAGCACAACAAACAATCGGGGATTAAATTTATCAATGCCATCAACAAACTCGATTCGGTAACAGCCTGTTACAACATAAGTGGCGAATTTGATTTTATGTTAAAAGTAGTAGCCAAAGATATGGACGACTATTACGATTTTCATGTAAACAAACTTAGTCAAATCGAAAATATGGGGCATATACAAAGTATATTTGTGATGGGTATAATTAAAGAAACGAATAGATTAGTGTAACTACAAGTTTAAAACAATTTCAATTCTAAAATCATTTTAACGCAGAAAACCTAACCTATTTTATTTTTATTTCGACTTGTAATTTAATAATGAAAACAAAAAGCATCGGAATTTTCCGGTGCTTTTTTTGTGTTTAGCAAAATGTTAAATGAAAATTTATGCTATATTTAAATATACTTTAAAATGTTACTTTTGACCAAAAATCTATTTTAGAAAAGCGATAAAATATAAACATATTATACATATAAACTTAATTATTGAAATGAATAAGCAAATTGGTTGAAAGAAGAATGAGTAAAGAACACCAAATAGAAGTGCAACTAATTGAGCAACTAAAAGGGCTTAAATATATTCATCGTACTGATATAGTCGATAGAAAAACGTTGGAGCAAAACTTCAAAACAAAATTTGAAGAACTCAACCGTGTTCATCTTTCGGATAGCGAATTTTTAAGACTTCGGGAACAAATTATCAACCCCGATGTATTTGTTGTTTCAAAGCTATTGCGTGAAAAACAATACTTTCAACGTGAAGACGGAACACCTTTACATTATACATTGGTCAATATCAAAGACTGGTGCAAAAATGAGTATGAAGTTGTTAGCCAATTACGTATTAATACGGAAAACAGCCATCAACGATTCGATGTGATTTTGCTTATCAACGGTTTGCCTATGGTGCAAATTGAATTGAAAAAATTGGATATTTCGCCACGAAAAGCAATGCAACAAATTGTGGATTACAAAAATGAAGCAGGTAATGGTTATGGAAATTCACTGCTTTGCTTTATGCAGTTGTTTATTGTAAGTAACAGAACAAACACGTTCTATTTTGCGAACAATATAAAACAGCATTTCCAATTTAATGCCGATGAGCAATTTTTACCTGCTTATCATTTGGCAGATGAAAAAAATAGAAAAATTAAACATCTTGAAGACTTTACGGATAAGTTCCTGAAGAAATGCACATTGGGCGAGATGATTAGCAAATATATGGTATTGGTTCAAAGTGAGCAGAAAATGCTCGTGATGCGACCTTATCAAATTTATGCTGTAAAAGCTATTGAAGAGTGTGTCAATCAAAATCGTGGAAATGGCTATATCTGGCACACTACGGGAAGCGGTAAAACGCTAACTTCTTTTAAAGCATCGACACTTTTAAAAGACAATCCCGACATTGAGAAATGTTTGTTTGTGGTAGATAGAAAAGACCTTGACAGACAAACTCGTGAGGAATTTAATAAATTTCAGGAAGGCAGTGTAGAAGAAAACACCAATACTGAAACATTGGTAAGACGATTACTTTCTACCGATTATGCTGATAAAGTAATTGTCACCACTATCCAAAAATTAGGATTGGCATTGGATGGAACAAACAAACGCAACTACAAAGAGCGTTTAGAACCGTTGAATAGAAATCGTATTGTTTTCATTTTTGATGAATGTCATCGTTCGCAATTTGGGGAAAACCACAAAGCGATTAAAGAATTTTTCCCTAATGCTCAATTATTTGGTTTTACAGGTACACCTATTTTTGAGGAAAATGCAAGCTATACTCAAATTGATGGAGAAGAAAAATCTTTTAAAACGACCAAAGATATTTTTGAAAAAGAATTACACGCTTACACCATTACACACGCCATAGATGATAGAAACGTTTTGAAGTTTCATATTGATTATTTCAAAGGAGAAGGCTCGCACAATGCCAAACCAGGAGAAGCAATGGCTCAACAAGCTGTGGTAGAAGCTATTTTGGAAAAACACGATGCAGCCACCAATGAACGCAAATTTAATGCGGTATTGGCAACAGCTTCTATCAATAACGCTATTGAATATTATCAACTTTTCAAAGGATTGCAGAAAAAGAAGCAAAACGATAATCCAAATTTCGTTCCGCTAAATATCGCTTGTGTGTTTTCTCCGCCTGCTCAATTAATGGCAAAAGATGGCGACCAAAAAAGTCAGAAGAATGCGGCTGACATCAAGCAACTTCAAGAAGATTTATCACAGGAAAAAGAAGACAACCAGCAAAACCCTGAAGAAAAGAAAAAAGCATTAATGGAAATTATTGCCGATTACAACTCGCAATACAAAACCAATCATAATATCAACGATTTTGATTTGTATTACCAAGATGTACAAAGACGCATCAAAGACCAAAAGTACAGCAACAAAGATGTACCCCACAAAGAAAAAATAGACCTTACTATCGTGGTAGATATGTTGCTTACAGGTTTTGATAGCAAATTTTTGAACACCTTATATGTGGACAAAAATCTGAAATACCACGGATTGATTCAGGCATTTTCCAGAACCAACCGTGTACTAAACGACACCAAGCCTTATGGAAATATTCTTGATTTTCGCTCGCAACAAGAAGCCGTAAACCAAGCTATTGCCCTATTCTCAGGAGAAGATAATAAAGAAAAATCAAGAGAGATTTGGTTGGTGGAACCTGCACCTGTAATGATTGAAAAGTATAAAGAAGCCGTTGAAAAATTAGGCGTATTTATGCAGGAAAATAATTTGGTAAACGAACCAGAAGAAGTTTATAACCTAAGAGGTGATGCTGCTCGGATTGCTTTTGTGCAAAATTTTAAAGAAGTACAAAGGATAAAAACCCAACTTGACCAATACACTGATTTGAACGAAATGCAAAAGGCAAAAATTGAAGCCATTTTACCAACGGAAACCTTGCAAGAGTTCCGCAGTTCATATATAGAAACCGCCAAGCAATTGCGAGAAATACAGCAAAAAGAAGGAGAAAATACACCCGAAGAAATTCAGCAATTGGATTTTGAATTTGTGTTATTCGCTTCTGCCGTGATTGATTATGATTATATAATGAAATTGACGGCAGAAAACTTGGGTAAAAAACCAAGTAAACAGAAAATGACCAAAGAAAAGATAAAGAGTTTGTTAAAATCAAATTCTAATCTGATGGATGAAGAAGAAGACTTGTCGGAATATATTGATAGTTTGGATTGGGATAAAGGACAAAGTGAGGAAGCATTACGCAAAGGGTTCGACACATTTAAAGACGAAAAATACAACAAAGAATTGACGACCATTGCCCTCAAAAACGGTTTGCAAACAGCCGATTTGAAAAACTTTGTAGAAAAAATAATGAGTCGAATGATTTTTGACGGAGAAAAACTGACCGACCTTTTAGAGCCACTAGATCTGAATTGGAAAGAACGTAGAACAAAAGAATTGTCACTAATGAAAGACCTTGTACCACAATTAAAAAAGTTAGCTCAAGGTAGAGAAATAAGTGGATTGGAGGCTTATGATGTCTGAACCGTGATTTATAAGATTAAAGGAGAATAAGATTTGAGAAAACAATAGGAATTGTGAAACACGAAGCATTAACTCATAAAATTATTGGATGTGCTATGAAAGGTCATGGCACATTGGGCAATGGCTTTCAAGAAGTTATTTATCAACGTGCTTTAGCGATTGAAATGCAGAAACAAGGTTTAAATTTTCAGCGTGAAATGGAAATGTCTATTTACTATGAAGGATTTGATATTGGTACAAGGCGAGTAGATTTCTTTGTGGATGATTTGATTATGGTAGAGTTAAAAGCAGTGATAAAATTAGAAGATGTACATTTAGCACAGGCAATGAATTATTGTCAAGCATATAATTTGCCGATTGGGTTGTTAATCAATTTCGGGGCTAAAAGTTTGGAATTTAAAAGGGTATATAACGTAAATCACTCGGAAAACAAAAGCTACAAAAAAGAAATCCTGAAATCATCCAATCCTAAAAATCCAAATTCAGACAAATGAGTGAAGAACTAAATATAAATAACAATTACAGCCGTTTGGTTAGTCAAATTGCAGAAATTTACAAGCAAGGACAGCACAATGCTACCATTGCTGTAAATACAGCTTTGGTAGAAACCTATTGGCAAATTGGTAAATACATTGTAGAGTTTGAGCAAAACGGAAAGGAAAAAGCAGAATATGGAAAAGCATTGATTGACAACCTTTCAAAAGATTTGACATTGGCTTTTGGCAAAGGTTTCAGCCGAAGTAATGTCATTTATATGAGACTGTTTTACAAAGAATTCCCAATAAGTCAGAAGCCTTCTGACTTATTGAGTTGGTCGCATTATGTAGAATTACTGAGAATATCCGACAAGTTAGAACGCAGTTTTTATTTGCAACAAACCATCAATGAAAAGTGGTCAATTCCCGAATTGAAACGCCAAAAGAAATCATCGTTGTTTTTGCGTTTTGCAGCTTCGAAAGATAAAGAAGGAATTTTGGCATTAGCCAAACAAGGGCAGTTGGTAGAAAAGCCAACCGACATTTTGAGAGAACCATACATTTTGGATTTTTTAAAAATTCCCGAACCGTACCACTTAACCGAAACCGACCTCGAAAAACGAATTATCGAACATTTAGAGCACTTTTTGCTGGAACTCGGCAAAGGATTTGCTTTTGTGGGCAGACAATACCGCATTGTGTTGGGCAACCGTCCGCATTATGTAGATTTGGTTTTTTACCACCGCATTTTAAAATGTTTTGTACTTATTGACCTCAAAAGAGAAGAAGCAGGCTACGAAGCCGTGGGGCAAATGAATATGTATCTTGGATATTTTGAAACAGAAGAAAATACCGAAGGTGATAATCCGCCTATTGGTATTGTGTTGGCAAAAGAAAAAGACGAATTATTGGTGCAGTATGCTATGCACAACATTTCATCACAACTTTTTATTAGCAAGTACCAGCTGTATTTACCCAACCGTGAAGAGTTGCTTACGCTAATCGAAAAACAATTAAATGAAAATGTCTGAACCGTGATTTGTGTGATTAAATGATGAATATGATTAAAGAAATCACGCAAACAAAAAATGAAATTGAAATGAATAAAAATCAAGGCAATCCTATAAATCAAAAAAATCAAGGTTCAGACAATGTACCCGAATTGCGTTTTCCTGATTTTGTGAATGAAGATGAATGGGAAGAAAAAGCATTGGGAGATGTCGCAGAGATAATTACAGGAAGCACACCGAATACGAAAGAAATAGAAAATTATGGGGGACAAAAATTGTTTGTTTCTCCAGCAGATATTAACGGCAACAGATATATTTCACAAACAAAAACTACATTAACAGAATTAGGTTTTTCTAAAACTCGACAGATTAAATCTAATAGTGTTTTATTTGTTTGTATAGGTTCAACTATTGGAAAAGTTGCTCAAAACAAAATTGAATGTGCTACAAATCAACAAATAAATTCATTAATCTCTCACAAAGAATATTCAAATGATTTTTTGTATTCATCTTTAGAAAATTCAGCTTCACAAATATCAAAATTAGCAGGTATTCAAGCTTTGCCAATTATCAATAAGTCACAATTTTCTGCTGTAAAATTATTATTTCCTAACCTCGAAGAACAACAAAAAATTGCTTCCTGCCTTTCATCCTTAGATGAAGTGATAGCAGCACATAGCCAAAAGTTGGAACTACTCAAAGACCACAAAAAGGGATTGATGCAAAACCTTTTTCCGCAAGAGGGTGAGAAAGTACCGAAATTGCGGTTTAAAGAGTTTGAGAAAGATGGGGAGTGGGCGGAGAAGAAGCTGGGAGAGGTTGCGGAAAATGTTATGTATGGAATGAATTCCGCAGCAGTTGAATATGACGGACATAACAAATACATAAGAATTACTGATATTGATGAAAATTCAAGATTGTTTTTGCCTAATCCTTTGACTTCGCCCGATGGTCAGTTAGAAGAAAAATATATTGTAAATGTTGGCGATTTACTTTTTGCAAGAACAGGTGCAAGCGTTGGGAAATCATATTTACACCAAAAAGAAAACGGTAAAATTTATTTCGCAGGTTTCTTAATTCGTTTTACACTAAAAAATGCAATTCCATATTTTCTTTATGCACAAACATTGACGGAGCAATATCAAAAATGGGTATTAAAAACTTCTATGCGTTCTGGACAACCTGGAATTAACGCAGAAGAATATAAATCGTATCCAATTTTTCTTCCACCAACAATAGAAGAACAACAAAAAATCGCTTCTTGTCTTTCTGCATTAGATGAACTCATCACAGCACAAGCCGAGAAAATAGGACAATTGAAACAACATAAAAAGGGATTGATGCAGGGGTTATTTCCTAAAATGAATGAAATATGAGCGAACTAAGTAAAGAATATAAACAATGGATAGTTGAGCTGAAAGGAAAAATCCGTTCGGCACAAATAAAAGCTGCCATATCCGTAAATTCAGAATTGATACGGCTTTATTGGGATTTGGGCAAAATGATTTCAGAAAAAGAAAACGTGTGGGGGAGTAAATTATTGGAACGCATTTCCAACGATTTGAAATCAGAATTTCCCGATGCAGGCGGTTTTTCGGTTAGAAACTTAAAGTATTGCAGACAGTTTTACAATTACTTTTCAAATAGTTCACAGGCTGTGAACGAGTTAAGTTTGGATAAACTACCAATTGGGCAACAAGTTGTTGCCCAATTACAAAATACAGAAAATCAACTAAATATAATTCGCCCCCAACTTGGGGACGAATTTGGGAAACAGCTTGTTGCCCAAATTCCTTGGGGGCATATCACACTAATCATTTCCAAAATAAAAGACATAAAAGCCGCATTTTTTTACATACAACAAACCATAGAAAAAGGTTGGAGCAGAGATTGGTTGCTCAACGCCATAAAAATGGATAGTTACAGCCACGCGCAAAAACAAATCAAATCGCACAACTTTAACGAAATACTTCCCGCCATTCATTCCGATTACGCAGGCGAAGTGTTTAAAGATAGTTACAACCTTAGTTTTTTGGGCATAACCGAAAAAGTAAAAGAAGCAGAATTAGAAAAACGATTGGTAGAAAAAATAAAATCGTTTGTGTTGGAATTGGGCAAAGGGTTTACATTCATCGGCAACCAACATCGTTTGGAATACAACAACAAAGAATATTTTGTGGATATGCTTTTCTTTCATCGTGGTTTGCGTTCTTTGGTGGCAATTGAATTAAAGATTGGAAGTTTTAAAGCCGAATATGTCGGCAAAATGAATTTGTATTTGAGTTTGCTTGACAAATTAGAAAAAGGCGAAAACGAAAATCAATCCATCGGTATTATTCTTTGTGCCGACAAAGACCATTTAGATGTAGAAATTGCTTTGCAAGACATCAACAAACCTATTGGCGTAGCCGAATATCAATTGTTATTGCCCAAAGAAGAATTGCAAGCCTTGTTGATAGAGGAAATAAAAGCCAGTGAAGAAGAAAATCAGGATAATCCCGAAATCCAATAAATTATAACCAATGACAACAAAACAACATCATAAAAAATTAGGCGATACACTTTGGAACATTGCCAATGATTTGCGAGGAGCAATGAATGCAGATGATTTTCGTGATTATATGCTATCCTTTCTCTTTCTTAGGTATTTATCGTTTAATTACGAGGAAGCTGCTAAAAAAGAATTAGGCAAAGATTATCCTGAAGTTAAATCCAAAGATGTAAGACCCGATTTTGTAATTCCGCCACCGTTAGAAGAATGGTATAAAAATAATGAAACAGACATAGCCGCCTTTGAGGATAGTATGCGTAGAAAAGTGCATTATGTCATCAACCCAAAATATCTGTGGAGCAATATTACTTATTTGGCGAGTAAACAAAACGGTGATTTATTAGAAACGCTCGAAAAAGGTTTTCGCTATATAGAAAACGAATCTTTTGGTACAGCCTTTAAAGGTTTGTTTTCGGAGATTAATCTCAACTCGGAGAAGTTAGGAAAAACACCCAAAGAAAGAAATGATAAACTTTGTAAGGTTATTGGAAAGATAGCTGAAGGAATTGCCGATTTCTCAACGGACGCTGATACCTTGGGCGATGCTTACGAGTATCTGATTGGTCAGTTTGCGGCAGGTTCGGGTAAAAAAGCGGGAGAATTTTACACACCACAACAAATTTCTACCATTCTTTCTGAAATCGTTACTTTAGACAGCCAAGACCCTACAACAGGTTTGAAACCCAAGTTGGACAAGGTGCTGGATTTTGCTTGCGGTTCGGGATCTTTGCTTTTGAATGTTCGTCACCGAATGAAAGAAAATGGTGGTACAATTGGGAAAATATATGGTCAAGAAAAAAACATCACTACCTACAACCTTGCCCGAATGAATATGCTCTTGCACGGCATGAAAGATACCGAGTTTGAGATATTTCACGGAGATACGTTGCTCAATCAATGGGATTTACTCAACGAAATGAACCCTAGCAAAAAAACAGAGTTTGATGCCATCGTTGCCAATCCGCCATTTAGTTTGCGTTGGGAACCTAACGAAGCAATGGGCGAAGATTTTCGTTTCAAAAGTTATGGTTTAGCACCAAAATCAGCGGCTGACTTTTCTTTTCTATTGCACGGATTTCACTTTTTATCCAAAGAAGGAACTATGGCAATCATCTTACCACACGGTGTGCTGTTTCGTGGCGGTGCAGAAGAACGAATAAGAACGAAATTATTGAAAGACAATCATATTGACACCGTTATTGGTTTGCCAAGTAATTTATTCTATTCCACAGGTATTCCCGTCTGTATCTTGATTTTGAAGAAATGTAAAAAGCAAGATAATGTATTATTCATTAATGCAGCTGAACATTTTGAAAAGGAAAAACGCCAAAATTCATTGAGCGAAAAGCATATTGAAAACATTGTAGAAACCTACAAATTTCGAAGCGAAAGGGAGCGGTATTCTCGCAAAGTTTCAATGGACGAAATAGAAAAAAATGGCTACAACTTAAATATTTCTCGTTATGTGAGTACATCGGAAGACGAAATGCAAATTGACTTGAAAGAGGTGAACTCTAAATTGACTGAAATAAATAAAATAATTGCCGATAAAACAAAAGAGCATAATAAATTTTTGAAGGAGTTAGGATTATTGAATATTTAACAGTACAAGTGCTTTTTGTGTTTAGCAAAATGTTAATTCAATCTCAAAAAATTTGTTTATAAAAAAATTGCATACTTTTGTATAGTAAATGAGAAAATACATTTCCATATTCCTTTTATCAGTTTACGCACTTGCAGTTTCGGGCTTTGTAATAAAGCTACATTACTGCGAAGGCGATTTAAAAGCCTGGTCTGTAAATGCAGACAAAGTAGCTTGCTGCTGCGATGGAGATGAATTTTCAGAAAACATCAACACCGACTGTTGCTCCGATGATGAAATTAAACTAAAATTAGATCAAGATTACAATACCAATATTGCTTTCAATCTTTCTGATTTACAAATAGCAATAGTACCCACCATATATTCCGATTTTGTATTTGCAGAGGCAATAGCCGATAACACTATTAGCATCTATAATGCAAATGCCCCTCCGGGTTTGTGGGAAAACATTCCGCTTTACAAACTACACTCCTCTTATACTTTTTACGACAGCAAAGCATAGGTGATTTTACTCCAAAATCATTTAATCGTTTAAAATAGTCCATTACGGCTATTTACATCTTGCACTCATATTTTTTTTAAACGTAAAAAGTAAATAAAAAATGAAATACTTAGTTGTAATAATTGCCTTAATCTGCTCGATTGGCAATACAAGTTTTGCTCAAAATAAAAAAGACATTGTAACAGAAACCATACAAGTACCCGGTACTTGCGGTATGTGTAAAGAAAGAATAGAAAAGGCTGCTTACATTAGTGGTGTTAAACGTGCAGACTGGAACAAAGCAGAAGGCTTACTAACCGTAACCTACAAAAGTTCTAAAGTTAGCATAGAAACAATTGAAAAAAGCATTGCCAAAGCCGGACACGATGCTGGAAAAGAAAAAGCATTAAAAGATGCTTACAATAACTTACCGGAATGCTGCGCTTATGATGACCACGGGTCGCACAAGCACTAATAATAATGCAGATTAGCACAATAAAAAGCAACAATCATTTTATCAAAATGGTTGTATTGTTCGGGCTATTAAGTGGTTTCGTATCGAATACAACAGCGTTGGCGCAGAACGCTTCGGTACGTAAAATACACGGAATAGTAATCTCCGAATCGCAAAACCAAACTTTAGAAGCAGCTACTATAATAACGCTGCCGGATAGTACGATTTCCTTTACCAACTCTAAAGGCATCTTTAATGTAGAGCTTGGTCCTACTACAAATAAAATTGTAGTAAGCTATATGAGCTATATTAGCGATACTTTAATAGTAGCCGAGATAGCAGACACCGTTTGGATTTCGCTCGTAGAAGCTAAATCCAACACCCTGAATGATGCTGTAGTGAAAACCCGTACAAACAGTACCGAAATAAGCACTATCGGCATACAAAAAGTAGAAAAAATAGGACATAGAGAAATGCTAAAAGCTGCTTGCTGTAACCTAAGCGAAAGTTTTGAAACCACACCTTCTGTAGATGTAGGATTTACAGATGCTGTAAGTGGCTACAAACAAATTCAGATGTTAGGATTAGCGGGTAGCCATACTATGTTTACCAGAGAAAACATACCCGATACTCGTGGATTGGCAGCTATTACAGGGCTTACGTTTACACCGGGTACGTGGGTAGAAAGTATGCAGCTAAGCAAAGGCACAGGCAGTGTGGTAAATGGTTATGAAGGCACAGCAGGTCAGATAAATGTAGAATGGTTAAAACCATTTGAAGAAAAAATGCCTCGTGTAATACTCAACGGCTATCAGAGCACACAAGGAAGGAGTGAAGGCAATTTAATTTACAATCACAACTTCGACGAAAAACTCAGCACCAACCTTTTTCTGCACGGCAAAAGCAATTGGATGCGAGTAGATCAAAACAATGATGGCTTTTTAGACCAACCCTTAGGAAAAACTTTTGCAGGTGCTAACCGTTGGTTTTACTTTAGCCCTAAGGGCTACGAAATACAAGGCGGCATTAAAGGTGTGTATATGGATAATACAGGTGGGCAAGTAGCTTTTGCAGATAGCAAACAGCAAACAGCAACCGGACCTTGGGGATATTTACAAAATGTAGAAAGAGTAGAAGCATGGGCAAAATTGGGTAAAATGTTTGTAGAAAAACCATACAAGAGTATGGGATTACAGCTTTCTGCTTTACACCATAACCAAAACACAACTTATGGTCTTACTAATTACGATGCTAAACAACAAAGCCTCTATGCTAACTATATTTACCAAACTATTATCAGCAATACAGACCATATAATAAAAGGAGGCGGTAGTGTAGCTTACGATAAGTTTAACGAAGTGTATGGTACAGGTTTGTATAACAGAACGGAAATAGTTCCTGGAGCATTTGCAGAGTATTCTTATTCTTACTTACAAAAGTTAAATATCGTCGCCGGCTTACGTGCAGATTATCATAATCTATTTGGCTTTTTTGCTACACCACGTTTGCATTTACGCTATGCGCCTACCGACTTTACAGCTTTTAGAGCATCGTTGGGCAGAGCACAAAGAACGGCTAACATATTTGCAGAAAACTTTGCTTATATGGCAAGCAACAGAAGCTTTGTAAACGAAGCAAATAATCCATTTACCAATGCTTACGGTTTAAGCCCCGAAGTAGCGTGGAATATGGGATTAAATATGACACATAAGTTTAGACTGAATTACAGAGATGGTACATTTGGAGTAGATTATTACTATACCGATTTTACTAATCAAGTAGTAGTAGATATAGAAAACCCTCATTCGGTCAGGTTCTATAATTTAGATGGAAAATCTTATGCACACAGCTTTCAAGCACAGTTAGATTACGAACCCATACGCAAACTCGATGTACGTTTGGCATATCGTTGGTATAATGTAAAAACCACTTATGATGGTACATTAAGGCAAAAACCACTTGTAGCGGCACATAGAGCATTTGCCAATATAGCTTATGAAACCAACAACAATTGGACATTTGATTATACAATTCATTGGACGGGAACTAAAAGAGTACCATTACATTCTAAAGATGGCATAAACTACAATAGCTTTACTTCATCGCCATTTACCATAATGAATGCACAGATAGGTAAAAGCTGGAAAAACGAAACATTCCATTTGTATGCCGGAGTAGAAAATATATTTGGAGTAATGCAACACCATTTAGTTTTGGGAGCAGACCAACCTTACAGCAATTATTTCGATGCATCGGTAATTTGGGGTTCGGGTATGGGCAGAAATATTTATGTAGGATTTAATTATCGGTTTAAGTAGGATTTGGAAAATATCTTAAATCAATAGAAAATAAGCAATTTTTGAAGTATAAATGCCACGAATGCACGAGAATATATTCGTGCATTCGTGGCATTTATACTTCATTAAATTATTTAGGGCTTGGTAAATAACTACAATCCTATTTCTTCTAACATACTTCGATTACATTTTGGAACCACATTACGACGATGCTCAATAACCACATAGGGACATAGAATTATCATAGTTGCTTTAAGGTAAAGAATGTTCACATAGTAATTTAATCGAAGATGATAAAAGCTATGTAGCCCTTATAGGTCTTATTTTTGATGAAATATTCAATGAATCTTTAACCGCAAACTCATTAAGGATATAACTCCATAATCCTTCTACAAACTCTCCAACCTTCCCAAACCTGCTTTGGCTTTTTGGTCTAAGGATTGTTTGTAATCGTGGCTTTTCATAGCTATGCACTTTTTGTAATACAAAACTGCTTTGGTTTTATTGCCTTGATCTTCAAATATTTGCCCTAATTCGAGTGCAGCGCGAGCAGCATAATGCTCTTGCCTATTAGCTCCTCGCTCTATGGTTTTTTCGTAATAAGGTTTCGCTTTTTCTAACTGATTTTGTAAAGTATAGATTCGTGCATAACGATAGTTGTACTCCAACTGAGGTGCTATATCGTCAAACTGCTGCTCATTAGTAGCATTCAACGCATTGAGTGCTTTACTGTAATATCCACCATCGCAATACAAACGAGCTTGCAACAAAATATGATGTGGAATATATTCATTCTGCGCATAGCGTTGGGCTTGTTTGTCAGCATCTATTTGTTGGTTTCCGTATTTTAAAATCAGTGCTTTATATTTACTGGCATTGTCTAAATCTTGCTGTGCAGCGTAGTACAAACTTATTTTTTGGTAAGCATCTTTTACATAAAGATTACCGGTGTAGTTTTTAACAAATTTCGAAAAAGAAGCAACACAATCTGCATCATTTTTTTGCATTAATGCAACGCCAAATAAGTAATCGAAGATAGGGACTTTAAGATAGGCACTACTTGTATTTCGTTCGGATAATACCCGTTCTGCTTCGGCTGCATTATTGTGCGACAATGCTAAATTGGCTTTCATAAATGCAAAAAGCAAATTGTTTTTGGTATCTAATTTAGAGCCTTCTATATACTTCCAAGTTTGTTCCGGCTGTGAAAGCAATGATGATTTTATGTAACAATAAAAAAAGATAGCTTCTTCTCTTAAATGAGCAGCAGAGCCGTCTTGACTATTGAGAAATTGTACTATTTTGGAAGTACCCTTTTTTATACTTCCTTTTAAACCCAACATATTAGCCACCCACTTGTACTTATCGGGAACGGTGCCTACAATGGCTTCTTCTACACCGAGTAGCACTTTGTTGTATTTAAAATCAGGAAATTTTTTTTCGTTTTCTTTAAGCAACAAAAATGATTTACGGAACTCCGTACCAGCGTTAAAATATTCACCAAATCTAATCCTTACAGTTGCCCATTGAAAATACAATAATGCCTTGCTGTATCTGTACCAAGGACTGTTAGCATTTCCTTTTTCTAATTGCGATAAACGTAACGATAAATTACCCTTTCTTTTTCTATACTCTTCTGCATCGCCATTAAAAAGTAATGTAAGGCAGTCTTCATAATTAGCGAGCATTACAGGTATTAGGTTATTAGGATTTTCTTTTTTTTCTGCTTCGAGTAGCGATATGCCTTCTTGTAATCTTAAACTAATTAAATTTTTATATGCCTTATCGCAGCGAGGATTAAAATCAAATTGTTTTACTTGCGCTTTTATTCCATTGCTCCACAATATGCTTCCGAATAAGGAAACAGCCATTATCATTAATAACCGATTACTTGTTTGCATATTGTAAAATAATTTTCTAATTAATAAATTACACCAATTAAATTATTGATTTCCTAACCACAAAGCACCGCCAATACTGTTTCTTGAAGCTCCCGTAACACTTGCCAATACATTATCTTCTTCTCTCCAGCGCAATACACCTATAAAAGCCATTGCTACTGCTTCTTTATAATTTATATTATTATTATCTTCTACTACTACTTCTACATTACTAATTTGTTTTAATGTATTTTGTATTTGCTCTATTAAAAAAACATTGAATGCTCCCCCACCCGTTACCAATATTTTTTGATGATTTTCTTGTTGCATATAAGGCTTTAACGAATGTGCTATTTGTGTAGCTATATAAGTTACGGCGGTACTTAAAGCATCATTGTTTTCTAAATCTTCGAGCAGTGGAATAATATTTTTTTGAGAAAATGAATTGTCCAAAGATTTGGGTGCTGGTAAGCTGTGATACGGAAATACACTCATTGCTGCAACTATTGCCACATCTACATTACCACTGCGAGCAAGTTCACCGTTGCCATCATACTCTTTTCCTGCTTTAATAGCATAATAATTCAGTATTTGGTTAGCCGGACAAATATCAAAAGCCAATGGGTTTTCGGTATTGATAGTAACATTGCAGATACCGCCAATATTGAGCAAAAAATCGTAATCTTTATACAGAAATTTATCTGCAATGGGAACTATTGGTGCTCCTTGACCGCCAAGTGCTACATCTATATTTCTTAAATCACTTATGGTATTAATGCCTGTTACAGATGCAATAGTAGCTCCGTCACCAATCTGTACAGAAGTATGCTGCGCAGGACTGTGCCAAACCGTATGCCCGTGAGATGCTATAAAATGTACTTTATGAAATAATTGATGTCTTTCTATAAATTTATTGACACAATTACCAAAGTATCTACCTAATCGGGTGTGTAACGTGAGGTATTGGGTAAGTGGTAATTGGGTAACTTGTTTTAATTCTTGATATAAATCTTCGGAGTATGGAATGGTTTCTCCTTGTACTATTTCGAATTGCCACTTATACGAGGAATAGGTAAAAGTAGCAAAAACTATATCTAAACCGTCTAAACTGCTCCCCGACATTAATCCTATTACGTTGTAAGTCATTTTTTTTCTTCAATGTTTTGTAATAAAAAAACAAACCACAAAGAGTTTGTTTTCTATTAGTAATTAAAATTATCGTTCTACTACCCTTCTATATGAATGGATAACATAATCATTCTACTGTTCATCTTTTCTATCGCATTACTGAGCTTTATTTGAGAATCGTAGAAGTGCATATTGGTAAACCCTTGGCTAATTTTTATTTCGGGTGAAAAAATAAAATTAGGATAATAAAACTCCAAGCCAAAACCTACTTCTGCACCTAAATCTAAAGGTTTAATTCTCAAAAATTCGTCTTGTCTTCTGCTCTTTGCATTGGCAGCCAAATCGTAATCAAATTTAGAACCTATTATGCCATAAAATCTAAAATTGCCTATTCTATCGCTTTTGAATTTTAACTGAAGAGGCAAACTCATAAAGATAGATTCTATTTGCCTATTTACAGTATCGAGGTCGTTTGGAACAACTAATAATCCTTTATTAGCAAAAGTCAGCGAAGGAATAAATCGTAAATCTACAAATTTATTGGCTCTAAGATTACCCATTATTCCTAAACTAAATCCGGGACCATTTTTGGGTTGAATTAATCTAAAAGAATCGTTATTGGCAAAATAATCGGTGTAATGTGTTCTGAAGTTGGAATAGTTAAAACCAAAAGTAATACCGAAATAATACCATTTGGTATCGTGTTCGGGCATATTGGTAATCCTACTGAATTGTGCATTAGCATTCTGTAAAGCCACCACAGAGTGAAAGGCTAATACCAACACTATGCTTTTAAAAAAATTCTTTATTATGATTGCTGTCATTGTCATTATCAAACTGCTGCTAAGATACGTTGCTTTTTTATTTTTCAGCAGTATAAAGCGTAGTAATTCCAAAAGTTAAGGGTTTAGCTTGTACATTTTTAAACCCGCATCGTGTGAGTATTTCACAAAACACTTTTCCTTCGGGAAATACTTTTACCGACTCCGGTAAATATTTATATGCGGCATTGTCTTTTGAAACTGCTGCTCCTACCTTCGGAACTATATAACGAAAGTATAGGTTGTATAATTGTTTTACCGGAAAATTTTTAGGGTGAGAAAATTCCAAAATAGCCAGTCGTCCGCCATTCCGTATTACTCTGTTCATTTCGGATAAGCCTCGTTCTAAATTTTCGAAATTACGCACACCATAAGCACAAGTTAGGGCATCAAATTGCCCTTCGGTAAATGGTAAATTTTCACTGTCGCCGTATTGCAGGCTTATTGTGTTTTCTAATTTCTTTTGGATAATTTTCTCTTTCCCTTTTTCTAACATTCCATTAGAAATATCAACTCCCACAACGCTTTTAGGCTGTAAAGCATTAGCTGCCGCAATGGCAAAATCTCCTGTTCCTGTGGCTACATCTAAAATATGTTTCGGTTGTATCGGTTGTATGGTTGCAATTGCTTTTTTGCGCCATATTTTGTCTATTCCCATAGAAAAAAAGTGGTTCAAAAAATCGTAACGGTGTGCTACCCTATCAAACATACCGGCAATTTGCTCTTTACGACTTTCGCCCGAATTGGGCAATGGTATATATTGTCCTGATTTTTGTTCCATTGTAAAAAAGAGAGCAAAGGTAGGGCATTTTGGTGTTACAAATCTCCTAATTGCGGTCTTAATATTATGTGTTCGGGAACGGCTTGAGCAGAAAGATTGTAAGCAGCCCATAATGTATCTGCAATATCTTGCACCTGCATTATTCTTTCGGGAGTTACATCACTTCCACTCCAACTATCTGTCCATACCGCACCGGGCATAATGGCAGTAACTTTTATACCCGTAGGCATTAGTTCGTGTCTGAGATTATCCGAAAAGCCTAAAAGTGCATATTTAGAGATACTATATGCTCCTCCTCCCGGATAAGCTTTTAAAGAAGCTACCGAACAAATATTAAATATATGTGCTTTTGATGATTTTTGAATGGCAGGCAACAGAGTACGTGTAAGATAATATGCCCCTAAAAGATTAACAGAAAGTAATAACTCCAACTGTCCATCGGGCTCTGTGGCTATATCTCCCGGTTTATATGTTCCTGCATTATTGACCAAAATATCTACTGAACCAAACTGATTTATAATTTTTTCTCCTAACTCTTGTACAGCTGTTTGGTTTGCTACATCTACAGAATACGCAATAATAATTCTTTGTGGGTATAGATTTTGTAGTTCGGTTTGTTTAGACAGCAGCATTTCTTTATTACGAGCACAAAATATTACGTCGAAATTTTCGGACAATAATTTCTCGACAATTGCTAATCCTATTCCCTTTGTAGCTCCTGTTACTACCGCAATCGGCATAATTTTTCTTATTGAGTTAATGCTTGTTTTAAGGTAGCTTTATCTGCATATCCTAAATGAAACCACTTTTGTTCTTTGTTTTTAATAACCATTAAAGTAGGCAAAGAACGTATATTTAATTCAGCAGACAATGACTTGTGCTTTTCTACATCTATCCTTACGATTTCTACTTCGTCTTTTAGCTCTTCTGCTAATTCATCTAGATGCGGTTTCATCATTTTGCAAGGGCCACACCAATCTGCATAAAAATCTAAAAGCACCGTTTTTTCTGTATCGGTAATTTTATCTAAATCTTTTACGGTTAATTGCTTAGTATCATCACCACAAGCAATGGTAATAATAGAAAGCAATAAAGCAATCAAACCTATATTTAAAAAATTATACTTCTTTTTCATTGATGAGAGTATGCATATAATTAAACGGCATATTTTATTTCGTCGTTTACATATCTGTTAATGGCAGTTTTAATAGCTTGGTTGGTTAAACTTAACTCCACGAAAAAAAACAATATATACATCATAGTAATTGAGAATACAATAGTATTGGTATAACCCAAAAATGCGCCTTTATAGATTAAACTGTATCCAAAGTAAGATGAAAGGAATAATAACGCTAACAGTATCATTAAAGAATAATTAGAAAGCCTGTATCTTACTGTTAAATTTTGTTTTTGCTTATTAATATGCCCTACAAATTTTGGAAATAACTTTTCTAATTCTCCTCTCCTTATTCTTGTTAAACTAAAATTATCCTTGTCTTCGCGTGCAAAAAAATATTTTTTGGTACCTCTTGTTATATAGTTCGGCACATAGTCTAATTCTCTCATCTTCTTCGACGAAAAATGACGAAGCGATTCTATAATATCTCTATTAGAAACATCTTGATATTTAAGTGAGTTGAATAAAAAATACATATATATTATAATAAAATTGTCTATTGGTATAGCAAAATTAGTAATTGATTTTGATATATAGAAATTTATTGGTGTCAAAACATAATTCTTTGACTACATTAGTCGTTATAGAAATCAATTCTTTAATTTCAAATACTTGTAAAATATAGTTATTTGATTAGATTATTCGTTGTATATGTTGCTTTTTGTACATTTGCAAATACATTTTTAATCATCATTGACTTTTAAAGATAAAATGAATTTCCTAAAAATAATATTAATATCACTTATACTACCTATATCGCTTACAGCACAAAGCAATACCTATTCTTATATCTATATAGAAGGTGACAAAGAAACTTCGTTTTATGTAAAATTAGAAGGGAAAATGATGCCACGCTTAGGGCAGCATTATAGCATTTTGTCTAACTTAGATGCTGGTGTTACCAATATCGAAATTTTATTTCAACAAAATAAATACCCTGCACAACAGTATAAAATAAATGTACCCAAAAACAGTGTGCGCAGTTTTGTATTAAGAAAAACAACAGATACCGATTATGCGCTATACGACCTTTTGAACAATTATATAATCCCTAACGGCAACCGAGCCGAAGACGACAAATATACGCCCCCACCACCAGTAGTTACAAAAGTGGAAAATACAGAAGAAAATCCTATTGTAAATAACACTAATAATAAAGATAACAACGAAACTATTCCCGAATTTAACCCTGCCAAAAAAGAAAAAGAGGTAAAAGAAAAGGTAGTGAAAGAAAAAGAAGTTAAAGAGAAAGAGGTTAAAGAAAAGATAGTTAAAGAGAAGAAAGAGCCTAAAGAGAAAGAGCCTAAAGAGAAAAAGGAATTAAATATTTTTAAACCTAAAGAAAAAGAAAAAATCTTAACCCAAAACAATAATGATACTTTTATTGAAAACATAGTTTTTGACCCTAATCAGGAAAAAAAGAAAATAGAAACAAAAAATACTATTGAAAAGGAAAGTGAAGAAGCTAGCCCTACAACAACGGAATGTACCGAAGCGATGAGCAATGAAGCATTTGAAGATTTTGCATTAGTGTATCTCGAAAAAAGCGACGATAACTCCAAATTAAAATTCTTAAAAAATAGCAATAAAAAATGCTTTAATTCCGAACAAGTACGCATACTTGCTACCAATCTACAAAGTACCAGTGCACGCTACGAAGCAGCCGAATTATTATTAAAACAAACTACCGACAAAAGCCAATACTACTATAAATTAGAAGGTTTATTTCGCACCGATTTTTTTAAAAATAAATTAAAACAATTAACGGGAGAGTAATAGTTGTTGGTAATTAAAAAATAAAATCAGAAAAGAAAAAAGTTATTTTCTAAGATTGAAAACCAATGCTTGTGGTTTGTATCTGATTTTTAGACCAAACGCTAAGGTCATAAAGTCTCTGTATGGATATGCAGGATGCCCGTGGGGTATATAATTAGCTTGCATAGAACCATTAATAAAAAGAGTTTTGCCTACCACACCAAAATCGTAACCAATACCGACATTAAGCGAAGTATATTGAAAGTTTATATGGTAATTAGGATCACGAACAAAATAATAATAAGTTAAGTCAAAAGTTTTTTCTTTCCCAATTTGATTAATGGTAACCCCATATTGCAAGAGTAGTTCTTTCTTTTTTCTTAATTCGTAAGAATGTAAAACCTGAAGGGTAAAATCGCAAAAAAAAGTATAGACATGATCGTAATAGTTACTAAAAGTATCAGGATCGTTTACTTTCCATCCATACCAATAATCATATCTTAGTCTTAAATTTGGACGAATACCTATTCTACTACTTTTATCATACTGAAACAAAAAATCAGAGCCAATATCTAAACCAAAACCTTGGGTACCTCTTTCCGCATTAATGGGGTAAAGCGCTACCGAAAGTTCCTGTATAGTAGAAAAATCAAAAATAGGTTTAAACAAAGTGCTTTGCCAGCTACCTCCCAAATAAGGATAAATAGCAATCGAAGGCTTAAATGCATTAGGTTCTGTTTTTTTATTTTGACCTTGTACCACAAAAAATACAGACAATAATAGAAATATTAAAATGATAGTTTTTTTCATAATTGCAAATTTAAAGAGGTTAAGGATGTAAACAACAACGATTTTCACAATAGAAATATTTCATTATTATTTATTTTTTAAAACTATTCTAAATTTTTTTGTCTTTCGATAAGTTCTTATTTTTGACAAGATATGCGCATACAAAGAGCTACTCCTGTAAATGAGTTTTTGGCAAAAATGATATTACTCATTTTGCCTACCATTATAATGTCTTTTGTGGTACTGAATATTGCTATTCAGTATTTTTCTGTACTGAGCAATCAGGCACTCAATTACACTTCTATGCTCGCTGCCGGTATGATAGGAGCAGCAGTATTTTACTCGTTTCGCTTTAGATTTTTACCCACCTTTGCTATTTTACTTTTTGCCTTATACTCTATTTACAAAGGTATAGACGCCGTAGCCATTGGTGAGTTCGATTCGTTTTTCTTGTCTATAAAATTTTTGATTTCGGGCATACTCATTACTTTGGGTTGGCTTATCGGTTGGGGATTTATCAGAGTTAGAATATTTCCTTATATACTTTCTGTATTGTTTTTTTGTTTGGCATTAATATTTCTTTCTAAAGATGCAGCAATGTTCTCTGCGTCAGAAAACAGAGATGTAGCAATACGATTTATCAGTATTTTTTCGCCTGTGGTTTTATATACTATCTATATCATTTATGTATCGGAATTAATACGGAGCTATAAAGACAAAAATCGTTTTTTCTGGTGGTATATGGTAAAACGAATTGCACTTTTTGGTGTGTTGGCAGCATTGTTATTAATAGGTACATATTACATTTTGGGTTCTAATATTAAAGAAACAATGTCGCAAATTGGTGGTGGCGGCTCTGGTAATAATAGTATGCTCAAAAAAGACCAAAAAAATAATCATTTCGACCTCGAAGATTATCTAAAATTAAGGAGTAACCTCGGCAGAAGCAACGACCCTCTTTTTGCTGCACATATAGATAATTTCTTCCCCGATTCCGATGTGCCTAATCCATTGTATCTTACTGCATTTTACTATGCCAAATTCGATACCCTTACCGAAACTTTTGAAAAAGATTCGCTAATGCCCGATAAGGATTTATTTGAACCAAACCTTACTACTATACCGCTATTCAGTATTCGCGAAGATTCCTCCGTACTAAGCTATGCATTACAAGAAGAATATAGAAGAACGGTAGAGATAGAAGTATATAAACAAAGACTTTCGCCCGAAACATTTACTGCTCCAAGCACTGCTTTTTTTGTGCAACCCATAACTATCGAAAAAGATTTTCGTAGTGAATTTACCTCTGCATACAGAGCCAAAAGTTATATTTCCGAACTCAATAGCGCATACTTTGTATATAACTCCGACGACCCAACACTTAAAAAGTTTCAGGAACAACGCTTTGAAGTGTTACGTAAAATAAAAAATTACGAAAATGCAGATAAGGAGTTGATGGATTATTACACATTTATGCCCTACGGCGGACATTTCGACCAAATAAGAGATTTAGCCAAAGACATTACTAAAAATGCAGCCTTGCCGATTGATAAAATTATTGCTGTTAGAGATTATTTTTTGTCGAAAGACGAAAATGGAGAAGCCATATATAAATACACCGACAACCCCGGTATTCCCGATATTCCGAGTGCCTCTAAATTGCATTATTTTATATTTGAAAACAAAAAAGGATATTGCGCTTACTATGCGGGAGCTACGCTGTTTATGTTGCGCTCCTTAGGTATTCCTACACGTATTACCGCAGGCTTTCTTACCGAAGACCGCTCCGGTGATAAAAACAAAGGTTGGTATTGGTATTATGCAGACCAGGCGCACGCGTGGGTACAAGTATATTTTCCGGGTTTTGGCTGGCTCGATTTTGATACTACGGTAGGCAACGATGATGCTAGAGAAAGTCCGCAAGCAGACGGTACACCACCATTACAACCACCTAAAGCATATCTTGCCAGTGATGGTATTATCTATGCTATTGATACTATTAATAAAACTGCAAGACTTAGCACTAAACGTATGGTGTATCACGATAAAGAATTTTTATCGCAAGATACTTTTGGTATGGAATTAGATTTAAGTTCGGCAATAGTGCGTAAAGACAGCATCGATGTACCTTTCGATTTGCTACACGATAAAGATAGTGTAACCATAGTTTCGTACTCCGAAGTATTAAGAAGAATAAAACCATTGGCTACCGAACAACTCTCGCAAATATTAAAACGCATTCCGCAAGAAGTACCGGTTGATGAAATTTACATTAAGCTGAAACCACACGAAATAAAAGCTAAAAAAGATGCCGAAAATGCGCTAAACAAACCAACCAATTGGAAAGCAATCGGTTGGGGCATTTTGTTCTCTATATTATTTATTGCATTGTTGGTTTTAAATTTACCAAGATGGATTTATGGATACTTCCGATGGAAATACAAAACAGCAAAAGACACCAAACAAAAATCTTATTTTGCATACAGAAGCGCATCGTTTTATATGCACCAATTGGGTTATCCGAAAAATAACCAAACCGCTATGCGACACGCTATGCAGACAGATAATCAATTTGGAACTGCCTTTGCTAACTTTATGATTCCATATCTTAAACTCAAATATTCGGAACAGCCATTAAATGCGCAAGAAGAAAAAACACTCAACGAATTTTTAACACCATTTATCCAAAAAATAAAAACGCAAATTCCGTTGAAACATAGGTTTATACGCTTTTTCTACACTGCAAGAGCAATAGATTATTTTATGGAGAGTGAGGAGTAAAAAGTTGGTAAACATCGGCGTATTATACCATTATATAATAGTTTCTTTTGTTGTAGCACTCAATACAGCCTCTAATTTATTTATCATTTGTTCAGAAGGTAAAGTATAATATACTCCCTCACTCCTACCCTCTCTCACACCTCGTAAAAACACATAAATAACACCTCCAAAGTGTTTGTTGTAATCGAAATTAGAGATGCGCGTACTTAAATATTTTTTTACTGCTACACAGTAAATTAAGTATTGCAAATGATAATTATTTGCGTTCATTGCTTCGTGTAGTTTATGATGTGTGTAGTCTTCAGGATTGTAACCAAGATAATTAGACTTCCAATCTATAATGAAATATTTACCATCGTGCTCAAAAAGCAAATCAATAAATCCTTTAATTAAACCCTCGGCTTCTAATTGATTATACGTATTGATTTGTACCCCTATTGTATTGTCAAAACATTGTAGTAAATCTGCAAACTGAAATGGCGACAATATAAAATTAAACTCCAATTCTTGTAACCTTTTTGACTTTTCAATACTTTGAAGCGTAAATGATTTGTCTTTAGTTACAATCTTTGCTTGTGTAATGTGCGACAATAATGTTTCGATATTATTTACAAAATTTTCGGACGGATTGGAATAATAATTTTGAGCAATTGCACTAATTTGTTCGATATAGAATTTGTTATTTGTAAAATCTATTTTTTCTAAAATGTGGTGTAAAAAACTACCTGTGGCTGCTCCATAAGGTAATGTTTCAAAAATAAATTTATCATAGTCATCTTCAAAATTAACTGCTTTATCTTTAAGAGAATATTCGCCGTGAACACTCAGTTTAGAGTAACTCCATTGCGACCAATTAGGCTGTAGCAAACTGAAATTTTCAGCAAATAACTTTTCACTTTTCTGAGCAATTATTTCCGGAGTGTATGTCCATACATTTACTTCCGGCACTTCTTCCATTTCTACCAAACCAGATTGCTGCATATTCTGATGATTTACAAATGGCGTAATGGACGTATTGTTATTTTTATTGTTATCTGTTTTAAAAACAAAACATTTCAGCACTGCGCGCGTAATGGCAACATATATTAGTCTTCGGTTTTCTTGTTCTTGTTGCGATTCATACAAAGTTCTATCTTCTGTACTTAGTGCATTATACCTTTCAAAAACGTATTCTCCTGCATTATTTCTAAAGTTTACAAAACTATCTTCTGTTCTTACTTTAAAATCTAAAAACGGACACAAAACTATATTATACTCTAATCCTTTAGATTTGTGAATGGTAGTAATAACCACAGCTTGTTCATCGCTTTCTATTCTAACCTGATTTTCATCTTCATTAGCATCTGCCGATTCTATGTTTTTTTTCAACCACGAAATCATTTCTTCTTGCGACAAGTTTTTTTGATGTTCTGTTTTATTGAGCAATTCTGTAAGCTGTACAAAATTTGCTTTTAATCGTTCGTTTGCAACTCTATCTTGCGTATTATCCAAAACGCCAAATTCATTTGCGAAGCGCATTACAGCAGGATAAACTCCATCTTTTAGCCATATTTCATTATATTTAAGAAAACGAGAAATTAATATTTCTTCGTCAATTTGTAACAATTCGGTAGTAGTAAATCCTAAATAATTACCAATACAAACTCTATTGATATTCCCTTTTGATGGCAGAAGAAATGCCTCTAAAAGATATTGCATTTCTATGGCTTCGTCGCTATTTAAAATACTCGAATTACTAATAAAAACATTTGGAATATGCATATTCGACAAACATTCTTTAACAGCAATTCCTTCAAAATTGCTTCTTACCAAAACGCATATATCCGAAGGTTTTACTTTCCTTTTTTGTTCCGATTTAAGAATAAAATTATTTTCTTCGGTAAGTAAAGACAAAACTGTTTGCCCTACCGCATTAACCACAGTATCTTTATTAGGTTGTCTTAAAATACCAATAGGTACGGCAGGCGTTTCATTTACGTATAATGTACCTTTGTCAGCATTTTCAGGAGCAGCAATTATTTGATAAGCTATGCTGTTATTTTCGTCGGTATTACTAAAAGCATCAAAGTTTTCATCGGGTTGAAAAAAATGATTCATCGCGGCTATTAACAGAGCATTAGAACGATAATTTACCTGCATTCCGAACAGATTATCGCCTATAAAATTCCTCGCTTTGAAATAAGTAAAAATATCGGATTTTCTAAATCCATAAATACTTTGTTTGGGGTCGCCAATCAGAAAAGCAATAGTAGCGTTTTTTAAAAAAGGATAGGTCTTGTTTAATGTATCAAAATTATTTTCTGTTTTATAATCTCTTAAAAAAACAGTTTCAAATATTTCGTACTGGCTTTTATCAGTATCCTGAAATTCGTCTATAAAAACAGCATTGTATTTTTTCTTGAGTTCATTTACCAATCTATAATTTTTACCTGTAGCCAAAGAAGCGTGTAAAGAATCTATTAGAGAATTAAAATTGAGCAAATTATTGTTAGACATATACGCCAATACAGTATAACTTATCTCTTGAATAGCAAAACAATACAATGAACTTTTTAATGTTTGTACAAAATTATTTGATTGATTTTGAGTTTGTTTAAAATCCTCTAAGACATCTAAAAAAGTATCGGGCATATTGTTTAGCACCTTTGTCTTAACTTTTTTAGTAGCATAATTTAAAAATGCTTCTGGTTGGTCTATTAAATTTAATAGAGCCTCTTTATCTTTACTTTTTTTAGCAGCTTCTAATGTGTCTTTTATTACAGAATAATTAGCGGAAATTGTATCGATAGCCGATTGTAAAACTTGTAATTCACGCTCCTTGTATTCCATATTAACACTTTCAAAAACACTACGACCAAAATCATCGGCAGTATATTTATGTTTACTGTCAAAAGGCAAATATCTTTTACCATCTAAATGCAACTTTACTACTTGTTTTATTTCCTCTTTAAGTGTTGGATAATCGTATGCAGACAAGAGGTCGGGTTCTAAAGTGGTTATATATTTTCTCCAAAATTTATTGACACTATCTTCTAAAATATCGTTGGCATCGGTAACTAATTCTGCACCAAAAATTCTATTGGTTTCAAAAGCAAATTCGTTAAGTGTTTGCTGACAAAAACCGTGTATGGTCATTATTTCGAGTTCGTCGATAAGGAGTACTGCATCTTTAAGTCTTTGCTGTAAAGTATCGTTACCAATTTGCGAAGCAGAATAATCAATAATAGATTTTATGCTTTTATCGTTTATTTTTTTGTGTACAGAATAATTGTAGGCTTCTTTTAAAACCTTACGAATTCTTTCTTTCAGTTCCGCAACAGCAGCATTGGTAAATGTTACCATTAATATTTTGTTTACCGAAACATTTTGTTCTACAACTAATCGCAAAACCAATATGGCAATAGAATAAGTCTTACCGGTACCGGCACTTGCTTCTATTAAATTATTGCCTTTTAAATTTACTTTTAAAGCGTCAAAAGGTTTAAAATTCATTTGTGCATATAATATGATTAAGAAACCACAAGTTAATTTAAAAAATTAATACGCAAAGAAAATTTCCGTTCACTGAGGCTCTCGAAGTGAAAGGGAATTTTGAAAAGAGAAAGGATATATTGAGAAATGAAAGGAATTTTTTGAAGAGAAAAGAAAATTTAATACGCAAATATTATTTTCGATGTGGAATCTGTTTTGTGAAATAAAATAAAAAATGCATAAATGACAGTAACTTCAAATACGTTCTTTCAAAGTATCACAGAATATTTATCAATTTTTATAATAAACGGATTTTGTATAAAAATTCACTAAAATAAAATCGAAATAAGTAAATTTGTAAAAAACTATTCAATAGTATGAGCCAGACTTTAGACCAACAAATACAGCAATATTTGACAAAACTCGGAAGTAATGAAAAGCGTTCCTTACTTGGCATTATTAAATCTTTTATTTCTCTTCAAGAAAAACAACAATATACCTCTGCTTTAGATTACAATGATACATTAATGCAAGAATTAGATAACAGAGCAGAAGCATTAGAAAATGGTACTATTAAGGGAACAACTTGGAAAGATGTAAAACGAAAATCCCAATTAAAATAATCGGCTTCTTTTGATGAATGTATTAGTATTTCACCCTAAAGCAGAAGAAGAATACAGCATATGTCTCGTCCTAAAATAGGGTTACACAAAAATTTATAAAAATGGATTTAAAACACAGATACAAAAATATACTACACAAAAAAAGACTGACGAGTATTACGTCAGTCTTAAAATTTAATTTTCAATCAATAAATGATGCTTATTCTTCTGTTTTGTTTGCATCTACAGAATCGGCAGGTTTTGCTTCTTCTTCTTTTTTGGGTTCAAACTGTGCTGCATTTGCAGGGTCGTTTGTAGCAGATTGATTAGTATTCAACTGCTGGTTTTGTGTTGGAACTGCTCCTTCTACCTGACTTTCAGATACAGGAACTACCACATCAGGTGCTACTTCTCTTTTCTCTTCTTGAGCAGAAGCCGCAAAGGCAAATAGGCATAACGATGCCGCCACTAAAATCACTTTCTTCATAATAAAAATAAAATTTTGTCCTTACTCCTTAAATAATAAACAACCAAAATCATTCAGAAACAAAGACGAAATACATAATTAGTTTGGTGGTTGTTTTGATGTTCTTATTTTTATTTGCAATTGCTAAATTAAGCTATAATTTCCGGTCTGACTAAAATAGTGAGTATTATTTTCAACCTTTAACTTCTTGTTTAAATCAAATTAACAAACAGCTATTTCATTCAATATTTTTGGAGGGGGATAAAATCGTGCAACGGATAATTAATAACGCAACAAATTAGGTATGCCAAATCTACTCTTAACTTCTTCATTGGTTGCATCTTTATTTCTACCTTCTATTGCATACTTTCTTCCGGTATTATCTTCAATAATAAAGATGTCTGTATCCTCTTTAAAGACATTTACTAAATCCGAAAAATTTCTGATAGTTTTTGAATTTACTTTTTCTACAATCCTATTGCTCAAATCGTGATAACCGATATTAGATTTATGGGGCAATACAGAGGCAATCATTACAATTTCTTCTTTCTCATTATCTGCAAATATTCTGCTGTAATAGATGTAACTTAAATACGGATTGTAAAACTGCCAATAACTCTCATTTTGAAAATAATTAAAAGACGGAGTAGTAAATACAAACCCTCCTTCAATATAATATTTTGGCTCTAAATTTACTTTGGGTAGTAAATAATGCTTAAAATAAGTATAACGTAAAGGTACAAAAATACCGGTATCTACACCCTGTCGTAATAATCTTAAATGAACAGTATCGTTGGTTACTTTATTTTTTATAATAGTTTCAAAAGTTGTTTTAATACCATTACTTAGATATGTTGAACCATCGTTTTGTATCATCAAAGAATCAACTTCAATTAGTATATCATCTGGTCGAAGATAACCTCTAAGAGCTGAGCAGTAATTCACTTTATTTATTAGCACACCACTTATTGTATCTAACACTCCATAACACCTTCTAAGCGTAGGGCTTTCCAATGATTGCCATTGTAACAATAAGGGTACCGGGCCGTCATAAACACTATCTGCAATATCATTCAAAAATGATTTTATAACAGTAGTGGGTATCATATAACCTATATTTTGCCCACTATTTCTAACCTGAAATACTAAACCAATTAATGTTGTATCGCTTATTACTGGTCCGCCACTATTACCGGGATTAATTGCAGCATCTATCTGTATGCCTAAATCTAAATGATTACTATAACTATATTCTATATTTTCAATTCTCGATACAATTCCTGAAGTAATACTCAAATCGTTTCCTCCTGTAGGGAAACCGTAAACCGTTAGTTTATTGCCCGACATTGGTAAATCTCCAATGGTAACGGGTTCGGTTTTTCTAAAAAAACTCGAATCTTCTATTCGCAAAATAGCCAAATCGTATTCAGGAGCTATGTACTCTATTGAAGCTGTATATTTACGAGAATCTTTGGGTTTTCTAATTTCTATAAATTCTCCAAACTCTACAACGTGTGCACAGGTAAGTATTCTATTACCTTCAATAATACAACCCGAACCCGACGATTTGGACTGCTTAGATTTTTGCCAAGGTTGACTATAATCGTATTCTTGCTTAATTACAGAAATCTTCACTACACTGTTTCCAATGTTTTGTGCAAAAGAAATAATTGAGAAAAAAGTAAAAAATAATAAAGAAAATAAGTACCGCATATAATAAAAAGCACTTTCTTGATTTAGTAAAGCACTTGTTGAATGAATGAGCGAAGTTAAATTTTAAGTGAATTAGTAGTTGTTAATAAAATCTAAGTTATATAATTTGGGCTCTACTTACTAATCATCTACAACTAATATTTCAGGTTTATTATTTAATTTGTAATGGAATTAAGATATTTGCACATTCTTAGAAAAAAATTATATCATTTTATATAAAGCAATTACAAAAAATGACTGCTTCACAGATACGCCAACAGTTTTTAGATTTTTTTAAAAGTAAAGGACACACCATTGTTCCCTCTGCTCCAATAGTGGTTAAAAACGACCCAACCTTGCTTTTTACCAATGCCGGAATGAATCAGTTTAAGGATTACTTTTTGGGCAACAAAACACCCGATGCAACAAGAGTAGCCGATACCCAAAAATGCTTGCGCGTAAGCGGTAAACACAACGACCTCGAAGAAGTAGGAGTAGATACCTATCATCATACTATGTTCGAAATGTTGGGTAACTGGAGCTTTGGCGATTATTTTAAAAAAGAAGCCATAGAATGGAGTTGGGAATTATTGACAAATATTTATGGTATAGACAAAGAAAGGCTTTATGTTACTGTATTCGAAGGCGATGAAAAAGATGGCTTGCCCTTTGACGATGAAGCGTATAACGAATGGAAAAAATGGATTAACGAAGACCGCATTTTAAAAGGAAATAAAAAAGATAATTTCTGGGAAATGGGCGACACCGGACCCTGCGGACCCTGTAGCGAAATACATATAGATTGCAGAAACGAAGAAGAAAGAAATGCAATAAACGGAGCAAGTTTAGTAAATGCCGACCACCCTCAGGTTATCGAAATTTGGAACAATGTATTTATGCAGTTTAACCGCCAAAAAGACGGTAGCCTACACCCCCTGCCTGCTAAGCACGTAGATACAGGTATGGGTTTTGAACGATTGGTTCGTGTATTGCAAGGTAAACAAAGCAATTACGATACCGATATTTTTACCCCTACAATATCTATTATAGAACAACTAACGGATAACAAATACGATTATAGCGACACTAAACAAGCCATTGCTTTTAGAGTATTAGCAGACCATATTAGAGCTATTACATTTACCGTTGCCGACGGTCAGTTGCCGGCAAGTACCGGAGCAGGATATGTAATTAGAAGAATTTTAAGGCGTGCCGTTAGGTATTATTACTCCTATCTCGATTACAAACAACCGCTTTTATTCCAACTAATACCACAAATTAGTGCGCAATTTGCAGATGTATTTCCAGAAGTTGAAGCGCAAAAAGATTTTATTACCAAAGTAATTAAAGAAGAAGAAGAAGGATTTTTGAGAACATTAGAAAAAGGTATTAAACGCTTCGATGATTATTTTCAAAACAATAAATCAACAAATACTGTTGATGGTAGTTTTGCATTTGAACTATACGACACTTACGGATTTCCGTTAGACCTTACTACGCTAATGGCTAAAGAAGTAAATGCTACTGTAGATGAAGCCGGTTTCGATATAGAAATGCAACAGCAAAAAAATCGCTCGCGAGCAGCTACTACAATAGATGCCGGCGATTGGACTACCGTAAATGATACCGATAAAATTACCTTTGTGGGTTACGACGATTTAAATGTTACCACAGATGTAGTAAAATACAGAAAAGTACAAGCTAAAAACAAAACGCAATATCAAATAGTACTCAACACTACTCCTTTCTATGCCGAAAGTGGCGGACAAGTTGGCGATAAGGGTGTTTTAATTTTTGATGAAGAAGAAATATTTGTTACCGATACCAAAAAAGAAAACGATCTCATTATTCATATTACAGACAAGCTTCCGAAGAATATAAATGCAGCGGTAATAGCTAAAGTAAATTGGGAATTGAGGATTGAAACTACATTAAACCACACCGCTACACACTTGATGCACGCTGCTTTACGCACCGTATTAGGTACGCACGTAACACAAAAAGGTTCATTGGTTACAGCCGATTATCTTCGTTTCGACTTTTCGCATTTTAGTAAAGTTACAGACGAAGAATTACAAAAGGTGCAAAAGATAATAAATGAAAAAATAAGAGAAAATATTCCCATTATCATCAAGGAAATGCCTAAAGAAGAAGCTCTCGAACTGGGTGCTATGGCGTTATTTGGCGAAAAATATGGTGATAAAGTTAGAGTAGTTATAATAGACCCTGAATTTTCAGTCGAGCTATGTGGAGGTACGCACTTAGCACACACAGGGTATATTGGTTTGTGTACTTTTGTCTCCGAATCTGCTGTTGCAGCAGGCGTTAGAAGAGTAGAAGCCATTACCGGAGGAAAAGCATTTCAATTTATTGCTAATAAACTTTCAGAAAATAAAAACATTGAATTTTTATTAAAATCTGCAAATCCTATAAAGGCAGTTGAAAAATTATTACAAGATAAAAATGCCTTAGAAAAACAGGTAGAAAAATTAGAAGGTCAAATAATTAATTCACTACGATTAGAACTATTAACACAAAAAGAAAATATTACCTTAAATGCAACTGACGGCTCATCTCATTCGATAGAATTTATAGGTGCTAATGTAGAAGTAAGTAGTATGGACGGCATTAAAAAACTGTGTTTAGATTTTAAAAACGATTTAAAAAATTACGTAGCTGTAATTACTGCCAATATTAATGGCAAAGCTGTTGTAGGTATAGGATTAAGCGATGCTGTAGTTAAAAACACAAGTTTAGATGCCGGTAAAATCATTAAAGAAGTAGTAGCCCCAATAATTAAAGGTGGCGGTGGCGGACAAAGCACTTTAGCAACAGCAGGCGGGCAAAATGTAAATGCTTTAAGTGATGTAATTATTGCTGTAAGAAATTTATTGGGGTAAATTTTTATTTCACATTAACAAAAAAACAAATCATAAAAGATCTCGCTCATAAAATTGACCCAATCTCAAAATAAAACTAAAAAAAAGGAGTAGAAATTAATCTACTCCTTTGGTAATAATATATATTGTGTGTGTTTCTAAATTTTGGAAACTAATACAGGAGCGAGAGGTGTAGAGATGTCGTATATAGCCATACCGCCTTCTATCATACAGATTAAGATATTATCGAGTGGAATACAATCGAAAAATACTTCTCCAGTAATTTTCCCTTGTTGTACCAAATTATCGCCAACATTGGTATTGAAAATCACTAAACCGTTTCCTGCATCACAAACATACAGTACACCACTATCGTGTAATCCTAAACCGTGAGGATTACTAAGATTTACTTCGTGTACTTGAGTGGGATAATTAATATTAGTAATATCATACACTTTTAGTGCATTTACGCTGCCCATACAATTATTACCGGTTCTTACAGTTACATAAGCTCTAGAATAGTTAGCTACTACCGGGTCGCAAGCTCTTACGTGCGAAGCTGTTGCTACAAATTGTGGATTAGATGGGGTATTTATGGAGTAAATATACATTGCATCCATAGAGCCAATAAATAAATTATTGCCATAAGGATAAATGGTTTCGATATTAAAACCGATTTGCAATTCGCTTACTTTAACCGGAACATTGGGGTCTGTAAGGCTGTAGGTATAAAGGGTGCTGCCATCTACCACATACAAGTGGTTTTGGGCAATGGTGAAACGAGCTAAGGAGCCGCCTTTCCCTGTTCCGGGACTTTCGTTACCTACATTACCATCTTTACTGCAGGCATTTAATAGTAGAAGCGAAATTGCAAATAATACTATATAGAGAATATTCTTTTTCATTGTTTATTATAATTGAAAGTATTTTTTTAAATAAATTATATGGAATAGCATTGATAATATTAATATCTACATTGGGGGTCTTTAAGAAGTGTTTTTTGCCAGCCCGTAACTATTCCTTTGCTATTGTCTATACATTCAAAATATCCTGTTTCGGGCGGTATTTCAGAGTTTAATAAGTTAAAAGTTCCGGCTATTCTATTTACTACTTTTACCTCTTCTATTTCGTTGATATTTAAAATTACCAAATCATTAAAATTGTTGGTGTATAAATTATTGCCTATAATACTAATTTCTTGCGCCCCCGGTACTCGAATAAAGGTAATTTTTTTGGGGTCAGATGGAGTAGAAAGGTCAATTACGTGAATACCTTCTCCTGTTTCTATCTGAAAAAGAAAATAATCTTTAATGTAAATTTTACCTGCATTAACTATGGGTTTAGGGCTTTGGTTATCAATTTTTTGCATATCAGCAGCACTAAGATATACAGGTTTCCATCCCGTAACCTCTTGATTTTTGTTAGGGTCGCAAGAGCTAAATAATATTGTAGCACCGGCAATAAACATTATGAGTTTGTACATATATGTATTTTTAAGCATGTTTTAGATTAAGTAATTATTTATTTTTAGGCTTAACTTTTACTAAAGACGATAAACACCAAGCAATACTTTGGTGCAAAGTGAAAAATAATTCCAAACACACATTTCAAATTACTACAAAGTGTTTTTTTGAGAAAAATATCAAAGGCTAATTCACTAAATTTGCTGCTTATATTTAGGAAAATGGCAACAAAGACTAAAAGCAAAATCACACCTCAAAAATCAGAAATAAAGCAAGCTGAAGAAATATACATTTCGGGAGCACGAATGCACAATCTTAAAAATGTAAGTGTTGCTATTCCCAAAAATAAATTAGTAGTGGTAACGGGGGTTTCCGGCTCCGGAAAATCTTCGCTAACTATGGATACGCTTTTTGCTGAAGGGCAGAGAAGATATGCCGAAAGCCTTAGTTCTTATGCTCGTCAGTTTTTGATGAAAATGGATAAACCCGATGTGGATTATATAAGTGGAATATGCCCTGCAATTGCTATCGAACAAAAAGTAGTTACCCGCACACCACGCTCTACTGTTGGCTCTATGACAGAATTACAAGATTACCTTAGATTACTGTTTGCAAGAATAGGCAAAACAATGTCGCCTATTTCGGGTAAAGAAGTAAAGAAAGATGATGTGAGTGATGTGGTAGATTATATATGCAGCTTAGAACCAGAAACCAAAGTACAGATTTTAGTTCCCTTTGCTACACACAATAGCAGAAGTGTAGAGGAAGAATTAAAAATATTGCTCCAAAAAGGCTTTACAAGACTAAGTAAAATTACTGCCAAAAACAACCACGAACTTGTATATATCGAAGAAATAGAAGAAGACAAAACTATTATTAAGTCTATAACTCAATCTAATAAAGACACGCAGTTTTTTGTATTGATAGACAGAATAGTTTGTGTAGATAATTACGAAGAAGAAACATTGCACCGTATTGCAGATAGTGTGCAGACTGCATTTTACGAAAGCGAAGGAACTTGCAATCTAACCATAGATGGCAGTAAAAAATCGAAAGAAAAATTAGTTACATTCAATAATCGTTTTGAAGCAGACGGTATGCTTTTTGAGGAGCCGTCGCCTAACTTTTTCTCCTTTAATAATCCTTATGGTGCTTGCCCTAAATGCGAAGGTTTTGGACAAATATTAGGTATCGATATAGATTTGGTAATACCCGATAAAACCAAAAGTGTTTATGAAGATGCCGTCTCTTCTTGGAAGGGCGACAGAATGTCGGAATGGAAACAAGATTTTATATTAAAAGAAGGAAAAAAAGGATTTCCTATTCATAAAGCGATAAAAGATTTAACTCCGGAACATTGGAAAACCTTAAAGCAATGGATTAATAATTTCTTTGCATTTGTAGAAGAGCAATTATACAAAATTCAATACAGAATATTACAAGCAAGATACAGAGGGCGCACAGTTTGTGATGCCTGCGAAGGAAGCAGATTACGCAAAGATGCTCTTTATGTAAAAATTAATAATACCGATATTGGAATAGTATCCAATTTACCTATTTCTGATTTACACCAATGGTTTCAATCTTTACGATTAACCAATCACGAGCAAAAAATAGCACAAAGAATTTTAACAGAAATTAATCAAAGATTACAAACTTTATTAGATGTAGGCTTGAGTTACCTTACGCTTAATCGTTTGGCTAATACGCTTTCTGGCGGCGAAAGCCAAAGGATACAACTCACAAAATTTTTAGGAAGTAACCTTACCGACTCCTTATATATTCTCGACGAACCAAGCATTGGCTTGCACCCACGCGACACTGCAAGATTAATAAAGGTATTGAAAAATTTAAGAGATTTAAACAATACAGTAGTGGTGGTGGAGCACGACGATATGATGATGGAAGAAGCAGATTATATCATTGATATGGGACCATTAGCGGCACATTTGGGAGGAGAAGTAATTGCAACGGGTAACTTAAAAACCATACTAAAAAACGAAAACAGTTTAACGGCAAAGTACCTTTCCGGAAAATTAAAAGTAGCAGCAGATAATAAAACACAGCTTCCTAAAAGAATAGATTTTATAGAATTAAAAAACTGCCATCAGCATAATTTAAAACATATTGATGTTGCTTTTCCATTAAATACTTTGTGTGTAATGACAGGAGTAAGTGGTTCGGGCAAAACCACATTAGTAAAGCAAACGCTGTATCCTGCATTGCTGAGGCATTTCGGAGAAAATAGCGATAAACCAGGCTTGCACAGTTCTTTAGAAGGAGCATTGCATAAACTTAGCAGTGTAGAGATGATAGACCAAAATCCAATTGGTAAATCCTCTCGCAGCAATCCGGTAACTTATATAAAAGCGTATGATGAGATTAGAAGTTTGTTTGCTTCCCAAAAAATGTCGAAGATGAGAGGATTTGAAGCAAAGCATTTTTCGTTTAATACTGATGGAGGACGGTGCGATACCTGTAAAGGAGAAGGAGAGATTGTGGTTTCGATGCAGTTTTTGGCAGATGTACATTTGCCTTGCGAAGAGTGTAAAGGAAAAAGATTTAAAGAAGAAGTGTTAGATGTTACCTACAACGAAAAAAACATTTTTGATGTATTGGAAATGAGTGTAGATGAAGCAATAATTTTCTTTAAAGAAAAGAAAAAAGTAGCCGATAAGTTACAACCATTAAGCAATGTAGGTTTGGGTTATATTAAATTAGGGCAGTCGTCGGATACGCTGAGCGGAGGAGAGGCACAAAGAGTTAAACTTGCTTCATTTTTAGCCAAAAACAATAGTAGTGAGCATATCTTATTTATCTTCGACGAGCCTACAACGGGCTTACATTTTCACGATATAAATAAATTATTGCACTCTTTTTACGCACTTATAGAAAGAGGACATTCCATAATTGTAATAGAGCATAATACTGATGTAATACGCAATGCAGGTTGGATTATAGATATTGGCAAAGAAGGTGGCGATAAAGGCGGCGAGCTACTGTACAGTGGTTTCCCTGATGGGCTTAAAGATGTGAAAGAAAGCCATACAGCTATGTATTTGTTGTAGGTAATCCCCCACCATTCCAAAACAGTTGCGTTTTATAGCTAACGGAAATTTGCCATTAATTGAAAATCAATGACTAAAATTGACGTTAGTCAGAATTGATGTTGCTTTTCCATTAAATACTTTGTGTGTAATGACAGGAGTAAGTGGTTCGGGCAAAACCACATTAGTAAAGCAAACGCTGTATCCTGCATTGCTGAGGCATTTCGGAGAAAATAGCGATAAACCAGGCTTGCACAGTTCTTTAGAAGGAGCATTGCATAAACTTAGCAGTGTAGAGATGATAGACCAAAATCCAATTGGTAAATCCTCTCGCAGCAATCCGGTAACTTATATAAAAGCGTATGATGAGATTAGAAGTTTGTTTGCTTCCCAAAAAATGTCGAAGATGAGAGGATTTGAAGCAAAGCATTTTTCGTTTAATACTGATGGAGGACGGTGCGATACCTGTAAAGGAGAAGGAGAGATTGTGGTTTCGATGCAGTTTTTGGCAGATGTACATTTGCCTTGCGAAGAGTGTAAAGGAAAAAGATTTAAAGAAGAAGTGTTAGATGTTACCTACAACGAAAAAAACATTTTTGATGTATTGGAAATGAGTGTAGATGAAGCAATAATTTTCTTTAAAGAAAAGAAAAAAGTAGCCGATAAGTTACAACCATTAAGCAATGTAGGTTTGGGTTATATTAAATTAGGGCAGTCGTCGGATACGCTGAGCGGAGGAGAGGCACAAAGAGTTAAACTTGCTTCATTTTTAGCCAAAAACAATAGTAGTGAGCATATCTTATTTATCTTCGACGAGCCTACAACGGGCTTACATTTTCACGATATAAATAAATTATTGCACTCTTTTTACGCACTTATAGAAAGAGGACATTCCATAATTGTAATAGAGCATAATACTGATGTAATACGCAATGCAGGTTGGATTATAGATATTGGCAAAGAAGGTGGCGATAAAGGCGGCGAGCTACTGTACAGTGGTTTCCCTGATGGGCTTAAAGATGTGAAAGAAAGCCATACAGCTATGTATTTGTTGTAGGTAATCCCCCACCATTCCAAAACAGTTGCGTTTTATAGCTAACGGAAATTTGCCATTAATTGAAAATCAATGACTAAAATTGACGTTAGTCAGAATATCTCTGAACAACCCAATGAAAGATTTATTTCCTTACATTATTGAGCAACTAGACGTTTTAGACGTCCGATATGAAGTACACCATTTTGACTCTGGCGCAGTAATGATCGACATTTTTATTGAGGACGAATTATATGTGATACAAATTTTCGAAAGCGAGTTAGGTTTAAGTTTGGTGACAGAAGAAACCGGTTTGTTTGACATAATCCCTGACAAGTCATACATCAGTATCGAAGAATTTAAGAATGACTTTGAAAATACTATATCGTCTTTAAGACGCCGGGAGGTCATCATTGACTGTTCAACAGTTAATACAACTGACGATTTACATCGGTTACTTGCGGACAGATTAGCATTCCCGTCATTTTACGGGAAAAATTGGGACGCTTTTTGGGATGCCGTGACTGGACTTGTAGAAATGCCAAAACAATTGACCTTTAAAAACTACAAGCAATTTAAAAACAGATTTCCAGCAGACTGCGGACGTTTAGAAAAGTGTTTGAGTGATATGAACGATGAATACCCCAGCATAGATTGTAAGGTTGTATATGACTAATCGAAATAAGTTAGCTAGAAAACTTGACATTAATTAATACTACCGCTAACATCGTATCCTATGTAAAGCACAATTCCTCCCAAGAAGGCAAATAAATAATTTTATATGTCTCCCAGTTTGTTGGCTCTAAGCGTATCGGACTGTAATTGTTTACTCAGATTGTTGCTATCTATCTCATCTTTCTTTTGGTAATTTTGTTTGTCTATATGTGGTACATCTGCCAGATTAATGAAAATGTGGACTGCCAACCAAAATTTAAAAATGCTCTCTCTGCCCAAAAACCACAACAACCTGCCTCGTAACATACTTTTACTTCGTAATCCTTAAAATGGCACTGTACATAATCGAAAAGCTCATCTGCAGAAAGGGGTGATAAGTAGGTTTTACAATGTGCTATATCGGTACGGATACTAATGCTCCAACACTTTTTATGCACATCGATACCAATAAATAATTTCTTACTGTTTTTTTAATTGCTTCCATTTTTAATGTATTTTTGTTTCGGTTAAAGGTAATCGCTCGGCGAGTGATTTTACATAATCAACTTGGAAAAAGAGCGGAATTAGCCACTAATTGAAAATCCCTGCTCCCTTACCCGCAAAAACCAATTGGCTTTTTGCGATTGTTTTCTTAATTTAGAAAAATAATAAAACGGTACATACTGCACATTATATAAGTTTTGTATAAAAAACGGATATAACTACATTTGCAAACAATTTAGAATCATCTATTATTAAAACAAAAAAACACAGTAATACTTTCGAGATACATTGAACATTAAACAGATTATATCGCTTACCCAAAAAGATTTCTTATTAGAATGGCGACAAAAACATACACTTTTTGGCGCATTGCTGTACATAGCAAGTACTGTTTTTGTTATTTATATGATGGCAAACAAACAAGAGGGTGCAGCTTGGAATGTGTTGTTTTGGTTAATGCAATTATTTGTAACGGTAAATGCAGTAGCTAAAAGTTTTATGCAAGAAAACGAAAACCGCACACGCTATTACTACACTTTGGTATCTCCGGTAAGTATAATGGTTTCAAAGTTTATATACAGCACAATACTGATGTTGGTTTTGTCTGTTATTTCCTTTGCAATTTTTACGGTTATCTTAGGCAATCCATTATTAGATACTAAAAAGTTTTTGGTTACTATGCTCTTAGGAGCGGCAAGCCTTTCTATATTATTTACATTTATTGCTGCCATAGCTGCACAGGCTCGCCAAAACATTGCATTAATGGCTATTTTGGGCTTTCCCGTTGCCGTACCATTATTAATGATTTTAAGTAAAATGTCTTTAGCTACTGTATCGAGCGTGGTACAAGAAGGATGGCTACAAATGCTATTTTTACTCGTGGCTTTAGATGTTATGATAGTAGTTCTTTCCCTTATTTTATACCCTTTTTTGTGGAAAGAATAAATAGTTTGATTGAGTATCATAAACTTTATACCAATATGAAATGTAGGTAACGATTACAAGCAAACATTCCATTATTAAAATTCCGAGTATTATCTTACTTTTGTATTAGCAATATAGAAAAATAAAAACATTGTAAAATGAGTGAAGATATATTAGCGCAAAGATTTCAAGAAAAAATTGACAATGAATTGCGCATAGAACCCAAAGATTGGATGCCGGAAAAGTACAGACAAACATTAATTCGTCAGATATCCCAACATGCACATAGCGAAATAGTGGGTATGTTACCCGAAGGCAATTGGATTACTCGTGCTCCCTCTCTACGACGCAAAGCAGTATTGTTAGCTAAAGTACAAGACGAAGCAGGGCATGGATTATACTTATATAGTGCCGCAGAAACTCTTGGCGTTACAAGAGATACTCTTTTAGAGCAGCTCCACGATGGTACAGCTAAGTATTCTTCTATATTTAACTATCCTACTATTACTTGGGCAGATATGGGAGCCATAGGCTGGTTAGTAGATGGTGCCGCTATTATGAATCAAGTACCGCTCTGTCGTGCTTCTTATGGTCCTTATAGCAGAGCTATGATTAGGGTATGCAAAGAAGAGAGCTTTCATCAAAGACAAGGATTTGAAATAATGCTCAACTTGAGTAAAGGTACTACCATACAAAAAAGAATGGCACAAGATGCTCTAAATCGCTGGTGGTGGCCGTCGTTAATGATGTTTGGACCTACAGACGATAGTAGTCCAAATACACAACAAAGTATGCAGTGGAAAATAAAAAGATTCTCTAACGATGAACTCCGCCAAAAATTTGTAGATGTTACCATAGAGCAAGCTAATATATTAGGACTAACCATTCCTGATAAAGATTTAAAATGGAACGAAGAAAAAGGACATTACGATTATGGCGAAATAAATTGGGACGAATTTTGGAATGTAGTAAAAGGTAACGGACCTTGTAATAAAGAAAGGTTAGAAACGCGTAAAAAAGCATGGGAAAATGGCAGTTGGGTTAGAGAGGCTGCTTTGGCTCACGCTGAAAAAAAACGCAATAAAAACACTAAAAAAGAAGCAGCATAATTATTGGACGTTATTATATAGAACAGCTATCTTAGAATTAAGATAGCTGTTTTTATACATTAATTTTATTTATCGAATTATATATCTGACTTATGAACTGGAATGTTTTTTTCAAAAGACTTGGAACTGCTATTATATTTTGTGCTGTAATGTTATTTGGGTTAATGTGGGATTTCAGTTCTTTTCTTATACTTACATTGCTCATTCAATTTTTATGTATTAAGGAGTTTATGGCAATGTCGCAAAAACTTTTTGCGGATAGTTATTTCCCTAAATGGGTACATTTACTAACACAAATATCTGCTGTTGCTATTGCACTTTCTGCACTTCTTTTTCGAGAAGAAACATTAATGGCATTGTGTTTTATTGCACTCATTCCTATTATTATTTTAAGCCTAACACTATTACAGAAAAATACAGCATTAACAGCCGGATTTAGTGCACTTACAGCATTGCTCTATATCGCTTTGCCAATGGCATTATTTTTAGGATTATTTATGATACAAAACAACCTACCATTAATCCTCATTTTAATTATCTGGACTAACGATACTATGGCTTACATTACCGGCTCTTTTATTGGTCGTACGCCATTTTCTTCTATTTCTCCAAAGAAAACGTGGGAGGGTACAATAGGTGGTGTTATCTTTACATTAGTAGCAGTATGGTTAATACACAGTGTGTTTCAGTGGATGCCGGAATTTAGTCTTTACGATATGTTGGCAATAGCTATGTGTGCTGCCATACCGGGCATTATTGGAGATTTATTCGAGTCTAAATTAAAAAGAATAGCCGGAGTAAAAGATTCGGGTAGCATTATGCCCGGACACGGCGGCGCATTAGACCGATTCGATTCGTTGCTTTTTGCAATACCCGTTGTGTTTGTTTATACTGTTATTTTATAAAATTTTGCAACAGTAAAAGCAAGGGTATTTATTGTAGCTATTAAGCAAGTCCACAATATACAAACGGCCTAACAACAATTAATAACAATACATTAGTTTTGCCACCCAAATTTTAAAAACTGATGACAATTTCTACAACTTTCAGAATATCCATACTGTGTACATTCTTGAGTACTATAACTTATGCGCAAGACACGCTCAACGCTCAAAGTGTTAAAGATGTTATCAATACCGACATTAAAATTTACACTTCCGACAACGATGCATTAATTGAAGGCGTACGCATTAAAATACCATTTTGGGAACACAATAGAAATATAGAAATTATAGATAAAGCTACCATTCAAAAATTGCCCATCCGTACTGTTAATGAACTGCTTGCATATATTTCCGGAATAGATGTAAGGCAAAGAGGTGTAAATGGCGCACAAGCAGATATAGGTATAGACGGCGGCGGTTTCGACCAAACTTTAATTTTGGTAAATGGCATAAAAATGAACGACCCGCAAACCGGGCACAATACTATGAATATTCCTATTCCATTAATTGCCATTGAAAGAATAGAAGTATTAAAAGGGGCTGCTGCAAGAATTTATGGTATTAACGCAATGATGGGTGTCATCAACATTGTAACCAAAACTACCAATAAAAATAATATAAATACTCACGTTTATTCGGGCTCTTCTTTTCGAAAAAACGACTCTACAGGCAATACTTTTATGAACTATGGAGCAGAAGCTGCCATTAATTTAAATACTAAAAATATATCTCAATTATTAGCCTTGAGCCACGATGCTGGTAATGGCTACAGATACAATACGGCATTTAAAAATACTAAAATTTATTATCAAAACAATTACGAAAAAGACAAACTCAGAATATCTACAACGGCAGGTTATATCAACAATGATTTTGGTGCAAACAGCTTTTATGCCGCACCGGCAGATGCCAATTCTACAGAAAACGTTCAGGTGTTTATTGCCGGAATATCCGGACAAATAAAAATGAACGACAAATGGAAAATAGAACCCAACCTGCAATTCCGATATGCTAAAGACGATTACATTTTTATCCGTCAAAATCCTTCGGCATACCACAATATCCACGAAACTAATATTGTAGATGCCTCAATAAATAGTTCGTATCAAACACAATATGGCGTTTTGGGTATTGGGCTAAATACCCGAATGGAATATATCAACAGTAATAATTTAGGCAAAAACAACCGTAACAATACCGGTATGTTTGTAGAATACCGATTTAAAACATCTTCTAAGTATGATATTACCATTGGGACATTTGGAAATTACAATAATGTTTTTGGATTTAAAGTGTATCCGGGAATAGATTTGGGTTGGCAAATTTTACCTAAATTAAGGCTCTACGGCAGTATTGGCTCCGGTCAGCGAATTCCGACTTTTACCGATTTATATTACAAAGGACCATCTAATGTTGGCAATGCTGATTTACAACCGGAATGGGCTACTACCTACGAAATAGGCACAAAATACAGATACAATAAACTATATGCTTCACTGTCTGCATTTTACAGAGATGGTAGAGATTTTATAGATTGGACACGCACCGACACTACACTTCCTTGGATGCCTCAAAACTATTTTTGGGTACGCACTTTCGGAATAAACCTCAACACACACAAGCATTTCCATATCAGCAACCATACCAAAGGTTTATTGTATTTGGGATATACTTACCTAAACCCACAACTCAATAACGACGATAATACTGTACTTTCCCGATATACAATCAATAGCTTAAAACACCAATGGATTACAAGACTAAATTTTACTTTTTACGAAAAATGGGATATTGCATTAGCAAACCGCTATTTATATCGATTAAACAGTAACAATACGGCTACACACAATATCCGTAATTACAATATTACCGATATTCGTTTGGGCTATCAATTTAAAGATTTCAAGGTTTATATAGATGCCTCTAATTTATTAAATATCCAATATATCGAAAGCGGTGTAGTACCGATGCCAGGCAGATGGATTAGCTTAGGAGTAAAATGGAATTTAAAGTAAGGAAATAGTAAACTTTAAATTTTGATGTATTAAAACCATTGCTATCATAAAAAGGCGATATGCTATTGTATAACTGCCAAAAATAATGCCGACAATAAATATTGTCGGCATTATTTTTTTTTAAAATTAGTCTTCTAATAATTTTATTCTCTTATATCCATTTCGTCTATAAGATTGGTAGCTCCACCATATTTGTCGATAAGCCAAAGAACAAACCTAATATCCACAGCAATAGTACGTTTAAAGTTTTTATCGAATGCTATATCTCCACTCATTGCTTCCCAGTTGCCATCAAAAGCTAAGCCCGTAAGCTCTCCATTACCATTTATCATAGGGCTACCGCTATTACCACCGGTAATGTCGTTATTGGTAACAAAGCAAGTAACTAACTCTCCGTCTTCATTTGCATATCTTCCATAATTTTTAGTTTTTGCTAACTCTAAAAAGTCTTTTTGTAAATCAAACTCCAAATCTCCGGGTTGGTATTTTGCCAAAAGACCATCTAAATGAGTATAATATTTATACGTAACGGCGTCTTGAGGACTATATCCACCAACACTTCCATAAGTAATACGCATCGTACTGTTGGCATCAGGGTACATTAATTTGTTTTTGTTTTTCTCCATAATACCTTTTACATATTTTTGATGCAATTCGGCTTTATCTTCTGTATAAGTTTTTGTAAATTTTTCGTAATGGTTTTCATAATTATTCATAAAACTATATGCATATTGTACAGCTGCATCATTGTTTAAAGTTGCCAAATTAGGATTTTTACAAAAAGACTCAAATCTAATTTCATCTAATAAAAATGTATTGGCAAATACGTGATTAGCATAGTTTTCAAAGGTTTTAGAAGTATTGTCGCCACCAAAAGTTTTAAAGATATATTTTTGATACACATCGGGCAATTGGCTTTTGGGTACATCGTTATAAAACAACTCTGCTGTACGAGCAAGCATATCTTTTTCTAAGTTCAAAACGAATGACTTTTTAATTGCCTCTTTATTTCTTTTTAATTTAGCTATTTCAGCATCTATATCTTTTTGATTGCTTTTTTTGCTTTCGAGTAATTCGTGTAGTTTTTTTGTAGAGCCGGCTAAACGCACTAATGTAGATGCATAAAAACATTCTCTATAATACACATTATGTCGGGCATAAGGTTTGTAATCTGCATTTACTTTAGCAAATTTATCCATTAAATTAGCATAAGATTTATTATTCTTTTCACTCCACTTAATAAATTCATTTTCTTGTTTTCTTTTTTCGCCAATAACATTTAATCTTTTCAATTGCTCTGTCTGACCAATAAAATATTTCCAATAGTTAGCAATACTTGCATAGTTAGAAGCAAGCATTAATTTAACCGAAGGGTCTTGCTGCATATATTTACGCATAATACCCAAACGCATATCTCTTATTTTTACTACCGAAGGGTTGGTTTCGTTAATGGCTAAATCTACACCGTGCGAAGTTTCGTAACGATTAGTTCTGCCGGGATAACCTACAACCATAGAGTAATCATTTTCTTTAACTCCTTTTATAGAAACCGGTAAATGATGTTTTGGTTTGTAAGGCACATTGGCAGCAGCATATTCTGAAGGTTTATTGTCTTTATTGGCATATACTCTAAATACCGCAAAGTCTGCTGTATGGCGTGGCCACATCCAATTGTCGGTATCGCCACCAAATTTACCTAAAGATTGTGGTGGTGTAGCTACCAAACGCACATCGGTAAATACTTCATAGACTAATAAAATATATTGATTGCCTCCAAAATATGCAGCAACTCTCGCTTGGTATTGACCGTTTTGTTCGGCTGCTTTCTGAATGTCTTCAATTGCTTTTTCTTTATTTTTCTTTCTTTTTTCTTCGTTACCTTTTGCACTTGCAGCATTTATTTTGTCGGTAACGTCGGTCATACTAATTAAGTATTTTACACTTAAACCTTTAGCGGGAAGTTCTTGCTGTAAGTTTTTAGCCCAAAAACCATTATCCAAATGATTGTTTTCGACAGTACTCAGCGCAGCTATATTTCCATACCCACAGTGATGATTAGTAATAAGAAGACCATTTGCGGAAATCATTTCGCCTGTACAGCCACCTCCAAAATGTACAATAGCATCTTTAAGGCTCGATTGGTTAGCGTGGTATAAATCATCTGCGGTAAGACGAAGCCCAAGTCGTTGCATTTCTGCATAATTTTTACCAATTAGCATTGGTATCCACATACCTTCGTCTGCCTTAGCAGTAGTACTCAATAGCGTACAAGCTGTAATAAAGCTGAGTAATATTTTTTTCATTTTAATTCTTTTAAAAAAATTTGTGTGTGTAATTAGAAATTATTTTTTTTCGTATTTCGGCAAAAGTAATAATACTTATGTTACCTTGTATCCCTTTTATAGGGGTAAATTAATACTTTTACCTTCCAACAATTATAAAATCATTTATCTTTGGCAATCTTGAAAAAAATTAACTGACGAATTGCACTCTGTATGTATTGGCTTATTTGTTTTCTTATTGCAATAATTCCTGCCGCTTATGTATTTTACAAAGATAAAAACAAAAACATACCTGTAAAATGGTTGCCTGCACTTTTGCGTTTTCTGTTGATTTTTACAGTTTCTATTTTATTGTTTGTTCCTCCATTTGTTACCAATAAAACAGAAGAGGAAAAGCCTTTAGTTGTCATATTACAAGACGAATCGCAATCGCTCCAAAAAGCATTAGATAAAGACACTACTCAATACAGAAGTGCTATTCAGGATTTGAAAAAAGATTTGCAAAGCGAATACGAAGTGGTGCAATTAGGTTTTGGTTCCGGTATTTCAAAAGATAGTTTTTTTAGTTTTAACCAACACACTACCAATATTGCTCAAGCATTGCAATCCGTAGCAGACCAATACTCTGGTAGCAATATGGGTGCGGTGGTTTTACTTTCAGATGGCGTGTATAACGAAGGAGCAGAGCCCTTATCCATTTTTGCATTAAAAAATACCCCTATCTATACCGTCGGTATCGGCGACAGTACATTGCCTAAAGATATTTGGGTAAGTAGAGTGTATGCCAATAAAATAGTAAGCCTCGACGCTAAATTTGAAGTAATGGCAGATATTAATGCTATTAAATTAATGGGTAATACTGCCAAAGTAGAATTACTGCATAGAGGAATGGTAGTGCAATCTAAAAATATTTCTATTGACAAAAACGACTATGCTACTTCTATAACCTTTGAGGCAAAAGCCAATAGCAAAGGCTTACAGCACTATTCCGTTAATGTTTCTAAAATAGAAGAAGAACAAAATTACCACAACAACCGCCACGATTTTTATGTAGAAGTTACCGAAGAAACCATTGACATATTACTTTGGTCAGCAGCTACACACCCCGACATTAATATTATTAGAGAAGCATTAGAAAGTTTTCCGCAATACAAATTAACAGTGCATACAGGTAGTAATACCCCTACCGACATTTCTAAATATAATTTAGTAATAGCGCATCAAATTCCAGAGAAGACCTCTAATAATTTTAATGCCATACCGGAGCAAACTCCTATTTGGTATATATTAGGCGAAAGAAGTAATATTCCATTATTTAACAGAATACAAAATACATTGCAAATAAATGGTGGCAATGCTATGAACGATGCTTTGCCTTTGCTGCACAATACGTTTAATTTGTTTCATTTACCCGAAAATATTCAAGTAGTTTTAGACAAAGCACCACCTTTGCGTTCGCCCTTTGGCAACTATACCATCAAAGGAAATGCACAAGTGTTAATGTATCAAAAAATAGGCAGTGTAAATACCCAATATCCGCTATGGCTCTATGTAAACGAGAATACACCATTTGCCATTACAGCAGGAGAAGGATTGTGGCGGTGGGGGTTTTATGAATACAAAAACAGTAAAAATAAAAATACTACGCACGAGCTTATCAGACAAACGGTTGCTTTGCTTTCTGTAAAAAAAGACAATAGACCTTTTAGGATATTTTTAGATAAATATGTGCTAAGCGAAAATGAGCCGGTACAGGTTTTTGCTACTTTAAAAAATGCTGCCGGCGAACTCATTAATACTCCCGAAGCTACAATAACATTGAACGACAGCAGTGGTAATTCTCAGAAATTTAATTTTGATAAAGCAGGAAATTCTTACCGTATAAATTTAGGATTATTAGCACACGGAAAATATACATTACAAGCAGCCACGCAATTATCGGGAAAGCAATATACCGCAGCTGCAGAGTTTTTTGTACAAGCCGAACCCTTAGAATGGTTACGTAGTCATTCCGATTTTGTACTACTTTCTAATTTGGCACAGCAAAGCCAAGGGCAGTTTTACACTTTAGACAATATGCTACAATTATCGGGAAGCATTAAAGCAAACGAAAACATAAAACCTGTATTACACACCATAAAAAGCGTAGAGAATTTTATAGACAAAAAATGGTTGTTCTTTCTGATATTATTATTAGCAGTAGCTGAATGGTTGTTAAGGAAGTATTGGTCGGTGTAAAGTGGCAATATAGTTTCAAATAATAACTGCAAAACTATTCTATACTTTTTTTCCTTTTAGCTAAAAAATTGCTCCAACCGATTGCAGCACAGATAGAGAGGATAGGCAATACAGGTATTATATATCTGGCATAATTAGAAATAGGTCCACTAACAGCAGCAAAGTATCCAAACCAAATCAGTAAAATTATTTTCAGAATAAACAAATGCTTTTTTTGCACCATAAAAAAAACAACTCCTATTACCCTAAGACCATTCATAAGTACAATTAATACAATAGCTATTAACAGAGGATAATTTTTAAAATAATCCCAAACGCCACGCACACCACCATTTTTTAAAGCTAAATCAAAGTTTTCTTTTTTGGATTTACTATTAAGACTGCTGTATTGCGTATATCCGGTAAATAGGTCTAACTCTCCCTTTCCGGGATTTATAAAATAGCGTAAAGACTTAGAGGAATGAAACAACGCATAACCTACAAAATTTGCTTTAACAGTATCTTTAAACATTTCTGTAGCCTTAGTATAACGAGAAGCAAAATCAGGTTCATTTGCAAGTTCATTTTGAGCAATACGTTTTAATCTTAGCGATTCTTCTAAGTCATATTTTTCGCTATGATATTGCTGCAACCAAACATTAATAAAATTATGTGGTTGTAATGTTGTAATATGATACACACCACTTCTTTGTTCATTCCATTTTCCATAACTAAACACTACTAATAATGGCATTATAGCTATGGCGATATTCCAAACAAATCTATTTTTTACAGCTTGCCAAATTGCAAACAATAAATGTAGTACCATTATAGGATAAGCTACAGGCTTGACCGCCATTGCTAATATCAACCATAAAGACATCGGTAAAAATAATTTTTGCTTACCGGTATAAATGTATTGTACAAGATTGCCAAAATAAAGCATTAAAAATACCTGCAAAAGCATTTCCGGCACTAACATATTAGCCGACATTAATTGCATCGGATGGGCTAATATTAACAGCCAATAAATCCACTGCTTGGATACATCAACATATTTAGAAAATATACGAAAGATATAATAACAAGTACATATACTTATTACATTTTGAACAAAAATTACAGCAAAATTATCATTGACAATAGTATGAATAATTTGTAAAAACCAAGAGTATAATGGAGTTCTTATACTAATATATAATTCTTCAAATGGCAAAGCCGGATTGCCGGCATAGTAATTGCCCGACATAATATTTTGAAACAAATAATAGTACTCGCACGTATCATTATTGTAAATGTTTTTCCAATAAAGTGCAGCTATAAACCAAAGCAAATGCACCAAAACAGCAACAAATAAAAACTTAAATTTAGATACTTTATGCATACATATTATCGCTCGGAGTTGTTTGTTTTATGTATTGGTTTATTGCTTTTTGAATTTTAAGTATTGTTTTCTGTAAAAAACACCAAAACCAATAAACACAACAAACATAAACAAATAAGCAATTAATTTGGTAAAATGAAAATATTTATACCCTAAAACAATGGTAAAAAATACCCAAGCAGAAGCTACAAGCATTGTAATAAACAAATATTTGTACATCTTCATTTTTTGCCTTGCCTTATTGTTAGCTTCAGATTCATTTTGCATCAGCTGCAATTACTTTAGTTTCATATTTTGGTTTTCGTCAATCTCAAAAGACTTTGGATAATCGTTGTAACTCCATTTATCTTGCACTACACTATTATGTAGTAGCATTAAGCCAGGATTAGTGCGCATCAATGTTTTACACACAGTGGCATCAATCGAAAATGTGTATAATTCTAAACCGTGCTTCATCAAAAATCGGTCTGTATCTTCTTGATTGTTAGAAACCGCAACATAAAATTTAACCCCCATCGCTTCGGATTGTGCTACTATATTTTTTATTCTATCAATATTTTTTTCGTTTGTAGTATTTACATCTTTAAGAAACCAAATAAATGTGTAGCCTTTATCTCTAATTATAAACTCTGTATGGTTATTCCCTTGAAAATCGTACAAATTAAAATCGGCTATTACAGGAGTTGCATTCCCTTTTTTCAATAATATAGTTTGGGGTTCTTTGTCTTCTACCCAAGTAGAATCTTCCCAAATTTTGCTTGTTAAAAACTCACTATCCGGCATAGTTTTCTTTTCTCCCGAAACGGTATTTTTGTAATAATAAGTAGTTTGGTACTGATCCGGAATGGCATTTTGGGGTACTTGCATTTTTTCCCAAAGGTTATTACCTTTTTTGTACGCCAGACAATCTACAAAGGGTAAATGCTCCAAAGCATACCATTGTATAAATAGAGAAAAAAACACCGACAAAATCATTAACGATGTAGCTATATGTCTTTTGAATAAAGGTTTAATTTTATTTTTTGCAAAGAGTAATATAACCACGAGTATTACTAAAATAATATCTTTTGTAAAGCTCTGATTAGCTGTTAGCGGAATACAATCTCCAAAACATCCACAAGCCAATTCTCTCTGATTAGCCCATTGATACCATACAGCATAGGCAGTTAAGAAAGTAAAAAATATCATTAACAATAGCAGTAGCACAGAAAACAAACGAAAGGCATAACCCAAGAGTAAAGCCACGCCGGCTACTATCTCAAATACAATAATAGTAATCGAAAAAAACAAAGCATAAGGCGACATAAAAGTAATATGCCAGAGTTCAAAAAACTCTTCCATTTTATATGCGAGCCCCATAGGGTCATTAGCTTTTACCAATCCCGAAAAGATAAACAACACACCTACTAAAATGCGTATAAACTGTATGGTATAATGCCCAATTCCTTGTTTTGATGAATGTGTAATATTTGATGTCATAAGCCTAAAATAATATTAATTAGGTAAAGGTAGAAATTATAGTAATATTATTGGTTAAGTGATTGTTAGATTTATTTAGACTATGTAATGCCATCTGTATTCATCTTTAATATTTCCCAAAAAAACATTATTGAAAAATTTGTTCAATAAAGCATTACTTTTGTTTTTAAAGAAGTAACACACACATTAATATATATGCAAACCAACGAACGCATTTCTATTTTTGATATTTTTAAAATCGGTGTAGGTCCCAGCAGTTCGCACACTTTAGGTCCTTGGCGTGCCGCACTTTTGTTTTTAGATAAATTAAAAAATGAAAACAAACTACAAAACGTAACGAAAATACAAACACTACTTTACGGCTCTTTGGCAAAAACGGGCGTAGGGCACGGAACCGATGTAGCTGTAATTTTAGGACTTTGTGGCGAAGACCCAGTAACTTTCGATGTAAATATTATCGACAGTACCATTGCACAAATCAATGAAAGCAAAATTCTAAACCTATCAGGCGAAAAAACAATAGCCTTTAACCCTAAAGTGGATATAGAGTTTTTAATGAACGAAAGCCTACCCTACCACCCTAATGCACTTACCTTTTTGTGTACTTTAGAAAATGGCGAAAACATTGCCGATACTTATTATTCTATTGGTGGTGGTTTTGTAGAGCAAGAAAATGTCGATACTAATAATAAAAACAATATTGAGTTGCATTTCCCGATAGACGATGCGAGAGATTTACTGCATTGGTGTCTCAAAACGGGTTTAAGCATTTCGGAAATAGTTATAGAAAACGAAACCGCTTGGCGAAAGGAAGAAATTACCCAAGCCGGTACATTAAGAATTTGGGAAACAATGCGCGACTGTATAACTCGTGGTTGTTATAAAGAAGGTGTATTACCAGGTGGATTGGGTGTGGCACGTAGAGCAGCCAAACTGAATAAAAAACTTTTAAAAGGAAAACCATTTACAAACTTTGAAGATTGGATGCAAAGCATTCGTAGTAATGGCGATGGTTTTAAATATACTTTAGATTGGGTAAGCTGTTTTGCACTTGCCGTTAATGAAGAAAATGCTTCGTTCAGTAGAGTAGTTACTGCACCTACCAATGGCGCAGCCGGTGTTATCCCTGCTGTATTGATGTATTATGTTGTTTTTTGTGATGGATATAGTGATGAAAAAATACTTCAATTTTTATATTGTGCTTCAGAAATTGGCAGTATCTTTAAGAAAGGTGCTACTATATCGGCAGCAATGGGTGGCTGCCAAGCAGAAATAGGAGTATCTTCTGCAATGGCAGCGGCAGCACTCACCGAATGTCTTGGCGGTAGTGTAAGACAATGCCTAATGGCATCAGAGATTGCAATGGAGCATCATTTAGGACTTACTTGCGACCCTGTGGGTGGATTAGTACAAATACCTTGTATAGAGCGCAACACAATGGGAGCCATAAAAGCTATCACTGCTGCGCAACTTGCCTTACAAAGTAATCCCGATAACGCACGAGTATCTTTAGATGCAGTAGTAAAAACTATGTGGGAAACCGCTTTAGATATGAACCATAAATATAAAGAAACTGCTGATGGCGGACTTGCAATAAATATACCATTGGGGCTGAGCGAATGTTAATATTTAAAATTCAGTAAATTTTTTTTGTCAATCAAAAAATGATTGATACATTTGCAGCCGTTTCGGAAACAAGCAGCATAAGTTTGGTTAAGAAACATCCGGTTTAGGGAAGTAGCGCAGGCCGGTAGCGCATCTGGTTTGGGACCAGGGGGTCGCAGGTTCGAATCCTGTCTTCCCTACTTAAAAAAACAATAAAGCCTTACAAATAAACACTTTGTAAGGCTTTATTATTGGTAGTGTGGCAAATTCGCCGTTTTTTTTATAATACTATCCGTTGTTTAATAGAAAATCCAAAAAAGTTCAAAAAAAGTCTATTTCTAATGAATTTTTTGGAATTATGAACACATTGAGAATTACAAAAAAATAAATATTGTTAGTGAAAAAACACCAACAATGGAGGAAAAGTTTAAATCACTCCGGTTTCATTATCTCCCTATTGTTTTCCACATAATTTTTGAAATGCTTTCTAATGTATAGCTCAACTTTTACTTCTAAGAAAGTACACCTTTAAAAAATCAATCTCCCTATTGCAGCTTAAACACTTGTTACGTTTGCTAAAAATGGCATTTTGGCTGGAATGGTGGTTTATAGATAGACTGATGTTATCTGATATGGTTACCCACCACCCTACTCCAACAAAACTATTCAACAAAAACTAAATTTCGAATCAACATTTTGTAAATTTGTGAAGAATTTTTAGCAAAAACAAAATGGACAATAGATTTTCGGAAGTAATAAAACTGATAAAACAATCCAGAAGCAACGCAATAAAAGCGGTAAATTCTGAACTGATAAACCTTTATTGGAATATCGGAGAATACATCTGCAAAAAGATTGAAATAAGCGAATGGGGACAATCCGTTGTTTCAGAATTAGCTGAATTCATTCAAAAATCAGAACCTGATATCAAAGGTTTTTCTAACAAAAACCTTTGGAGAATGAAGCAGTTTTATGAAACCTACAAAGACTTTCCAAAACTCTCAACAGTGTTGAGAGAAATTAGTTGGTCGCATAATTTGGCTATATTTTCAAGGTGCAAGACAACCGAAGAAAGAGAATTTTATTTAAAAATTGCCAAACAAGAAAATTACAGTTTCAGAGAGCTTGACAGACAAATTTCAGCAAGTTTGTTTGAGAGAACAATGATTGGCAACACAAAACTCTCACCAGTGATGAGAGAATTTCATTCGGACTTATCAAATTCATTTAAAGACAGTTACGTATTTGAGTTTTTAAATTTACCTGAAACACATTCTGAAAATGAGCTACAAAAAGGTTTGGTAAAACAAATGAAGCATTTTATCCTTGAATTGGGGAAGGACTTTCTTTTTGTGGATGAAGAATACAAAGTTCAGGTTGGGAATTCAGATTTTTACATAGACCTGTTATTTTATCATCGCGGTTTACAGTGCTTAATCGCATTTGAATTGAAAGCCGACAAATTCAGACCGGAACATTTAGGACAACTAAATTTTTACTTGGAAGCACTTGACAGAGATGTTAAACGACAAAACGAAAACCCAAGTATCGGAGTTTTGTTGTGTAAAGACAAAGACAGCGAAGTGGTTGAATATGCTTTGAGCAGAAGTCTTTCCCCAACAATGGTTTCACAATATGAAATGCAACTGCCTGACAAAAAATTACTTCAACAAAAACTACACGAATTATTTGACAAGGACAATGAATAAAACAATACCACATCAGCAAAGTATGATATCTTATGTAAAGCACCTCTTCCACAAAAGCAAATAAATAATTTCATATCTCCAATTTGCCGGAGCCTTAGATTTTTCCTCATAATTTTTGATATACTTTCTATTGTTTAGCTCAACATTCCCTTCTGAAAGTACACCTTTATCAATAAATCTCCCTATTGCAGCTTAAAACGCTTGTAATATTAGATAAAAATGGTATTTTTGTGGAAAATGGTGGGTTTTAGACAGACTGCCGTTGTTCGCCATTAAATCTAACACACCTCAATAATTTCAACCTTAATTTTGACTAAACAAAAACCTTATCGATTAAATAATTATCTATTAACAACAAATTGTATCAAATAAGATGATTTAAATCAATATATTTTTGTATTTTTGTCCAAATAAATGGAAATAATGAACATTTCAAGCCTTATTCCGACAGAAAAAATAATTGAACGTTTACGGTATGAAAACCCTTGGTGGGTAAACAAACAAATACCCGAAATTTACAATTCAATGTCCAAACGTCTGTATTTTGACTTATTTTATCCTTATGTGATTGAAAAGAAAGTACGGAGAGCCTTAGTACTTATGGGACCAAGACGTGTTGGTAAGACCGTTATGCTATTTCATAGCATACAGCAACTTATTGATGAACAAATAAACCCACAGAAAATATTTTTTGTGGGTATTGACAATCCTATCTATGTCCATCTAAGTTTAGAAGATATTTTAAGCCTCTGTAAACAATCGCTCAACCAAGAAAATTTAAATGGATGTTATGTTTTTTTTGACGAGATACAATATCTTAAAGATTGGGAACGACACTTAAAAGTACTTGTTGACACCTATCCTGAAACAAAATTTATTGTATCGGGGTCTGCCGCTGCTGCTTTAAAATGGCATAGTACTGAAAGTGGAGCCGGTAGATTTACAGATTTTATGTTGCCCCCTCTTACATTTCAAGAATACATTCATCTTAAAGGTATGAACCATCTTATTTATGATGGAAAAATAATTTACGGGAGCAATCAAATACCATACTGCCTTACACACGACATAAAAGCTTTTAACAAAGAGTTTATACACTATTTAAACTTTGGTGGATATCCGGAAGTAGTATTAAGCGAAAGAATACAAAGTGATATGGGGAGATATGTAAAAAACGACATTGTTGATAAAGTTTTATTGAGAGATTTACCAAGTTTGTATGGAATAAGGGACGTACAAGAACTAAACAGATTTTTCACCTACATAGCCTACAATACAGGTAATGAATTTTCTTACGAAAAGATGAGCCAGGAAAGCGGCATACAAAAAGACACACTAAAAAAGTATTTAGAATATTTAGAAGCAGCTTTCCTAATTAAAGTGTTGAACAAAGTAGATGTGAGTGCCAAACGATTAAAACGAGTAACAAGTTTCAAAGTATATTTAACGAATCCCTCCTTGCGAACAGCTTTGTTTTCGCCGATAAGTGAAACCGACAAAGAAATAGGCAATATGGTAGAAACTGCCATTTTATCTCAATGGATGCACCGTGAAAAATTAGACTTAACTTATGCTCGTTGGAAGGAAGGGCGAAGTGAAGGGGAAGTTGATTTGGTTTTAGTTGATGACAAAAAATATAAACCCGTTTGGGGTGTTGAGATAAAATGGAGTAACCGTTACTTTGACAAACCTAAGGAACTAAAAAGTCTAATAACGTTTTGCAAAAACAATAAATTTCAAAAAGCTTTGGTAACGTCAATAGACCAAGTAGGTGTGAGAGAAATTGATAGTTTGTTATTTTCATTCTTACCTGCATCTGTTTACAGTTATAATATTGGTAACATAACACTGAAAATGAAAAATAATGGATAACATATACAACAACGAACGGACGACATCGCATCCAACATAAAATCCCCCCTCTCCCACAAAAACAAATAAATAATCTTATACATCTCCCATTTATCGGAGCCTTATGTTTTTCCACATAATTTTTGAAATGTTTTCTATTGTATAGCTCAATATTTCCTTCTGAAAAAAAACCTTAAAAAATAAACCTCCCTATTGCAGCTTCAAATGCTTGTAATATTTGTTTAAAATGGTATTTTTGTCGGAATGGTGGGTTTTAGATAGAATGCTGTTAGGCGCTATGCCAAAAAACACCGCTAATTGAAAATTATAAATAAAAGAATTAAATTTGTTATGCAGGGAAGTACTAAAGTTCTTTATCATACATTTGCCAAGGCAAAAACATAACAGCTCTGGTTTATACTAGCTGGTTTGGCATTTCAATTAGCGATGAAATATGTTCAATAGAACAGAAATTCGTGTTAATAGATGATGTTAGCTCTTTCATAGAATTATTCGTAAGAATTAGAATGTGTAAAGATAGCAATAGAATTAATTAAACGGTGTGTAGTCCAACTACAGATGGCAAGCCTTTGGATAGTAAGTATGATTAACATAGAAAGCCGTGACGGGAAACCCTGCATTTTTTAAATGAAACGAAAATCAAAATCTTGGTATAAACCAAAAGGATATATTCACTTTAGTCCAAAATTAGGCAAAGGTCAAAAAGAGTTTGTTCAAAATTATATATTGAATGAATTAGAAAAGCATAATTATTTTCCACTTATTCACGAAACTCTTACTGCAAGAAGATATAAAGAATACTTAAATGAAAAATCAGAATTATATCGCAGCCATTTTGATTTAGTTAAACACAAACCTTCAAAAAAACCAAGAGAGATATTTTATGCCAATCATTTAGATGCCCAAATTTATTCTTATTATTCAAATGAAATTTTAGGTAAAAAATATAAAGCATTATTAGAAAAGCCAGAAAATAAAAAAATATCAGAAGCAGTTATTGCCTATCGTAAGATACTAATAAACCCTGAAGATATAAATGGACCAGGAAAATGTAACATACATTTTGCGGATGAACTTTTTAAAGAAATTCAGCAAAGAGGGAATTGTGTTGTTGCTTGTTATGACATTGAAAATTTTTTTCCCTCATTAAATCACGACTATTTAAAATCTTGTGTAAAGGATTTAATCGGAATTGAAAATTATACAATTAAAGAAGAACGCTTAATAAACTCCCTGATTTATTATTCATATGTTGAAATTAAAGATATTGTAAAGCAATGTTCAAAAAATGAATTAGGAATTAAACATAAAAACGATTTTAATAAATCAGATTTCGATTCCTATTTTATTAACGCCAAAGATTTTCGAGAGAAAATCGCAAAAAATAATTTAATAAGAAAACATAAAGTTAAAAATCAATCAGAAACATTAAAAGGGATTCCGCAAGGAACTCCGATAAGTGCTTTTTTGGCGAACTTATATTTATTGAAATTTGACAGATATATTGTTGAAAATTTAGTAAATAATAATTGTTTTTATAGAAGATATTCAGATGATATTGCTATAATTTTTAACAATTTTGAAGAATTTAAACAATGGAATGAAAAGATTATTAAAGAAATATCACTTGAACCATTATCATTAAAAATAAACGACTCAAAAACTGTTGTGTCAATCTTTTCAACAATTGACAATAAAATTACTTGCAATACTAAAACAGAATTAAGTAATACTTATTCTGAAAATCATAAATTGAAGTATTTAGGATTTGAATATGACGGAAAAAACATATTGATTAAATCTGCTAGTCTTGCTAAGTTTTATAGAGAAATGAAAATGTCAATACGTAAAAAGGCAAACAGGGCTAAATTAGCAAAAAGATATAATAAAAGATATCCTAAGAGAAAACCTAAAGAAACTAAACTTTATCTAACCAAAATACATTCAAGATTTTCACATTTAGGAAAAAATAAAGCAAAGAGTAACTTTTTGACCTATGCAGAAAGAGCCTCTGAAACGATTTATCCTCATCTGACAGGTAAAGAAAACCCAATTAAAAGACAAATAATTAGAGCTTGGAGTATTTTTGAAAAATCAATTAATAAATACGAAAAGAAATCAAAAAAAGACACAAAAAACACTTAACATTTTTTAATAAAACATTTGCTCTGCTTGTAATAAACTTTCGGGCTTGCCAACATCTAAAAGCAAATCTCCTGTATGCTCCCAAGCTATAATGTTGTATTCTGTACACAAATCGAGATACAAATCTATTAGAGAAAATTTACCTGCTCTTGTAAATCGCTGCAACATAGCACCGGAAATTACCTGAATACCACTAAATGCTCTCCGGCAAATTTTAGCTGCTGCAACATCTTTAACCGGAATGCGCTCTTCGTTAGTTGTATTGTTTTTCCAACCTATTAATTTAAGATTTTGTGTTCTGTCGAATAATAAATTACGAGAAGAAACCCTGTCCTGAACAGCAAGCGTAGCCAAAGGTTGATGCAATTGATGGTATGCTATGAGTTGCGACAAATCCGAATTGCTCAGTATATCTACATTCATTACCAAAAAACAATCTTCATCCTTAAAATACTGCGCTGCATACTTTAGTCCTCCACCGGTTTCCAATACCATTTCGCTTTCGTCCGAAATAGTAAAATTACTTCCAAATCCGTTGTGTGTATGAAGTGTTTCGATGATTTGCTCCGCAAAATGATGCACATTAACCACAATATCTTTTATACCGAATTGTTGTAGATAAACAAAATTGTGTTCGAGCAGCGTTTTGCCATTAACTGTTGCTAATGCCTTAGGATGCTTGTCTGTAAATGGTTTAAGACGTGTGCCCAATCCGGCTGCTAAGAGCATTGCTTTCATTGTAAATTAAATTTTTAATCTTTTAGCAATGGATTATGGCAATAATATAGCCTTATTAGGTGCGCTCAACATTCTACCGATAGAATCTACAATATGTGTAACATCGGCACCTGCTTCGGGCTGTACGGTAAGCACAACGTAAAATGTAGCAGTATCTTTTTGTACAACACTAACATTGGAATAGTCAAACGATTGTAATTTAGCCATTCTCGCATTGGCTCTTTCTTGTGTATTGTAAGTATTAATTGCAATACGGATAGATTGCCCATTGCTTGCAGCTTGTACCACAGGCTGAGGCTGAGCCATAGCAGTATCTTGCGTTTGTAAACTATCAGCTACTTCGTTAGAATCTATAGGTTGTATCGTTTCTGTTGGTTCTTCAATTGGCACTACTACTTGTTCTACTTGTGCGTTGTTATCATTATTTTTCATCGACCTTAATATCAAGAATATAGACAAAGCAAGTATAATTAAAATTATAGCTGTTGTAATAATTACCTTTCCCCAATTTACTTGTGGTTGCTGCATCACTATTTCTTCATCGGCTTTAGGCTCTTTAAACGAGGTTTGTTCAATAATGTTGCTAAGGGTGCTTGCTTCTTGCTTTTGATTGAGGTTGGTACTATTTTTAAAAAACGGAATAGATTTTCCCTGAATTTGTAATCCGGGTTCTGTTTCAAAGTAAAAATTTCCTTCTCCATCTCCACTTTTAAGTTTGCCAATACCCGGAATTGCTATTTCGGAACCATTGAGCAAAAGCTGTTTTGCATTAGCACTATAATCTTTAATATGGTTAGAGGCGTGCGCAATACTAACTCTTTCGTTGTTGGCAACGAAATTAGCAAAGGCATCATCAATAGAGCCTACGCCTTTTACAAACACTACTTCGTAGCCGGGAGCTTCTGTCTGTAATGTTTCTTTATTAAAATGTGCAGAACGCTTAATTACTTGTAAGCTGCCTATGCCGGGCAAGTAACAATACTCGTTTTTTAAAAGATATATACCTATGTATTTTGCTATGTCCATTTATTAAAGTTTAAAACTTAACTCTTAATCCTCCAATGCCATTAATTCCAAATACCGGATACTGATGCCATCTGCTATATTGTTGGTTAAGTAAATTATTTGCCTGTAAAAATAGAGATAATCGGGGAATAATTAAATATTCTGCCGAAAGTCCTAAATCTGCAATTGTGGGCAATTTGGTTAAAGTGCTTGTTGCATCTATAATATTTATACCGTCCCAAATATCTAAACGTATGTTCAAATTAAGATTTTTAACAGGTATAACGCTAACACTGCTACCAAATCTTATTAAAGGTTCGTGTAGCACTTTTTCGTAATTTTCTTGAAATGTAAAGCCATAAAAAGTACTATTAGCTGTAATAGATACTTTTTTCCCGATTTGATAATTGATAAACCCTTCTATAGACACCCCTTCTAATCTGTTTTCGTAAAGTGTTGTAAAATGCCTTCCGTCTGTAGTAAAACTATAATCGTTGGCAAACATTGCTAAATGTCTCCATTGACGCCAACTAAAAGTAGCTCCAAGTGTAAGATGCTTGATTAAAGTAGTTTCAAAACCTCCGAATATTTGGTCTGTTTTGCTTTGTGTAATATTACCTATGCTATGCAAAAATGGATTTTTTTCTGTTAGTTGCTGATAGGTATTTTGTACCAAATCGCCTTTCCAACCGCCGTGAAGATTTAATCTACTTTCGGAAAGCGTAACATTGATATTAAAATCGGGTAATACATAAAAAGTATTGTTTTTGCCCCAAGTAGGATATGCCCCAAGATGAATATAACCAAAACCAAAATCGTGTTTTACAGCCGGTGTAATTTGGAGATAATTATTACTTGTGCTAAAAGTATCTCTTTTGTATTGTGTAAGATTTCCTTTAATGCCCAAATGTGCTTCAAAAGCCTCAACTATTTTATATCGGAATGGCAATTCAAAGCCGATATTGGTTTCTTGTGTTAATAGCTTATCGCTATAATAACCGAAAGAAACTTGTGGTTTGTAGTACAAATCTTCCTTATTGGAATTTTCTAATCCTAAAGTAATATTAGCTCCCGAAAACACTTGCCTTATACTGTCTTTTTCGTAAGTATAAAGGCTTTCGTCGTAACCATAGAAGGTATTTCCTCTTCTGAAAACAGCTACATCGGTAAATATTTTGTGCTTTTCCGAAAGTTGATAATCGCCATTAAATCCTAATGCGGTATTGGCATTTTGTCTGTTTATTTTTCCTCCTTTTTGCGATAAATGTGCAATGTGTAATGCGGCATTATATACATTTTCTTCTTTAAAACTAAAACCTGCATCTGCTAAAATACTTGTGTAGTTTCCTGCGCCGAGTTTAATGTAATTATTGTAAACGGGAGCTACCACTTGTCTGCCCAAAGCCAATGGCTTAATGGGTACGGAACGATAAAAATAAGAAAGTGTTTGTTGTGGCACTTCATATCTAAACTCCGGATTGGGTGTTGCTACCGTATTAATTGTAGGATATAATTCGGGCTTTTCTTGTCTTGTAATTTCCGGTTTGTAAGATTGTAAAATCTCAATTTTTTGCGTTGGGATTATGGTATCTTGTGCTACACTTTTTAAGCCCGTTATCAATAAACAGAGTGTGCATATTGTTCCCCAATAATATATTTTGATGTTATTCATTTTTTTTAAAAATAGTGAATTGTAAAATCGTTGATGATAAAAATTTGATTATTCCGCTACTTTAGATGCTGCTTTTTCTAATTCCTTAACCTGTTCTAATTTTTGTTGTGCTTCTGTTTTAATTTCTTCGTTTTTCACTCTGTTTACTATACTTTCAAAAGTGGCAATAGCCTGAAAATAATCTTTTTGTTGTGTCATTATCTCTCCGAGAAGAATGTAACATTTGCCTAATCTGTATTCATCATTTCCTGATTTTTTAGAAGCTGCAACTGCTTGCTTTTCTGCTTCTTTGTACTTGCCTTGTTTAAACAAAATATCGGCTACATAATAAGCGGCTTCCGCATCGTGTGTAGTATTTTGTTGTTTGGCTATTGTTTCTAATAGTGGCAATACACTATTGTATTCTCCGAGTTTGTATAAAGAGCGTGCTTTGTGCATTTGCGCATTGGCAATATCGTTTTTACTTAACTCGGGAATGGTTAATAATGTATCTGCAAAGGCAGCAGCAGCAGCGTACTGTCCTGTTTCGTAATTAGATTTTACCAAACCGGCATAAGCTACGGTAAGTAATTTTTGGCTCAATGCAGTATTGCGCAAAATGGTAAATAAACCGAGTGCTTCGGAATAGTTTTTTTGCTTTAATGCTATTTGCCCTGCTTTAAAAGAAGATTCTTCGGTAAAGTCGCTCCAATCGTTTTCGGTTACTTTCTTAAATGATAGATATGCATTGTTTTCGTCTTTAAGATTTAAGTACGATTCGCCCGAATAATAATGCGCTTGTAAGCTATAAGTACCTTTAGGGTATTTCTCTAAATACACTTTAAAGGCATTAGTAGCGTGTTCGTAGTTTTCTTTGGTAAATTCTGCTAAAGCTGCATCGTAATAAGTAAGTTCAATAACAGATTCGTCTGGTGTGGGCAGATTGTTTTGTTTTACAAAAGCCAAAAACTTTTCGGGTTTTCCTTCTAAAATATACAAATTACGGAGCGCATCTAATGCTGCTGCCCTATCGCTTGTAGATGGATAATTGGTGAGCAATTCTTCGTATTTGGCAATAGCAGTACTTTCCTGATTATTATTTTGGTATGTGTATGCCAATTTATACAAAGCTGCGGCTTTCAGTTTATCGTTTGTAGCCGATTGGAACAAGGAAGTAAAAATCGTTTCCGCTTCGGCGTATTGTTTTTCGTCTAAATGGGTATTGGCTAATTCAAAAGTTGCTTGTTCTTTGTATTTCGATACCGGCGTTTTTTGTGTCAGTTTTTTAAGAATGTTAATTTTTTCTGCGTTATTATTTTTTAGCCCTGCAAGCAAACTACGTTGGAACCAAGCATAATCTGCATTGCTTGTTCCATTTTTAATGGCTTCGGCATAGAGTTCGTCTGCTTTGTTGTAATTTTTGAGCATATAAGATGCGTCGGCTTCTCTAAGAATGGCATCGGTAGCTAATACATCACTAAACCCTTGTGCTTTGCTGTGGCGTGCAGCTTTAAAATGCTTTTCGGCAGTAGCAAATTCCGAAATATCTAAATGTGCATAACCTAAGTTAATATGTGCATTTTGTGCGGTAACAGAAGGACTAATTTTTTGAATTACATCTTCGCTCCCTGTTGCTTTACTCAAATACAAATTACCATATTCTATTGCAACTTCGGGATTATTAAGCAAGAACGAACATTCTGCTTTCCAAAAATAAGCAATAGCAGAATAGGCTTTGTTTTCTTCATTTTGTAATGAAAGAGTAAGAATACTATCGGCAGTTTTGTACTCTTTCTTTTGTATTAATTGAATGGCTCTACCTACCGCTACTTGTTGGTAAATACTACGATTATAACTTTGAGAAAAATAATCTTTATTGTTTTTTAACTTACTTAAAATCACAAATGCTTCGGCATAATTACTACTCTTTGCCAATAAGCCCGCAAGCAAGGAATTGGCTTCGGCATTAAAAGTACCTGATGGATAAAGGGTAACGTATTCGTAAAGTTTTTGCATAGCTTCATTTTCGTAACCTTCGTCGTAAGAGAGTTTGGCGTAGAGAAAGGTAGCGGCAGACTTTTGGTCGGGAATAAAATTCATTTCGGAGCATAGTCCAAAGGCATTACGAGCACCTACTTTATCGTTTGTTTGTAAATAACAATCGCCCAAAAGATACATAGAAGTTTGTCCTAAAGAATCTTTAGCTATGCTTAGTGGTTTAAACTTATCAATAGCTTCATTAATCTTACCGAGTTTGTAATAGGTGTATGCAATTTCGTAATAAGTATCTTTTCTTACTTTATCCGAATTTTTATAGAAATATTCGAAATCGGGTAAGGCTTCTTTATAGTTTTTGTTTTCGAAATAGCTTTGGGCGCGCAACAAGTGCATATCTTTTTTGTAATACAAATTATCTTCTTTGCGCTTTAAATATCTGTCTGCAATAGAAATGGTTTTGTTGTAATTACCAGAAAAATAGTGAATTTCGGCTTCATAGTATGGCACTATGTTTTTGTATTCGTCGAGATTGTGTATGCGCTCAAAACTCTTAATGGCATTGGTATAATCTTGGTCGTTGTAGGCTAAAAGTCCGTAGTAATAGTTTCCGGCATTGTAATATTTATGTTCCGGTAGCTCTTTAATTACGGCAAATTGCGATTTAGCTTCGTTAAATCTTTTGGTATTAAAATAGCTATAAGCGAGTTCAAATTTGGCATCTGCAATTTCATCGTTGCTTAGATTGTCTATACCTGCTTTTTGATAATAGGTAACAGCATTTTCAAAATCGTTTTTGGCAAAATAATATTGTGCTAAAATAAAAGATGCTCTTTCTCTAAAAGCAGGATTTACGGTTTGGTAAATGTAATTGGTAACTTCTGCAATACAATCCGGTTGGTTGCTTTTGAGCTTACTCAAGACCAAATAATAATTGGCTTCTCTGTAGTTAAAGTTAGCGGCATCGTTAATATTATTATCGATAGGTATTTTGTATGTGGATAGATATTCGGTAAAAGTTTGCATTGCCAATAAATACTGACCGTTGTTATATTGTTCTTTACCGTGTTGTAATAATTGTATTTCGCTACGCTGCCCAATGGTAGATTGCGCCAAAATATTATTTTGAGAAAAGCAAATAATGGTTAGGAATATTAAAGTATGTAATAAGCTATTTTCGAATAACTTCATCATTAGAATTTAGATTAAAATATGTGTATGGTGCCAATAAGCTATAAAGGCATAAAATTAGGTTGATTTTTTAATTTGGCAAAGGTAATAATTGATTGTGTGAAAGCTGTTAAAGAAAATCTTAAAGAGGAAGAAGGGTTTATTAAATGATATATATTTGTCTTTCATTTCAAAACACTATATTTCCGAACCCAAATACTTAAAACAGTTATGAAATTAAAATCACCTTTAATGGCGGGTATTATTACATTTTTACTTACTTGCATTATTTTATTGGGTATATTTACAATTCATTTTTACAACCTTTACAGATTAGAAATATCTGACAGACAAATCGCTTATTGGGATATATTAAAGTTTTTGGGGTTTACTATAGTTATTTTTTCGCCTTTAACCATTCCCATAAGTATTATGGCAATGGCTTTAGTATATCATCATAAAATATTTAAGCTAAATAAAAAAAATATCAACATTACTAACAAATCATCATTGTTGCCATTAATATTTTTTTGTTTATTATGTTTTTTGTGGGTTTCCTTTATTGTTCCAAATGCATCACTTCATCAATATGGATTTTTATACGATATGAGGTCAAAAGTACCGGAAGAACCATTACAACATACTGATTTGAATCGTTTTAAGGGTGATAGAATAACAAGTAATCTTTTAGAACTATATAAAATTACTATTGAACCAGTAGAAACTCATTCCATTTTTGAAACTAAGGAAATGACTGATATTTATAACCGAATAGAAATCTCAAAAATGTTAGGATTTCCATTTTTAATTTTCATTTCTTATCACATTGGAAAGTTTATAGGCATATTAACACACCGTAAAAAACATTTGATTTTACCACTTATAGGCATTTATATTATCGTTTTGCCATTAATGTACTATCTATTCTTATGGGCGGAAAGGCTTGCGTTCAAACAAATAATTACTCCATTAGAAGGACAAGTTTATTGTCTTTTATTACTATCAATAATTATCTTCATTCTATTTAAATATACAAAGCATCGATTTCAAGCAAGAATTAGTACAAATTAAAAATAAACTCCCAAACGCCAACCTATATCGTGATAAGCACCGAATTTTTCGTAATAAAGGGCGGTATTAAGCTCATTTAAAAACTTAAATTCATTAATCCGCCAATTTTTACCAATGCCAAATTTATAATTAATTTGGTCTTTAAATATTGACGATTCTAACCTAATACCAAATGTAGGTTTTAAAAAAGATTTAGATAGAGAAAAAAACTACTCCCATTTGCGTTTTATCTTGATGCGACAATAAGTCCATACCAATTCCCCAATCTATTTTTTTAAAATAGCTGTAACATTCTACTTTATTGTTTATAAATTTTCCTGTTTTGTAGAAGTTAAGATTTCTTTCTCTGTATTGATAACTCAATTGATCACCTCGATTAGTTAATTTAGTTAAAATCGAATTTTTATATACTAAAACAGAATAATCATAATTGCTATTAAAATCGAATTTTGAATTAATAATTAATCCGGAACTAAATTTAATATTTTTTATTCTACTTACATACCCACCAACATTAAAACCAATCGGCAAACGAGTAGTTCCTTCATATCCTAAATTAAAATAATGATTTTCTACAGTTACCATTCTAATGGTTCCGGTAGAATAAGTTCCGTGTATTATTTTTGCATTGCTAAAAACAAGGTTATGTTGTTTTAAGTCTAAAACTGCTTCTATCTCTCGTATAAACGAATTAACTAACTCGGCTTCTTTTAAACCTTTTGAAGCCGATGGCGACCAATAGCTTTTAAACCAATAGTTTTCTCTATCGCTATGTTCTATCGTATATACAAATCCGTCAAAACCTTGCTGCCAACCTTCAATTTCTTTTTGAGATTTTAGGTTTAAAATATTAGACGATTGTATTAATTCGTAAGCCTTTAATACTAAAGAATCTTCGAGTGTAACTTTATCAAAAAGGAGCTTATCTTTTTTCTCCTTATTCGGGTGATGTCTATAAATATAATTTGTCAATAACCCTTTTATGCTATCTTGCTCTTTCCATATTTCTATTATTTGTCCGCTTAATTTTATTCTAAATGTAAATTTGTATTCTGTAGTATTAAAATCCATCAATTTTAATGTCTCATAAAACTTAGAATCATTATAATAATGCCAATATGTCGAATCGCCTTTTATCTCTTTATTTTGCGCCAAAAGAGTAAAAGATACACACAAAAAAATAACGATGACAAATAAATGCTTCATAGCTCAATTCGAGAAACGAATGTAAGATAACAAAATACTATTAATCTCTAAATGTATTAACAAGATAAATGTACAGTTATTTGCCAAAGCATACAAGCCTTTTAAAATTTTGATTTAACTTGCCTTCTTATTGTAGCTTATGGACAAAATTTTATGGATAGTGTTAGTATTGGCAGCAGGTGCGGTATTGCCCATACAAGCCGGAATGAACAACAAATTAGCTAAGTTCGGCGAAAGCCCAATGCACGCATCATTAATATCGTTTCTTGTAGGTGTGGGGGCATTATTGATTTATATAATGTTCACTTCTCAAAGCTTAAATATAAAAGGATTAAAAGAAGTACCGCCGTATGCTTGGCTGAGTGGTATGCTTGGTGCTTTTTATGTTACCATTATTATTTTTGCATTTCCTAAAATTGGACCAGCGCTAACTTTTGGTTTAGTCGTCGCTGGGCAATTAGCCATTTCCTTAATTATGGAACATTTTAAAATTATGGACGCACATCATCAACCGATAAATATTACAAGGCTTTTAGGTGTTGTTTTAATCATTGGTGGCGTATTGCTGATAAAAAAATGATTGATAATATTATCTTTATTTGCCTTTCTCTTGTGCGTAGTTAGTAGTTTAATTCTCTATTCTAAAAATAACAAAGTATTTTTACAGCCTAAACTAAAAAATTTTATTGTAATGAATGATAAAAACAAAAGAAATGTAGCCCGATTTAGAGGAGTTACCGGATTGGTAATGGGCTTATTGTACGGACTTATAGGTGCCGCTATTCTATATATGCAAGCTACCGATCAATTTAAAGAAGACGGTTTCTTTAATCTTGGTGCTACTGCTTCGTATGCTATAGGTGCTATTTTTATCGCTTATGGCGTATTTCGTCTTTACAGAGGCGTACAATGGTTTAAAGTATCCAACTAAATCATTTTAAATCAGTAACAATTGGCTATACATTTTTACGAAGAAGATACCCAATCTCAATTATCGCAACGGCGTGCCTTGAGTGCATTCCTAAAAAATGTGATTGGTAAATTTTTACCCGAAATAAAAAGCATTCATCTTAATTATATTTTTTGTAACGATAATTATTTGCTACAGATTAATCAAGATTTTTTACAGCACGATACTTTTACCGACATTATTACTTTCGATTTATCGGATACTCCTAATATCCTCAATGCAGAAATTTACATCAGCATTGAGCGGGTAAAAGAAAATGCTCAAAAATTGGAAATCCCTTATACAAAAGAGCTTCATCGTGTCCTGTTCCATGGCGTGCTGCACCTTTGTGGGTTTAAAGACAAGACCAAAACCGATAAAGATACTATGCGCCAGATGGAAGATAAATGTTTAGAGGCATATTTTAATCAAAAACAATTGTGAACAACATATACGAAGACAACAATATTATAGCTTTCAACAAACCTTCGGGCTTACTTACTATTCCCGATAGATTTGATGCAGATATTCCTTGTCTTAAAACCGAAGCAGAAAAAAAATATGGAACGCTTTTTGTGGTTCACCGAATCGATAAAGAAACAAGCGGCATTGTAGTTTTTGCCAAAAATGAATCTGCACACAAGTATATGAATCAAATTTTTGAAAGTAGAAATGTAGAGAAATATTATCTCGCATTAGTGAGCGGTAATCCGTACCCAGAGCAAGGTAGTATTGAAAAATCCATTGCGCAACACCCTGCCAAAAACGGCAAAATGATTATACACAACAAAGGCAAAGAATCTAAAACAGACTACCAAACCTTAGAAAAGTGGAAAGGGTATTCTTTGTTGCAATTACAAATTTTTACCGGACGTACCCACCAGATTAGATTGCATTTACAAGATTTAGGCTATCCTGTTTTGTGCGATAAGTTATACGGTTTAAACCGCCCAATTTTACTTTCCGACTTTAAGAAAAAGAAATTTAAACTTTCTATAAATGAAGCAACCGAAAGACCATTATTGAGCCGTTTGGCTTTACACGCTTATGTTTTAAAATTTAAAGACTCGGACGGTAATAGCATAGAAATAAAAGCAGAACTACCTAAAGACATAACTGCTACTATTAATCAACTCAATAAATGGGCGAAATAAAAAAGAGCGTTTACGACTTCATTTGAAAACCCGTACGAGATATAATGAAATTGTACAATTACACAAAAATATTATCTTTGTAGCTCAAAACGTATGAATTTAACCCCTTACATAAAATTTAGCGAAGACCAATTAGTAAAAATTGGCAATACTGTTATATATTTAGCAGAAAGAATTCCACAATTATCCAAAACCAAACTATTAAAATTGTTATATATTTTGGACGAAATCTCCATTAAAAAAAGTGGCATTCCTATATTAAATCTAAAATATAAAGTTTGGAAATTTGGTCCTGTTTCAGAAGAATTGTTCATTGATTTATCTTCTGAACCCACTTTATTAGACAAATATATCGACAGAGAAGATGAAGGGAGCTATATTAAAGCCAAAATTAATTTTAACGATGATGAATTCTCCGATAATGATATTGCGTTAATGGATTTTGTGATTGACAAATTTGGCAATAAATCTGCTAAAGACTTAATTTCCTATACACATCGGATTAATTCACCTTGGTATAATACTGCAAAAGAAAACTCCGTCCTTGAATTATTAGAAAAAGAAACAATCAACAACACCGAATTCTTAATTGATATGGGACAAATTATCTCTCACGATAAGAGAAAATTTGAAATATATTCTGACTACCTTGAAAGCCATTAAAATGATTGAGGAAAGGAATATTATTTATTTTGACCCATTTTACTTTAAAAATGGCAATACTGCAAAGCCAAAATATTTTATTGTTCTAAAACATATTGACAATAAAAGTGTTGTCGCATCACTACCAACAAGAAAAGACAGCATTCCTTTTAGAGAAAATATTGATAAAGGGTGTTTAGAATTACCTGAAATTAATCTTAATTGTTTTATCTTACCAAAAGATATAGCAATAACAGAATGTAATAAGTCGTTTTCATTTAAAACTTATGTTTATGGGCATCAAATTGATGAATATGACATCAATTTGTTAGAAGAAATTTACCCCAATGAAGGTAGCGACTACGAAATATGGGGTAAAATTAAGCTTGAAATATTTGAAGATTTGATTAATTGCTTTAAGAGTTCAAAGTCTGTTAAAAGAAAATACAAAAAACTACTCTAAACAATGAAAAAATTCATCTTAATTTTAGCTGTGTTTATATTGGTTTTAAGTGCCTGCATTGGTGGAGGCACACACGGTTACATAAAAGCATACCGTTATCCAATAACAAAGACTGAATTAGAAATGGCAGTTCGACAAATTATTGACAATAGTAATTCTATCGGCACACATCAAAAAACTGGGGAGTAGCTTATTTTTGCGATAAAAAATAGCAT
>CAYUXT010000013.1:0-80508 GCA_964448955.1 uncultured Taibaiella sp. | reverse complement strand
GCGGCAATAAAACTTTTGATAAACTATAAAAAAACATTTAGGACAGTATTGTTTCAAATCCACTTCAATATCTCAAAAACAATAATTCATTATGCTTTTTTCGCTATTTTTTGGATTTTTTACACTATTTTGTTTCTATTAAATTCCTAATGTTTGATTTGGGTTAAAACATTGTATATTTGCTGTCCCAATCTCCCGAAAGATTGAGAAATAACATTATATAATTATTCTTAGAAATTATGGCATCACTTTGGTTTAGAAGAAATAAAAAAGGAATTTCGACAGAAACAAAAGAGAAGAAAGAAACCCCAGATGGCTTATGGCACAAGTGTCCTGAGTGTAAGCATACCATTACCCAATCTGCTTTAGAAGACAGTTTATATGTTTGTCCTAAATGTGATTTTCATAATCGGATAAACTCTAAAGAATATTTTAAAATCATTTTTGATGAAGGGGAATACCAAGAGCTCTTTAATAATTTAGCTCCTTCGGATAAGCTCGGATTTGTAGATATAAAACCTTATGTAGATAGATTAGCTTCTGCTCAGAAATCTACCGGACTAAAAGATGCAATGACTGTAGGCGTGGGTGAAGTAAACGGCAATAAATTAGTGATTGCATGTATGAATTTTAACTTTATCGGTGGTTCTATGGGTTCTGTGGTAGGCGAAAAAATAGCAAGAGGGATAGATTATAGCATTAAAGAAAAATGTGCTTTTATGATTATATCCAAATCGGGTGGGGCGCGTATGATGGAAAGTGCTTTTTCGTTAATGCAAATGGCAAAAACATCTGCTAAACTTACACAATTAGCTAAAGCACATTTACCTTATATCTCTTACTTAACCGACCCAACTACGGGAGGTGTTACTGCATCTTATGCTATGCTCGGCGATATTAATATTGCAGAGCCTAAAGCACTAATCGGTTTTGCCGGACCTCGTGTAATTAAAGAAACCATTAAAAAAGATTTACCGGCAGGTTTTCAGCGTAGCGAATTTCTTTTAGAGCACGGTTTTTTGGATTTTGTAGTAGAAAGAAAAGAGTTAAAAAACAAGCTGAGCAATTGTATTGAATGGTTTTTGAAATAAGCCATTACTACTGTTCCCCCAATAAAATTATGTTTACTCCTTTTGTACGATTGTTATTATTGTTTCTTTGCGCTATTGTTTCTATAATATCTGCAATATCTGGTGTATGGTCGCTGCTTTTAATAGCATCGGCGGTATCTGTATATTTATTGTTTGGGTATTTTAGAGAATCTACCGTACCGCTGTCTTTAACTGCCCTGCGCAATAATGATTATACCAAAGCAGAAAAATTTCTAACCAACATCATTCATCCCGAAAGATTAAGTAAAAAAAACAGAGCCTATTTTTATTTTTGCAAAGCAATGATAGAGCGCGAAAGAGATAATTTTGAGGAAGCTGTTCCTTTGTTTAAATTAGCTTTGGGCGAGGGCTTAAAAAATGAAAACGACCAGGCTGTAGCCTTATTGGCACTTGCCGATATAGAAATGGTAAAGGGTAATAAAACTCTTGCTAAGGAGTATTTTTTACAACTTAAAGGGTTAAAAGTAAAACCATTATTAATGCCTTCGGTACGGAAAATGCAAGAGTATTTGGGGGTGTGATTTATATCATCGGTGTTTTTTCTCGCAAAGACGCAAAGGAGATGACTTTATGTTGTATGGGACTTAATAATTACAATCTTAATAATATTGCTTCGTTTCAATTTTAACGGTAATATTTTATGTTTTTTAGCTCGTCAAGTTTTTCAATATTTCCTAAGTCTGTCTCTTTAATGAATTTACCATTTTCGTCCCATTCCTTCCAAATTCCTACATCCTTATAAAATCTATAACCTTGTTCTTTTAATTTTCCATTACAAAATCTAAACTCTGCTAATCCAAAATGATTTCCTTTATATTTAATTCCTTCAAAACTCCTTTCGATTCCGGGGCATAATTCTCTTACAATTTCAAAATTTTGGTCTTTACTATAAAAGGTAGAAAATAATGTGTCTCCTGTTGCATTTTCAATGCCGTAAAGTTTTGTTCTAATGCCTTTGCTGTATAAAGAAATTTCCTTAAAGTTACCTTTTGATGTATCAATACTTGTACTGTCAATAGGAATATTTATGTCTTCAAATATTTTTCTTTTAATGTCATTTGACCATTCTAAAGCATAGTCAGTATGCGTGTTTTTACAACTTAACAACAGAAAGGTTGTAAAAGAGAAAAGTATTATTGTTATTCTCATAAAATATCTCATCTTGTACATTTTGTTATTGTGATGAATGTATTTTGTTATTATTTTCTACTAATTCCCAAATGTACAACGGCTTTTTCAGTTTTATTGAAACAGTATTGGCTTAGTTGTAAATTTGTGGTAAGTAGGGCTAATAATGAAATAATGTTTCTTTTTTCCTCCAAGTATTAGCTAATGTTATTATTTTTTACATTTCTATGACAATTTACTTTAAAATAAAAATAAAACAGACTATTTTCGCAGTTATATCGGTAAATGCTTTTAATGTTTTCCGATTTTGAAATGTTAAATCAAAAGTATGCAGATAGTTCAACAATTTCTTTTCATTATTCTTTTGGGGGCTGCGGGGTTTATTTTCTTTAAAAAAGCTAAAGAAATATACCGCAATATAATGTTGGGTAAAAAGCAAAAAATTAACGATAACCCTTCTGCTCGTTGGAAAAACGTATTGATTTTAGCTTTCGGACAAAAGAAAATGTTTAAAAGAATTACCCCTGCGGTACTACACTTTTTTGTTTATGCCGGTTTTGTTATTATTAATTTAGAAATGCTCGAAATAGTGCTCGATGGTATTTTTGGCACACACAGATTGTTTCTACCGATTATAGGACAAGGTTTATACAGTTTCTTAATTAACTCTTTTGAAATTTTAGCACTTACCGTATTAGTGGCTTGTGCTATATTTTTGGTAAGAAGAAATATCATTAAACTAAAAAGATTAGTTCAAAACGAGCTCAATGGTTGGCCCAAAACAGATGCTAATCTTATACTTTGTACCGAAATAGTATTGATGGGTTTATTTTTTCTGATGAATGCCGCCGATAGCAATTTACAATCGTTAAATGCAGCACACTATCCTCACACAGGCTCTTTTGTAATATCGGGATTAATAGCTCCAATGCTATCCGGCTGGAGCGAAGGTGCATTAATAGCATTAGAAAGAGGAGCTTGGTGGCTACACATAATTGGTATTTTGGCATTTTTAAATTACCTACCATACTCTAAGCATTTACATATAGTATTAGCATTTCCTAATGCATATTACGCTCGGTTACAGCCGGCAGGTACTATGGCTAATATGCCCGAAATCCAAAACGAAGTACTTTATATGATGGAGCCCGATAAAGCTCCTACCGAAATGCCTGCTGATAATACACCTCCACGTTTTGGAGCTAAAGATATTACCGATTTAAGTTGGAAAAATCTGCTCGATGCATATTCCTGTACCGAATGTGGAAGATGTACCGCTATGTGTCCGGCTAATATTACCGGCAAAAAACTATCGCCGCGAAAAATAATGATGGATACCCGCGACCGTGCAGATGAAGTTGGAAAAAATATAAATGCCAATAAAGAGTTTGTAGATGATGGCAAATCGCTATTGCACGATTATATATCGGTAGAAGAATTAAGAGCTTGTACTACTTGTAATGCTTGTGTAGAAGCTTGTCCGGTTAGTATTAATCCCTTAGATATTATCTTACAATTACGTCGTAATCTAATAATGGAAGAGAGCAACGCTCCTCAAGAATGGAATATGATGTTTGGTAATATCGAAAATAATATGGCTCCTTGGAAATTTAGCCCCGATGATAGAGATAAGTGGGTAGCCGAAATGGAGTAGTAGATACAGATTGTATGTGTGGCGTTGTCTTAAAGGCAATATGGTCAAAAATGGTGCTTTTTTCGATTGTGTAATAATTAGAATATTGCATAATCTTCCGTACTACGGAAATGTTTTTTGAAGAAGAAAAATATAAAAAGAAGCATATTACTTCATTTATTTTTCTTAATTGTTTCAGTGGTACTTCGTAGTTGGGCTAATTTGTAATTCTTATCTATCGGTAAGCTGAAAATCGCAGAGAAATCCCTTTACATTTTATTGTTTTTAAGATGCCGATACCACATTCTTCCAAGTTGCTTCACTCAGCGATTGTTCGTTAAATTTGCCTTACTGTATCAAATCGTGTAATATAGGTTTTGATTATTTGTAACCATTCTTTTGAAATTTGAAGTTTGGAAAACTTTCAGATTTTCAATTTTCAAAAGGTGTAATCAGAAAATTATTTATCACTACCACTCACTACAGCTCTCATATATTCTGCATTTAGTCTGCGGATATTAAGTACAGATATACCTTTAGGACATTCTGCTTCGCAAGCTTCGGTATTGGTACAAGAACCAAATCCTTCTTTGTCGTGCTGCTCTACCATATTGAGTACGCGAGTTTTGCGCTCCGGATCTCCTTGTGGTAATAGTGCAAGGTGTGCTACTTTAGCCGATAAGAATAGCATACCCGATGCGTTTTTACAACTTGCCACACAAGCCCCACAACCGATACAAGCTGCTGCTGCAAACGATTCGTCTGCTTTGTCTTTAGCAATAGGTAAGCTATTGGCATCTTGTGCATTACCTGTATTTACAGAGATATACCCACCTGCTTGTATTATTCTATCGAAAGATGTTCTATCTACCATCAAGTCTTTGATAACCGGAAATGCAGCTGCTCTCCAAGGCTCTACTACAATGGTATCGCCATTTTTGAACGCTCTCATGTGCAGCTGACAAGTAGTAGTCTCTGCCCAAGGTCCGTGTGCCTGCCCATTGATGTGCATAGAACAAGCACCACATATACCCTCACGACAATCGTGGTCGAAAGTTATGGGTTCTTTGCCCTCACCTATAAGTTGCTCATTAAGTACATCAAACATTTCTAAGAAAGACATCTCAGATGAAATATCTTTAACCTGATAGGTCTCAAAATGTCCTTTGTCGTTGCTGTTTTTTTGTCTCCACACTTTAAGTGTGAGATTCATTGAGTAATGTTCCATTTTTAATTCGGCAATTTGATAATTCGCAAATTCGTTAATTCGCTAATTCTTTTTACTTGTTGCAATAATTCTTGTTACAATTTTGTTTATTTCAATCAACAATTCTGTTAAATGCTCACAATCCGGATAATTTGCTGCTTCCTTACACAGCACTAACCAATATTTTGCTTCCTCAATTTCTTTAGCCGCTATTTTAAACTTATGAATAAAGTCATTTTTACTTTCTGCATTTTGCGCTTCATGAATATTTGCCCCTATTGACGTTCCACTCTTCAATAGCTGGTTTGCAATTACAAACTTTTTTCTACTTTCCAACAACTCTGCATATTCAATTACTTTCAAAGAAAATTCAACCGTTTTTTGAAGAATTATATTTTCCTTCTGCATTATTTCAATTTGACAATTCGTTAATTCGTTAATTAGCTAATTTACTAATTCACTAATTATTTATAGCTCCTCTGTGTCGGATGCACCACTTCGTAATTCAATTCTTCTTTGTGCATTTCCCAAGTGTCGTTTCCTTTGTGCTCCCAAGCTGCTACATACATAAATTGTTCGTCTCTACGCATTGCTTCTCCTTCGTCTGTTTGCGACTCTTCTCTAAAGTGTCCGCCACAACTTTCGGCTCTGTTAAGCGCATCCATACACATTAACTCGCCTAACTCCATAAAGTCTGCTACGCGGTTCGCTTTGTCTAATTCCGGATTCATTTCTTCTATATCGCCAGGAATAAATACATCGCTCCAAAACTCTTTTCTTAATGCACGTATCTCCTCAATAGCTTCTTTTAAGCCTTTTTCGTTACGCGCCATTCCACATTTATCCCACATTATTTTACCCAAACGCTTGTGTAAACTTTCTACTGATTGTTTTCCTTTTACACTCATTAATTTGTTGATTCTGTCTGCCACTTCTTTCTCTGCTTTTACAAATTCGGGGTGGTCGGTAGGTATTGCCTTTGTTCTGATTTCGTCTGCCAAATAGTTACCGATAGTGTAAGGGATAACAAAATATCCATCTGCAAGTCCTTGCATTAATGCAGAAGCTCCAAGACGGTTAGCTCCGTGGTCGCTAAAGTTAGCTTCTCCAAGAGCATAAAGACCGGGAACGGTTGTCATTAATTCGTAATCCACCCAAATGCCACCCATAGTATAGTGTACGGCAGGGTAAATACGCATCGGTACTTCGTAAGGATTTTCGCCGGTAATCTTTTCGTACATATCGAAAAGGTTACCATATTTTTCTTTAACTACTGCTTTCCCTAATTTTATTACAGTAGCCATATCGGGGTTATGATTTCCTTGTTTGTTGCACTCTACACGACCATAACGCTCAATAGCAGAGGCATAATCAAGATAAACTGCTTGTTTAGAAGAACCTACTCCGTGTCCGGCATCGCAACGCTCTTTGGCTGCACGACTTGCTACATCTCGTGGTACTAAGTTACCAAATGCAGGGTATCTTCTTTCTAAATAATAATCTCTTTCATCTTCAGGAATTTCGTTAGGCTTACGATTATCGCCTTTTGCTTTGGGCACCCATATTCTACCATCATTTCTTAACGATTCCGACATTAGCGTAAGTTTAGACTGATGGTCGCCACTTACCGGAATGCAGGTAGGGTGAATTTGTGTAAAGCAAGGGTTTCCGAAGTATGCACCTTTTTTGTGTGCTTTCCACGCTGCGGTAACATTACTACCCATTGCATTGGTAGAAAGGTAGAAAACGTTTCCGTAACCACCGCTACAAAGCAATACAGCGTGTCCAAAATATCTTTCTAATTTTCCGGTAATTAAGTTACGGGCAATAATACCACGTGTTTTGCCATCAATCACTACTATATCGAGCATTTCGTGGCGGTTATACATTGTTACATTACCCAAAGCCACTTGTCGCTCTAATGCTTGATAGGCACCGATTAATAATTGTTGTCCGGTTTGACCGGCAGCGTAAAAAGTACGTTGTACCTGAGTACCACCAAAAGAACGGTTGCTGAGCATACCGCCATATTCGCGGGCAAAAGGTACGCCTTGAGCTACGCATTGGTCTATGATATTGGCACTTACTTCTGCAAGGCGATGTACATTGGCTTCGCGGGCACGGTAGTCGCCACCTTTAATAGTATCGTAAAATAGACGGTAAGTAGAGTCGCCGTCGTTTTGATAATTTTTTGCGGCATTAATACCACCTTGTGCGGCTATGGAGTGTGCACGACGTGGCGAATCCTGAAAACAAAAGCATTTTACTTTGTAACCCATTTCTCCGAGCGATGCAGCAGCAGATGCGCCTGCAAGACCCGAACCTATAATGATTACTTCGATGCTACGTTTGTTGGCAGGATTTACGAGTTTACAAGTTGCTTTGTATTTGCTCCATTTTTCAGCCATTTCGCCAGGCGGAATATTTGAATTAAAAGGCATATCGTATTAAATGTTTTATTTTAAAAAAGTAATATTGTTTATGTATCGGAAAAGACCAATATGCTAAAGGCTATTAATGGTGTCCGCCTCTACTTTGAATAATCTCTTGCCATTCTGCTGTAGAAGGCAACCAACCAAAATAGAATGCCAAAGGCATTGCAATAAATATTAAAGGAACGATTATAGAGTAAGCAACACCGATACCTCTAATGATTGGTGTAAATTTAGCAGAGCTTAACCCTAAAGTTTGGAAAGCACTCCAAAAACCGTGCAATAAGTGCCAAGCTAATGAAATACAGCCAAGTATATACACGATAACTACCCAGCCTGATTGGAAAGTTTGTTCCATTTCGTAGTATAGGTTGCGTTCTTTACCTGTCATTAATTGTTGGTAACGGTTAGGTCCCCAAAAATGTACTAAGTGCAATACTAAAAATATAAGGATTAGTGTGCCTAATAAGCCCATTGAGCGACTGTACCATTTGCTGCTTTTATTGCCGGGGTTAATTGTATAACCTACAGGGCGTTTTTTAGCATTTTGGCTCCAAAGCATCAAACCTTGTACAATGTGTAGTACAATGAACAACATCAGACCTATTTCGAGGATTCTGATAAATGGCGTACCACCAAGAAAGTGTGCTGCACCTTCGTAAAGTTCGTATCCGTAATCGGGATGAAATATTAGAGCGTTAACGTAGCAATGGACTATTAAGAAAAGCACCAAGAAAATTCCGGTTAATCCCATTACTAATTTTTTTCCTATCGAAGACGTAAAGGCTTGTTTCCAATTCATAATAAAAGTGAAGAAAAAGAGAATTGTAAAAGTTTTGTCATTTTTCGGGGGCAAAGGTAATAAGCAATTTGTAGAAATGCTAACAATTTTTTTAAAAATCCAATTATTTTGAAATGTAGCTATCTTAAAATCATATATGTATTTGGTATTAAAAGTATAAGAATTGCATAGAATTACAAATTAATTAAAATAATATAATTGATATGCCAAAGTGAATTCAAACCAAATGATACAATTTATGCGACTAACAGAAAATGTAATTATGTAGTTGATGAAATAGGAATGGTAATTTCAAAAATAGTGCCTAATGGTGTATTATCTCTAACGGTTATGGAACTTTTGTGTTGTTCTACTATACGTGCAGTTAAGAATAAGCCAAGTCCTGTACCCTTGGTTTTTCTTTCCCCTTCGTGTCCTATTCTGTAAAATTTTTTAAATATTTTAGGTTTTTCGTTGTCGGGTATGCCCCCACCTTGGTCTGCAAATGATAGAATTACATTTTCGTCTTGTTTTTCTATGTTTATATTTATTTGTGTGCCGGGTAAGGAGTATTTAATGGCATTTTCGAGAAGGTTGTTGATAACCATTTTCCAAAGCAGCCTATCGCCATTAATGGTACAGTTGTAGTCTAAATCTGAGATAATTCGGTGCTTACATCTTTGTTCAAATGTATGAATACTTTCGGTTACTAACTCGGCTAATATTAGCGTTTCCATACTCGGATTAAAATGTTTGCTTTCCATTCTGGAGGCTAAGAGTAGGTTATTGCATAAATCGTCTAATCGGTTAGATTCGTTAATACATCTTTCTATTAATTGTAATTGGGTATCTTCTTCTAACCTTCTTCTTGCTAAGGTTTGTAGGTTTAGTTTTATGGCTGCTACCGGCGATTTTAATTCGTGTGTAACGGAGAGCATAAAGTTAGATTGTTGTTTGGCTAACTTGTCGTTGCTCCTAATAGAGCTATAAACAACTACCGCACCTATTAGTATTACTATTAAAAATGTAGCACCTTCTCCTAAAAACTGTCGGTCTCGAGATTGTTTTCTATACTGGATATCGTTGTATTGTTTTTTATATTGTATGGGTTGGGTAATGCTATCGGTGTGTTCGTTGAGTGCGGTAATTTCGTATTGGTATATGGTACGGTTTTGTTTATGCAAACTAATGCCCCAAAAGACTAATGCTGCAATAATATAAACCAATAGTAAAGTATAAAGTAAAGTGATTAGTTTCATTGTTTATTTTAATTCGCATTACAAGATTGTTTATTAAACAGACATTTGTTTTATTCTAACCAAATGTTTGTTTTCATATTAGATGTAATTTTAAATGGCACTACTGTAGCTCTTTGGTTGGGTATGTTTGGGTTTTTGATATATCTTGCCTGAAATACTCCCGGTCTTAATTCTACATTTTGTTTTTCTGTATTACCATTTATATTAAGTTGATAAAATAGAACGTATTTATCGCCGAGTAAGTACCAAAGTTCTACTCTGCCTTTTGGTTCCGTATTAGTAAATTGCAACAAACCGGTTTCTGGTATAGACACTAATTTAAGACTGTTTTCTTCTAACTCTAAATACAGCATCATAGGTGGCAATGTATTGATTTCGATATGGTAATTACCCGGTGTGTAATACAGTTGTTTATCGCATTCGTGTTTTGTAACCGGACCACGTTCAAATCTATTGCTTACTAATGCGGTAAACTCCACAACTGGTCTTTTTTCGTTTGTAGGGTAATAGAATGCTAAAGATGAAGGGGAAACAAAAATAGTAACCGTATTAAGCATATTGGGTTGAATGGTAATATTCTCTGCTCTATGTCTGCCGGATCCTAATACTATATCGTATTTACCTGCTTGTACGGGTATAGGAGTAATAGCTCTGTTTTTAACGTGCCTAAATGCGTTCTTTACTTCGGTTTTAGTTCCCGATTTGTAAAAAATGAGTTTAGGCTCTGTAAAATATTGTTTGCCTCCTTCGCCTACTAATCGTACTATTACTTTTGTTTCATCGGCAGGTTCTGTACTTACGTCAGATGTGGTTAGTTTTTGTTCGTTAGGTATTTTGGTATAAGTTTCTTCTTTGCCTTTTTCTCTTTTAATTATTTCAGTAGGTTGGGCTATGCCATTTTCTATTTTATTGGGCGGAATCTCTACTTTTGGTTTTACTGCGGGTGAATCTATTTTGGTAACAACTTCTACGGGAGGGTCTTCTTGTTTATTAACCGGAGGCGTTTCAATTACATATTTTTCCAATTTCATTATTGGAGCCTTAGGTTTAAAATTTTTTTTGTTTTCGGCGATTAAAATGGTGTGTTTTTTAAGTGGTGTATTTTTTATTTTTTCGACGAAGGGATATACCAAACCCACTTTTTTGAGTTCTTCTACTCTTGTATTATCTATTACCGGAGGTATTTCTACTTTAACTTTTGGGGTATCTATTTTAATGGGTTCTGTATTTACTTTAGTAACTACGGGAGGTTTTACTTTCAGAATTTCTCTGTTATCGTTTATTATTTTTTGTATTGCAGGTGCTATGTCTTCTTCTTTTAGGATAGTGATATACTCGCCTAAGCAATCGTACTGAAGGTTTAAGTCTATTTCATCTACAAGGCTGAGTATATATGGTTTAAAACTTATTTTTTTGTTCAGCATATTTTCTACTGTGGCGCAAATGTCGCCACCGCAGCTTTCGCCTCCATCGGTAAGTAGTATAATGCTGTATGCGTATTCATCGCTTTTTACAAAGTCGTTTTCGGCTGCTTGTTGTAAAGAGTAGGCAATAGGGGAGTATCCGTATGGTTTAAGATTATGTAAAGATTTTTTTATATTATCGGCGTTGTAGTTAGAGAAATTAACAATAAGTCGGCTATCGGTACAGTTTTTGTTTTGAGAAGGAAATTGTGTGCCAAATCCTCGTAAGCCAAATGCTACTTTATTGTTTACGCCATAAATACTATCGCAAATAGCACTAATAATTCTGTATGCTGCTTTAAATCTTATTTCTTCCGGTTTCCACTCGTAGGTCATACTGCTGGAGGCATCTATCAAAAATAATATACGGGCTGGTTTGTCGGTAGCAGTTCGGGCTTGGGCAAATGCACTATTAATGTTTATTGTTGTCAGAAAGACAATAAACATAATTATAGTAGCAATAATGTTACGAAAGTTCAATTTAATGTTTTTATTAATCGGTACGAATGTATAAACGCCAAAATTAGAATTAAAACTTAAAAATCGGCGTTTTATTGTGAAAATAAAGGAATATGCAGATTTCTAATGCCTATATACATTGCTAACCGCCAATTTGGGTATATAAATTTACATCGTTTAAGGTAATCTCGCTTTCAGAAAGAATAATTAAACGCTCTACTACGTTTTTAAGTTCTCGTATATTACCGGTCCATTGGTGCGATTCTAATTTAGTTATTGCTTTGTCTGCTATTGTTTTTGTTGCAATACCATATTCGGCACATATTTCGTTTATAAAGTGATGGATTAATATTTTAATATCGCCTTTACGTTCGTTTAAGGAAGGTGTTTTTATTAATATTACACTTAGTCTGTGGTATAAATCTTCTCTGAAATTTCCACTATTTATTTCTTGCTTTAGGTCTTTATTGGTTGCGGCTAATACGCGTACGTTTACGCTTATTTCTTTTTCGCCACCTACTCTGGTAAGTTTTCCTTCTTGCAATACTCTAAGCACTTTAGCTTGTGCCGAAATGCTCATATCGCCAATTTCGTCTAAAAATAATGTGCCACCATTGGCTTGCTCAAATTTACCAATTCTTTGTTTGATGGCAGAAGTAAAAGAACCTTTTTCATGCCCGAATAGTTCGCTTTCTATAAGTTCGGAAGGTATGGCTGCGCAGTTTACTTCTATAAAATCGGTATTGCATCTATTGCTTAGTGCGTGGATACGACGAGCTATAAGTTCTTTACCGGAACCATTACCGCCTGTAATTAATACTCTTGCGTCTGTTTCTGCAACTTTGTCTGCTATTTTTAGTATTTCTAATAGTTCTTTGGAGTTACCGATTATTTCGTATTTTTTCGAAAATTTCTTTTTTAAAGTTTTGGTTTCTTTTACGAGGGTTCCATTTTCGATTGCATTTTTTACGGTTATGAGTAATCTGTTTAAGTCTGGGGGTTTAGATATATAGTCGAATGCACCAATTTTTACTGCTTCTACAGCAGTGTCTATATCGCCGTTTCCCGAAATCATTATTACGGGAGTTTCGGGAGTGATGTCTTGAATTTTTTTGAGTAATTCGATACCGTCTAATTGTGGCATTTTAATATCACTAATTATACAGTTGTAAGATTTCCCTTGTTCTAAAATAGTTAAGGCTTCTATACCGTTTTCTGCTTCTTCTACCACATAACCTTCGAAAGCTAATATTTCATTTAAGGCATTTCTTATAGCTTTTTCATCATCGACTACTAATATACTTTTTTTCATACTTTACAGATAGATTGGGGGGTATGTTATTTGATTTTTTGCAATAAAATATTTTTACAGCATATACACGATTAACCCGTCTCTTGTTTTGGGTTCGAACCAAGTGCTTTTTGGGGGCATTACTTTGCCACTGTCTGCTACTTCAAACAGCTGTGCTAAACTTACAGGATAGCAAGAAAATGCTGCAGCTTCGCCTTGAGCTACTCTTTTTTCCAATTCTTTTAATCCTCTAATACCGCCTACAAAATCTACTCTTTTGTCCACTCTTGGGTCGTTGATATTGAGTATTTTTGTAAGTATATTGTTTTGTAAAATGCTTACATCTAATACGCTAATTGGGTCGGTATCGAATGTACCCTCTTTTGCTTTTAACTTGTACCAATTGTTTTCTAAATACATTCCAAATTCTTTGGGTTGTGATGGTTTTACTATTTTACTACCCATTGCTGTAACGTCAAATTCTTCTTGTAAAGCCGCTATAAACTGGTCTGGTGTAAGTCCGTTTAAGTCTTTTACTACTCTGTTGTAATCTAAGATAGATAATTGGCTTTCGGGAAATATGCAGGTTAAGAAATAATTATGTACATCGGAAGGGTTATCCTTGTTTTCTGCGTTAATTTTTGCCATTACTTTTTCTGCTGATGCAGCTCTATGGTGCCCGTCTGCTATATAAGTTGCAGGCACTTGGGTGGCAAAAGTTTGTGTAATGTCTGCAATAGCAGTATCGTCGTTTACTACCCATATAGTATGTTGTACGCCGTCTTCGGCAGTAAAGTCGTAAGTGGCTTTGTTATTGCTTTTCCAGTTTTCTATTAGTGTGTTTAAAGATGCTACATCTCTGTATGCAAGGAATACTACACCTGTTTGCGCTTTTGTGGTATATATATGGTTTATTCGATCTAATTCTTTTTCGGGGCGCGTAAATTCGTGTTTTTTTACAATGCCATTATTGTAATCTTCTAATGAAGAGCCGCAGAGCAAGCCCGTTTGGTCTCTTCCATTCATATTGAGTTTGTATATGTAATAACAGCTTTTTGTTTCTCTCAACATTGTGCCATTGGTTATCATTGCTTGCAGGTTTTCGGCTGCTTTTTGATATACAGTATCGCTATGCACATCTATATTTTCGGGCATATCTATTTCGGAGCGGGTAACGTGGTAGAAATGATGTGGGTTATCTTTATATTGTCTTGCTTCTGCTACGCTACACACATCGTAAGGAAGTGCCGCTACTTGCTTTGCTAATTCTGTTTGAGGTCTTAATGCTTTGAACGGGGTAATTTTTGCCATAATTAAACTTTAGGTTTAGTGTAGTTGGCAACAAAGATAACTAAAATATCAGTTTTGTCTTTTGAATTGCATTTCGGAAAGTAGATATTTATTGTTTTGATATTTGAATGCCAAATATACTAAATATTCTGATTTTTGGGTATTGAGCGTGGAAATGAGGTATAGCACTTCGTTGTTTTCGGTATAGCTTCTAAGATTCACTTTGTATTCTTTAACCTGTTCCGCTTCGAAAAAATCTTTTAAAATAATTTGTGCTTGCGATTTACTGTAAACAGACTGTGAATTATTAAACGAAATGTGGAGGTTTTTTTGAAAGTGTTGGCTTATAGCACTTGCATTGCCTTGCTCAAATGCTTTAGACAAATCCTCTATAAAGGATTGTCCAAACATTGTGCCCATTGAGACAATGCTAAATACTAATATAAATAATAATTTCTTCATTTTATTTAAGCCATATTTCAGTATCAGTTTGTATGAAAATATAAAATGAATTCATTATATTACATGCAATAAAAGAATTATATGACATTTTTGCCCGAAATATATTTTGATGGTTTCAAATAATAATATCAATTTTATTGCCAAATTTTATTATATAGCAAAAATATGCAATATAATTTTAACAAATTGTGTATTAATAAATGTCATAACACACAGTAAAGGGCATTATTAAGTTACAGTCTGAGTGCAAAAAAAATTCGGTAACGAAAGTAATAAGAATTTTAATGTTGCACTTGAATTTTGTAAGATAAATTTTTTTTTAAACGGTACTATAAGGCATAAATTAAGATTCAATTTACGTTTGGGTAGTTTTATTGGTTATTAAGATATGTTTGCACATTTTTTTAACAATTATCCCAACTCCTTTTCTTTAACATCATTTTTAATTACCTTCGCAAAAATTTTTTAAAAAATGAATTTACACGAATATCAGGCAAAAGAATTATTGAAAAAATACAATGTGCCTACGCAAGAAGGTACCGCAGTCGAAAACACAGCAGATGCAGTAGCTGCATATAAGCAAATAGTAGCTGAAACAGGTAGCAAATTTGCAGTAGTTAAAGCACAAATTCATGCAGGAGGAAGAGGTAAGGGTGCTATGAAAGAAGCGCCGGAACAACACGGCGTACAAGTAGTTAAAAGCGAAGAAGATATAGCAAAGGTTGCTGAAAATATTTTGGGTAATACCTTAGTAACTATCCAAACCGGCGAAGCAGGTAAAGTAGTTAATAAAATACTTGTCGCTAAAGATATGTATTACGACGGACCTTCTGAGCGTAAAGAATTTTATTTATCTATATTATTAGACAGAGCTACTAAACAAAATGTAATAATGTACAGTACCGAAGGTGGTATGGATATAGAAGAAGTAGCACACAGCACTCCCGAAAAGATATTTAAAGAGTGGGTAAAACCAGGTTTCCCTTTACAAGGATTTCAGGCGCGTAATATTGCCTTTAACTTAGGATTGAGTGGCGAAGCGCAAAAGAATATGGTAAAATTCGTTTCTAACCTTTATAATGCTTATGTAGGATTGGATTGTTCTATGTTAGAAATTAATCCATTATTTAAAGCATCTGATGATAAGATATTAGCTGTGGATTGTAAGATGAATTTAGACGACAATGCACTTATTCGTCATAAAGATTTAGAAGAGCTCCGCGATAAAAGCGAAGAAGACCCTACCGAAGTAGAAGCAGGAGAATTTAATCTTAACTACGTAAAGCTCGATGGCAATGTAGGTTGTATGGTAAATGGTGCCGGATTAGCAATGGCTACAATGGATATGATAAAACTTGCAGGTGGTGAGCCGGCTAACTTCCTTGATGTAGGCGGTACCGCTAATGCGCAAACCGTAGAAGCGGGTTTTAGAATCATTCTTAAAGACCCTAACGTAAAAGCAATATTAATTAATATATTCGGTGGTATTGTTCGTTGCGATAGAGTAGCGGCAGGTGTTATTGAAGCCTACAAAAATTTAGGGAATATTAATATCCCTATTATTGTAAGATTACAAGGTACTAATGCAGAAGAAGCTAAAAAACTTATTGTTGAAAGCGGTCTTCAAGTACAATCTGCAATATTATTAAGCGAAGCAGCCGAATTAGTACAAAAAGCAGTAACAGCTTAGTTTCACTAATTTTTAAAATAAAAAAACTGTTGGAATGTTTATTTTTCCAACAGTTTTTTTTATTTGGTCGATGTACTGTATTACTGTAAATTACTTTTACTCTATTGCTATTTTCTTGTAATAAACTTTACCATTGTTAGTATAGCACCTTGTAAATAGTATTTGTGTTGCAATATGAGATAGGTTTATTTCTTTTTTATCAGAAATGATAATGCTACGCCCTTGAATATCGTAAATTTCTATTTTGTTAAAAACATTATTAGGGTCATCTATTTTGACCGTTTTGTTAAATGCATATACATTAACAGGGTTTATTTCTAACCGATTAATACTGTTAGGAGTGTCATTGTTGTTACCACCTCCGGTAGTATCTACATCACCATAAAAGTGTTTCGCTACATCAATAATTTCGGTATTACTAAGTGCTCTGTTGTATAATAAAAGCTCATCGTATATACCATTTACCCAATAAGGAAATGGTGGGTTTTCGTGGAATCCAATGTATAAATCATCAGTATTATTAGTAGGTAGATGCGTGCCCATTATAACAGTAGCAAGCGGAACAATGCTATTGAAATTTGGTGCAATATTTTCATCAAATTCTATAATGTATAATTTTAGAATGTTACCTTCATAAACCGCTGCCAAAAAATACCATTTATCTTCTTCTATATAATTTGTTGTATAATGTGGATAATAATAAGGATTAGAATTACCTGTTTTGAAATTTAATAATTGTTTGTCTGAATTAATAAGATAGCAATCACTGTCAAAGGCTTCATCAGAAACAGTAAATGCCCAACTCATTTGATAATTTTGGTCTCTACCTTTGTTGATTATGTTATTAAATTGACAAACACCTGAATAGAATCCGCTAAATTTCATTAAAGAAATTACAGTAATGTTGCTAGGATTCAACAATGGGGCGTCTAGGACATGAACTAAGGAGCTATTCCCATTAAATTTACCTCCTTCTTGAAACGAATTTTTAAACCCATAATCAGAAACCACATGTGTTGGGACTCCATCATTTCCATTGCCACTTACATCTGATATTAAAATAAAGGTATCTCCCATTTCTTGTTTTAATGCAAAGTCCCAATGGGCAATACATCCACTAATGTTATTGGGGAAGTTCGTTTGAGCAAAAGAATCTGTATTCTTAAATAAAAAGAAATATAATGCAATAGTAATGATGATTATTTTTTTCATAATTAAAAATTTTTACGAAGATATATAAATAGTTTCATAGTATTAGCCTTTTTGATGTTATTTTATCAAATTAATACACAATTTATTTTACCTTCGTGCAAAATTTATTTTACTTATGATTTCTTTTCTAGGACAAGTATTCAATTTTATATTTAGTAAATTTAACAAAAATGTAATTGTATCTAGATCTTTACTTTATTTAAAAAGAGATAGAAAAATAGACTTTAATTATTTTGATTATATACGAACTTCTACTTTAGAATTATTATGTTACGAAATAAAAAACAAAAATATAAAAGGAAATGCAGCAGAATTAGGAGTTTATAAAGGTAAATTCGCAAAATTTATAAATGGTCATTTATCTGATAGGAAGTTATATTTATTTGACACATTTGAAGGATTTGATGTTGCCGATAAATCAACAGAATTAAACAATGATTTTTCTACTGCCGACCAAGATTTTAAAGATACTTCAGTTGAAAATGTTTTATCCATTATGCCACATAAAGAATTGTGCATTGTTAAAAAGGGTTATTTTCCAGATACAGCAGAAGGAATTGAAGATACATTTTGTTTAGTTAGCTTAGATGCAGATTTATATGAACCCATTCTCAGTGGTTTAAAGTTTTTCTATCCCAAGTTATCTCCCGGTGGTTATATTTTAGTGCATGATTTTAATAATGACTTGTACAAAGGAGCAAGGAAAGCAGTTGAAGAATTCTGTACTGAAAATAATATTTCATACACCCCTTTACCAGATAGTGCGGGTTCTTGTATAATAGGGAAGGGATAATACTCAAATTTAATATCCAATTTATAAAACAATTACAACTAATGATTACTTTTGTTTTATGAATAACAACAGAAAAATAAATCCGCAAGAAGCATTAGACTATCACGCTAAAGGAAGACCAGGGAAAATAAAAGTTGTCTCTACTAAAGAAACAAAAACGCAGCACGACCTATCTTTGGCATACTCTCCCGGAGTAGCAGAGCCTTGTCTCGCCATTAAAGAAAATACCGACGACGTTTATAAATATACTGCCAAAGGCAATCTTGTAGCAGTTATCAGCAATGGTACAGCAGTTTTAGGATTGGGCGATATCGGTCCAGAAGCAGGTAAACCGGTAATGGAAGGTAAAGGAGTATTATTTAAAATATTTGCCGACATAGACGTTTTCGATTTAGAATTAAATACCAAAAACGTAGATGAGTTTATCACTGTGGTTAAAGCCTTAGAGCCTACATTTGGCGGTATTAATCTCGAAGATATTAAAGCACCCGAATGTTTTGAGATAGAGAAAAGACTCAAAGAGGAAATGTCTATCCCCGTAATGCACGACGACCAACACGGTACAGCCATTATCTCCGCTGCAGCACTTATCAATGCTTTAGAATTAGTTGGTAAAAAGATAGAAGAAGTAACTTTTGTTGTAAATGGAGCTGGTGCAGCCGCTATAGCTTGTACTAAACTGTACATTAGTTTGGGCGCAAAAATAGAAAATGTAATCATGCTCGATAGCAAGGGCGTTATCAACCAAAGAAGAAACGATTTAGATGCACTCAAAAAAGAATTTATAAGCAATACCGATGCAGATACTTTAGAAGATGCAATGAAAGGCGCAGACGTATTTATAGGATTAAGTAAAGCAGATGTACTTACTAAAGATATGGTAAGAAGTATGGCTGATAAACCCATTGTTTTTGCAATGGCAAACCCTAATCCCGAAATCACTTGGGACGAAGCCGTAGCTGCACGCGAAGATGTAATAATGGCTACAGGAAGGTCGGATTATCCTAATCAGGTAAATAATGTACTTGGCTTTCCATTTATCTTTAGAGGAGCATTAGATGTGCGTGCCAAACAAATAAACGAAGCCATGAAACTTGCTGCCGTAAAAGCCCTTGCTGCTTTAGCCAAAGAGCCTGTTCCCGATATGGTAACTTCTGCCTATCACGAAAAAAATATTATTTACGGACCCAATTATATTATCCCTAAACCATTAGACCCAAGATTATTAACTACTGTAGCACCTGCTGTAGCCAAAGCTGCTATGGAAAGCGGTGTAGCCAGAATTAATATAGAAGATTGGGAAAAATACGAAAACGAACTTTCGGCACGATTAGGTTACGATAATATTTTTATCCGAATGATGAACAACAAAGCCAGGCGTAACCCTAAGCGTGTGGTATTTGCAGAAGCCGATAATGCCAAAGTACTTAAAGCAGCACAGTTTGTTGCAGACGAGGGCATTGCCTATCCTATTCTTTTAGGAAATAAAGAAAGAATACAAGAATTGCTCGATGAAAACAAAATTGAAATGAACAATGCGGTAATCATAGACCCGCGTAGCGAAGAGATGAAAGATAAAAGGATAGCATTTGGCGAACAATTTTATCAGAAAAGACATAGGAAAGGATTTAATTTTTACGAAGCCAAGAAAATAATGCGGGAGCGCAACTATTTCGGCTCTATGATGGTAGAAACAGGTGAAGCAGATGCACTTATTAGCGGACTTACACGCAATTATCCCGATACCATAAGACCTGCATTAGAAGTAATAGGAATGAGAAAAGGCGTGTCTAAAGTAGCCGGTATGTACATTTTACTATTACCTACCGGACCATTAATATTAGCAGATACCACAGTAAATCTTAACCCCACAGCAGAAGAAATTGCAGACATCACATTATTAACAGCAGTGGCTGCACGCCAGATAAATATCGAACCTAAAATAGCAATGCTTTCCTACTCTAACTTTGGGAGCAGCCGTACCGAAGAAGCCCAAAAAATGGGTAGAGCCTGTGAAATAGTAAAACAAAAAGACCCCACGCTCATTGTAGATGGCGAAATGCAAGCATTTATGGCATTTAACAAAGAGTTGTTGAAAGAAAATTATCCATTTTCGGATTTAGTGGACAAAGATGTAAATACACTTATTTTTCCTAATCTCTCTTCGGGGAATATTGCCTATAATCTCTTGAGCGAAATAGGAAAATTTGAACTTATCGGACCTATACTGATGGGGCTAAACAAGCCCGTACATATCTTACAATTAGGCAGTAATGTACGCCAAATATGTAATATGGTAGCAATGGCGGTAATAGATGCACAAGCGCACGAGTAAGAGGTTTTTTGAAATTTACACTATATATTTAGTATTTCTTTTTAAGCACAGCAATATGAAACAAACATTCCAATATTTATTAACAGCAATTACCTTATTTTGTTTGATTTTTATCACTTCTTGTAACAACAATAATACCAAAAACGCACCCGATGTATCGCATATACAAGTAGCCTTAGAGCCAATAGATTTTTACAAAGATTTTGCTGCTTTAGATACCGGAAATTTAATGCAGGATTTAGATAATTTAAAAGAAAAGTATGGTGCATTTCTTAATTTTTATTTAGATACACTTTCGGTAGGGTTAAGCCAAAATCCAATGTTTACCAATAATTTAGAGTCGGTACATATTTTTCTTACACACAAAGATTATAAGGCACTATTAGACACCGTTAATGTTGTGTACAAAAGTACAGATGATATTACTGCCCAGCTCCAAAAAATGCTCCAATACATTAAACATTACAATCCCAATATTCCATTACCCACTAAAGTGTATTATTTTGTATCGGGACTTAACGATTATTATGCTGCAACCTGGAGCGACGATGCTTTGTGTATAGGATTAGATTATTTTCTTGGCAAAGGATTTATGCCATACATACAAGTCGGCAATCCCGAATATACTACCATTCGTTTTACCAAAGAAAATATTCCGGTGTGGTCTGCAAGAGCCATTTATCAAAATAATTATAGCCCATTTATACCCGAAGGAAAAACCTTACTCGAAATGATGATAGAGCGAGGCAAGGAAATATATTTTTTAGAAAAAACATTACCCTTTGTAGCCGATAGTTTATATTTTGGTTTTACTGATGCGCAGCTTAAATGGTGCAACGAAAACGAAGCTAAGATATATGGCTATTTTCAGCAACACGAGTTACTTTTCGAAAAACAATTACAAAAAGTGCTTCGTTATGTAACGGACGGCCCCTTTGCTACAGGAATGCCGCCGGAAAGCCCGGGCAATGTAGGTACCTTTATAGGGTATAAGATAGTGAAAAATTTTGCAGAAAACAATAATGTAACGCTAAACGAAGTTTTACTTACTAAAGACGCTCAGTACATTTTAAGTAAAGCAAAGTACAAACCTTAAATTTGGAAAATAAAAAAAAAATTTTACTTTTGGAACGGCAAAATTACCAAATTGATAATTTTTGATTTTGACATTTGGAATTCTTAAACAGAAATATATCTTTGCCGCCGACTATTCTATGAACCGTATTTTAAAAAAAATTAAACTTTTAAAACAAAACAAAAACAGAACATTATGGCAGACGTAAAAACAGCCGCAAAATCTAACGCATCTCAATCGGCAGGAAAACCTAAAAACACCAACGGATTTTGGATTAACTTTGGTATCGTCCTTTTTTGTGTAGCCTTAGGCTTTATCATTTTTAAATTTATTTTGGGTAGTCCATCTAACTTTAAAGACCCCGAAACAATGAAAGAGCCAAGTAACTTTTTAGGTAATATGTACCATGCTGGTTTTATCATTGCCTTGTTAATTAGTATGCTGTTTATTACTATAACATTTATCTTAGAAAGAGCATTTACCATTATTAAAGCCAAAGGCAAAACTAATGGTGGCGAATTTGTAAGAAAAGTACAATATCATTTAGCTAATAAAAATGTAGATGCTGCCATTGCAGAATGCGATAAACAAAGCGGCTCTGTAGGTAATGTAATGAAAGCCGGATTAATAAAATACAGAGAAATGGCTAACAATTCTGAACTTTCTACTGACCAAAAAGTATTAAGTATTCAGAAAGAAGTAGAAGAAGCAAAAGCTTTGGAACTACCAATGTTAGACAAAAACCTTGTATTCCTTTCTACCATTACATCGAGTGCTACATTATTAGGTCTTATCGGTACGGTATTCGGTATGATACGCGCATTTGCCGCTATGGGTACTGCCGGCGCACCTGACCCTACAGCTCTTGCCATTGGTATCTCAGAAGCACTTTGGAATACAGCATTGGGTATCTCTACATCGTTTGTAGCGATGATTACGTATAACTTCTATACTACTATTAATGATGGTATCAACTTTAGTATGGACGAAGGCGGATTTACGCTTACACAAAGTTTCGCCTCTAATTACAAATAATATATAAATATTTTACGTCAGGTTTTTTTGCCTGACGTAAAATTTATTCTAAAATAATTTTGTGGAAAATTCTTTCCACAGCGTCTAACTATATAAAACAAGGTAAGATGAAAAAAATTTCAATGCCACCCAAAAAGAGTACGTCTATCGATATGACCGCTCTTTGCGACTTTACCTTACTATTACTTACTTTTTTCATAATGTCGAGTAAGTTTAAACCGGTAGAAAGGGTAGAGGTAAGAACACCATCTTCTACATCTTCTAAAGAAATAGGTGCGGGATTTATGCAGATTACACTAGACGAAAAAGGTCGTGTTTTCTTTGCTGTAGATAACATAAAACTTAAAAGAGGGCTAATAGAAGAAGTAAACAGAACTAAAGGAATAGGCTTAACCGAAAGTGAAATGAATAATTTTATTAACGGTCCATCGGTAGGAGTACCATTTACACAGCTTAAATCTTATCTCGCTATGGATAATGCCAAACAAGCGGAATACGATAAGATAGCATCGGGTATCCCCGCAGATTCTTCAAAGGGTTTCGAGTCTAACGAATTAGCTTATTGGATACAAACTACTCGTTTCCAAGCAGCAATTATAGAAGATTTAGCCACACCAAGAATTATGATAAAGGCTGATGCCGCAGCTACTTACCCCGATGTGGACAAAGTAATTAAAACATTAGCTAAGATAAAAATATTTCAGTTTACTTTCAATACCGGATCTAAAGCAATACCCCCAGGCAGCGCATTAGCCGAAAATCAAGGTAAGCCGGCTACAACAGAAGAAACCGCTAATACGGAAGAGTAGCAATTAATTAAAAAATCAAAAATTATTTTTAAACAAAAATATTGTAAACAATGGCAGAAATAGCAGCAAAAGGTGGGAAGAAAGGCACCCCGCGGGTGGATCTTACCCCAATGGTGGATCTTAATCTACTACTTATTACATTCTTTATGTTTGCTACCACACTCAATAAGCCAAAGGCAATGCTTATTAATATGCCTTTTGATGATGTGAAGATAGAGCAACAAAATAAAGTAAAAGAAGGAGCTACAATGACCATTCTTTTAGGTAAAAATCATCGTCTTTATTATTATCACGGAATCGGTAGTGAAGAAAATCCTCCAGAAGTACAAGTTGCTTATTTTAAAGATGAGGGCGGTATTAGAGATATATTAATAGAAAAAAAGAAAACTGTTGATGGCTTAATTAGAAATGGTACACTCTTGTCTTACGATAAAGCAACAGTAATAATTAAACCAGACGAAACTAGCACCTTAGAAGATTTTATAGGCATCTTAGACGAAATGACCATTAATGCAATTCCGGTATATGCGGTAGTTAATATTACTCCCGAAGATAAGATGTATATAGATAGAATAGAAACAGCAAACAACGAATAAAATTAATTCCTTACTTTTTTAAATAAAAAGAAAATGGACATAAACAAAATATTAAAAGCCGATTACATAGATATATTGTATGATGGTAAAAACAAGCAATACGGCGGATACGAATTACGCAAAAAATATAAGAACAGAGCTACTACTGCATTTCTAATATGCTTAGGGGTTATTGCTATATTATTTGCAATTAAATTTATCTCCTTTGCAGGGAAATCGGAAGTATTAGTAGATTTAGCTCCTCCTAGCATTGATGATGTAGTATTGGAGCCACCACCACCACCCGAAGAAGCTGCACCACCACCACCGGAGGTAAATGTACCACCACCACCAATGAAACCAACAATGAAGTTTACACCTCCTATCATTGCTAAAAACGAAGAAGTGGTAGAGACAGATGTAATTCAGGAAACTCCTAAAGACGATGTACCTGGACCCGAAGATGCTAAAGGAAGTGATGATATTAAAGCCATAGAGCCGGATTTAAATATGAAGTCAGGTGATGGAGTAGTAAGCGGAGATGACAATACCATATATACTTCAGTATCTCGTCTTGCAGAACCTACAGTAAATATGAAAGATTTTTTAGAAAAAAACATTAAATATCCTGCTGAGGCTAAAGTAAATGAAATATCTGGTAGAGTTACTCTTCAGTTTGTAGTAGAGATAGACGGTACTATTACAGATGTACAAGTGCTAAGTAAAAAATTAGGCTACGGCTTAGAAGAAGAAGCTATAAGAGTAATTAAAAAAGTACCAAAATGGAGACCGGCAGAACAAAACGGAAGATCTGTAAGAACAAGACATATCCAGCACGTATTCTTTAAAATAAATTAATGCTTATTTAGTATGCAATTTTTAAAAAGTGGTAAGAGCAATCTTACCACTTTTTTTATTTGATTTTTCTTAGGTCAATTTAAATCGGTAACCCTCATTGTTAAATAATTTCAAAAAAATATTAATGTGGTATAAATTTTGATATAATTATTAGTTGGTGGTTGTTTATTGTATATACAGCATCTAATTATTAATAATAAAAAATATAAAAAAATGACTTTAAAACAAACAGGATTAGCGCTTGCATTAGCTACAGGATTAGTATTAGGAATGGTTTCTTGTACATCGCAAGCCAAAAAAGATGCTGCAGCTAAAGTTGCAATAGAGGCTACATTGCCAGCCGGTATTACCGTAGATGTAAAAGATGGCGTAGCTCTACTTTAAATGGCGAATTTAACGACGACGCTGCTCGTATTGCTGCCGAAGAAGTTATTGAAAAAGTTGAAAACATTAAATCTCTAACTAATAATACTACTGTTACTCCTCCTCCTGTTATTATTCCAGATGCCGTTTTGCAAACAGCGGTAAATGCTGCATTAAGCACATATAATGGTGTTACTGCTTCTATCAGCGATGGTGTAGTCATCTTATTTGGTGAAATTAAAAAAGCAGATTGGATTACTCTAAACCAAACTTTAAATGGTCTTAACCCTAAAAAAATCGACCCTAAAGGGTTAGATGTTAAGTAGTAATTTATTTTCACAAAAAAATTAAACAAAATAACTATGTCATTAAAAGATAAATACGCACAATTAGTACATACTGCAAATGCATTAGGAGCTACTAATTTATTAGTTAGGGAGTAAGATGGTGTTTTATATATAGATGGAGAAGTGTCAAGTGGCACTAATCAAGATCAGCTGTGGAATGTTTATGATACGATAGCCCCCAATTTTATGTCGGGCGATTTGGTATTAAATATAAATGTATCTCCCAATGCCATTTCGAGCCAGTTAAGAGTAACTACAAAAAGTTCTAATCTTAATATCAGAAAAGGACCCGGTACAGACCAACCCATAATAGGTAAAGCTGCACATCGCTCTATTGTTATTTTTTTAAATAAATATAATGATAGTTGGTATTTAATCCGCTCTGCAGAAGGAGTAGAGGGTTACTGTTCTACCGATTATCTTACTGCAATGTAATTTGCTTAAATTATTAATTAGGGCGTGCTTTATATACAAACTGCTTTATAATAAACATTTTTTGATAAATAAATGCCACGAATGCACGAATAGATATTCGTGCATTCGTGGCATTTATACTTAATTGTATTATTTGCATAAATATATAATTAGCAAAAAACAAAGATTACAAAGCTTTAATACGCTATACAAAATAAATGATACAATATTGCATTTGAGTTATTAAGATAGCACTTAATATAGCTTCTCTATATTTTGCGCATATAATTTTTATTTATCAAAAGTTATTACTTTAATAGTCTGTATAAATAAATCCGAATTGTTACTCGGTGTCCAAAATTGAATATTAAGGCTATCCCAATTTTGTTTTGGTAATTTGGAGTCCATAAATATTTCTTTAGACTCATTAGCTTCAATAAATCTTGATAGATGAATCATATTGTGTTTTATTTCTTTGCCTTTATTGAAATATCTTACAATAAACTGAGGTTGTTTCCATACTTCCCATTCTTTTTCGGGTGTATTAACAAATGCAATGAACCGTAACCACTTTTTAGTTTGTCCATAGTTATTAATTGTGGCAACTATTGTATCTATAGGCGCTTTAATTACCAATGTAGGTATTAATTCTAACTCTTTTATGGTATCAGCAGCTATCGGATAGCCATAATACGAATCTCTATTATCAAGAAGTTTTTTGTCGAATTCGTTTGCTGTAGTCCATCTCCCTACCTTTTTCCAATAATAAGCTTTGCCTATATGTGCCACTTGCACACCTTGGCGGTGAGAGAAGTATGTCCACCAAATGTTTAAATAGCTACAAAATAGTAAGATACCAATACAAATTATTCTTAAATATCTCTTTTCCCAAAACCAAGCTATTAAAGCACAAAATGGGAAAAATAATATTGGATAGCTTTGCATCATTGCCCTACCTCCATAATCCCAAACATCCCAGCTCATTACGATATAGTAATTAATTAAGAAAAATGCTGTAATAGGAAATGTATTTTTTTTATTACGGATAAATGGTATTAGACCAATAAAGGCTAAAATCATCATTGGTGTATAACGTAACCATCCACTATGATAGCTCCACGTATAGGGGTAATAATGCGGTTTTAAAAAGCTAAATCCTTGATTTTGATAACTATATACTATCCAATCTCCGCTTACATATTTCCAGTAAATAACCTGAATGGAAACCATAGCTACAAAACAAAATCCGGCTGTTAGTAACTTATATTTATGTATATACAAAAACGAAAACCGTTCTTTAATTTGTTTCAATGACGATATACCCCAAAATATTGGTATAATTAAGGATAATATTTCAGTCGGTCGAATTAAAGTTGCCCAACCACATAATATGCCAATAATTATAGCGATTTTTATATTGGGTTTTTGATAAAATTTAATGCTGCAATATATAAGTATCGAATAAATTGTAAACAAACCGCTATGTGTCATAGCTTGATCTATAGCAGCAAAATTTAAGTAATTAGTACCAAATACTAATGCTAAAAGAGCAATAGCTACAATTTTATCATCATAAAATTGTCGTAAAACTCTACGGAAAAATATTAACCCTATAAATGCTACCAATAACATACCCACACCAATACATACTTGATAAGGATAAGAAAAACCGTCTGCTCTATAAGTATTATCTAAACTTGCCCAAATATGTGCTATTCCAAAGAATGGCAACATCACTAAAGCCTGACCAGAAGGGTATTTCATTACTTTGTTGCCAGACCCCTCGTGTACAAATGCCTGGTCGAAAACATGCGAGGGCTTATATTGATGTAAAATGGAATCTCCAAATTCTAATTGCTTTAAATCATTATATACAAATATAGCGGGCAAATACATATAATATCCCGAAACATCCCAGCTAATAGTTGCTTCGCCTGTGTTTTTTTCCCATCGTGGATAGAAAATAAAAGCCGTATAGCACATCATTGCATAACAGATAATTAATGCAAATTTGGATATAGAATATTTTTTTGAATTCAATTGAACTATTTTTTGTTGTGTAAATTAACTACTTCGATTGCAAAATACAAAATTCGCGTTTGGGATATACTAAAAAAGCTGTTTCAAATAAATGAAACAGCTTTTTATATGTATTGTGTAAATTAATATTATTTACCTTTCTTTTCATCGCTTTCTGCTTGGCGCAATGCACGTGTCATTACTACAGAAGCTACAGGCTGACGAAGAGCATTCATTTTTTCTACGCTATCGCCTAATTTTACATCTTCTACTCTGATGTTTCCATTAAGTTGGAGGTTAGAAATATCTACTTCTACATTTTCTTGTAAATCTTTAGGATAAAGACGTACTTTAATAGATTGCATTTTGGTAACAAAGCGACCACCGGCTTTTACACCCTCGGATTGTCCTACAAATTTTAAAGGTAACTGTGCAATTACTTTTTTGTCATCTACTAATTGTAAAAAATCTGCATGGTTCAATGTATCTGTAAGTACGTCGAACTGTAAATCTTTCAAAATGGTTTTGTAAGTTTGTCCATCTACTTTAATCTCTGCAATCTGAAACTCTGGTGTATAAACCAAAGAGCGGAAAGAAAGTAAAGGTGCGTAGAAATGAACTTCTTCTTTTCCACCATAAACTACACAAGGTACATTACCTTGGCTGCGCAAATCACGGGTAGCTTTTTTGCCCATGTCGCTTCTGCGTTGTCCTTCAATAACGACAGTTTTCATAATTAATTAAATTTTTGCCCTTCATCAGCTAAACGAGTTTTTTACCCTGCAAACGTCTAAACTATGAATCGGCGGTTTTTATTTTTTCTTTAAATAGATGGTAAATTAATTACCAACGCCGGGTTTTGTTGTACTAAAAGTTATATATTAAAAGTTAAATTCGACAATAATTTTAGGAAACGCAAGATGATATAATATCCATTTTCCATTATCTACTATCCACTATCCATTATCCACTATCCATTATCAACTATCCATTCTCAACTATCCACTATCCACTAATTCTTTTTGCTATGTATAAACAATGAATTGATTGATTTGTTTTCAAATGTATTGCGAATAGCAACAGCAAATAATTCTGCTACCGACAATACTTCTATTTTATCGCTTTGTTGTTTTAGGGGAATGGTATCGCAAACAACCAATTTCTCTAAAACAGAATTTTCTATATTATTATAAGCATTGCCACTTAATACCGGATGTGTACAAAACGCACGTACTGTTAATGCTCCTTTTTCTTTAAGCATTGCAGCCGATTTGGTTAATGTACCTGCTGTATCGCAAATGTCATCTATTAAAACCACATTTTTGCCTTCTACATCGCCTATTACGGTCATCGAAGATATTTCGTTGGCACGCTTACGCTGTTTGTCGCAAATTACCATTTCGGCATTAAAATAACTCGCTACTTCTCTTACTCTGTTCGTACTACCAACATCCGGTGATGCAAATGTTAGATTGTCTAAATTCAAATTTTGAATATAAGGAATAAATATTGCCGAAGAGTCTAAGTGGTCCACCGGAATATCAAAAAAACCTTGTATTTGTGGTGCATGTAAATCCATCGTCATTACTCTGTCGGCTCCGGCAGTTGTCAGTAAATTGGCAACCAATTTAGATGCTATACTTACGCGTGGCTTATCTTTTCTGTCTTGGCGGGCTAATCCGAAATAGGGAATAACGGCAGTAATATATCCGGCAGATGCTCTTTTGGCTGCATCTATCATCATTAATAATTCTAATAAATTATCCGAAGGAGCAAATGTACTCTGAATTAAAAAAACATAATCGCCTCTGATAGACTCCATAAATACCGGCTGAAACTCTCCATCGCTAAACTTTTGAATGTTTACTTTGCCCATCGGTTTGCCAAAAGCATCAGCTATTTTTTCTGCAAGGTATTGCGAATTGGTACCGGAGAATATTTTTACAGTAGGCTGCATTTTAATAAAGTCAAAATTAGAAAGCCAAAATTAAAAATTATACAATACTGAAAATCAATTAATTGCGTAATTAAGTAGTAGTGTTGTTGTAATTTACTAAAAATGACAAATGATTTTTTAAAAAATTTGAGCGGCAAAGGTACGGAAATACTTTGTAAGTCAAAATGTTATTTTAAATTAATCTTATGTTTTTTTATCCAAAATTACTCCTCAATAAACCGATATAGTTTATTTACTTCTTGAGCATTGCTGTAATCTGTTTGGGCTGCTTTTGCTGCTATTCGTGATAATAATTCCTTATTGTTTACAGTTTCAAAAATTGCTTGTGCACAGGCATCGTTTTCCATAGGAATAATTACACCATCTATACCATCTTTTAGCTGTGCAGAAGATGTTGTATAATTTGTTATTATTACCGGTTTTCCAAGCATTTGTGCTTCTATTACTGTTACCGCTTTGCCTTCGTATCGAGAAGGCTGGATATATACATTGCACGCTTTAATGTATGGGTAAGGATTGTTTTTTTTGCCTAAAATTACTACTAAATCTTCGGCATTATGTGCTGCAATCTTACTTCTTATTAATGCGTCGTCGCTTCCAAATCCTATCAAAAACCATTTGAAGTTTAAGCCCAAAGATTTTAGTTTTTGGGCAATTTCAGGAATGTTGTCCATGTTTTTGGCGGTAGTAAATCTACCTACTGTGCAAAATGCTAATTGTCCTTTTTGTAGATTTAATTCTGTTTCAACATCTATATTTTCTGCTTCTTTTACAATATACTCTTTAGAAAGTAAATTTTCTACTACCGTCAATTTATCATTTAGTTCTGGAAATTGTGTAGCAAAAGCATCTTTAGCAGCTTCGGAAATTACAGCTATTTTACTATAATGTTGCCACATTCTTAATTCTTCTTTTTTATCTACTATTAATTTGGTAAAGTCTGTATGTACCCAAGCCATATATTTTTTGGCTTTTACTTTTTGGTATTCAAAATAATTGGGATGTAGAAATGCGAAACAAGCATCATACTCTTTCTCCGAAATTTTTGGAAGAAACCATGCAACGTATTTGCAAAGATATTGATGATAAAAATTGAGGTGTTTATTGTCTGGGTTTTGTATTTTACTTTCTGATATTTTAGTATGTATTTTAGCTAATATTTTGCCGAATATTATTCCGAACTTGAGATTTAACAATAAACTTTTTAAAGATGACATAAACAAGGCGTAACTTTTCTTTTCGGGCAAAAGGTTAGCTTGTTTGGGGATTTGGTTCATTAATTCGCCATCGTGCGTATATACAAATACATCTACTTCGTATTTGTCGTAATCCAATGCTTCTATAAGTGCGCCAAAACTACGCTCTACACCACCAATGCGCATAGAATGTGTAGAGAGTAAAATTTTCTTTTTTTTCATTTTTATTTTAAAATGTACTTGTAGATGCAGGGCTGCAATAATACTGAGATATGCTACTCTCTTTCTTTTTCTAACGTAAGCGATACTTTTTCTAAAATACTATAAGCAACCTCCATTGCTTTTAAACCATCGTAAACAGTTACAGTAACGGGTTGATTGGTTAAAATAGACAATACAAAATCTGCTAATTCTTCTCTTATAGAATTGATGGTTTTTACCACAGGCAATTCTACCGAAATGTTTTTTTGAATACCATTACCAATATCAATTGGAAAATCCATCATTCCTTTGGGTTCGTCTTCGGGTTTTAATCTGATGATTTCTGTTTTTTTATCTAAAAAATCTACACCGATGTAGGCATCTTTTTGAAAGATGCGCATTTTCCTCATTTTCTTTAACGAGATTCTGCTTGCTGTTACATTAGCTACACATCCGTTGTCAAATTCTATGCGAGCATTGGCAATATCGGGAGTATCGCTAATTACAGCGACCCCGCTTGCAGATATTCTTTTTACTGATGATTTTACTAAATGCAAAATAATATCAATATCGTGAATCATTAAATCGAGTATAACTGCTACATCTGTACCTCGTGGGTTAAATTGTGCCAATCTGTGTGTTTCGATAAACATTGGGTCTAAGGTCTGATTCCTTAATGCCGTAAATGCCGGATTGTATCTTTCTACATGCCCAATCTGGCATTTTACATTAGCCTCTGCTACCATTGTTACCAATTCGCGCGCTTCTTCTAAAGTGTGCGTCATTGGTTTTTCTATAAAGAGATGTTTGGATTGTCGAAGACAGGCTTTAGCCATTTCGAAATGCGAAGTAGTAATGGTAACTATATCTATGGCATCGGCGTCTGTAATGAGCATATCGGGATTATCGTATCTTTTGATACCATAAAGATTTATTACTTCTGCGGCGTTGGTATCGTCCGGGTCGTAAAAGCCGATGATTTTTACACCGGGTATCTCTTGCCATTGCTGTACGTGTATTTTGCCTAAATGACCTACGCCAAATATCCCAATTTTCAACATTAAAATAAGTAAGATTAGTTTATTCGCTTGCAAAATAAAATTATTGCACGATACTATTGGAATAATAATTGTTTTTTTTCATAACAATAAGCTGTGGATAATTTTTATAACAAAACCCATTTGGTGTTGTATTTACCAAATGGGCTTTGTTATATCATAATCGGCACTGAGTATTAGTGATGATGGTGGTGTCCTGCAGGAGCTAATTGGGTGTATTCCTCTAAGCTCACTGTTTTCTCTTGTACCTGCCACTCATTTTCTAAAGTATTAAATAGCTTATCGAATAATAAACGACGATAAGTTTCGTCCATTGTTTTTTCGTCTTTAGCCATTTTTTCTAAATAACCTTTAATCCACTCTGGTTCTTCGTCTTCGTTTAAGCCCATTCCGAAATAAGACAATACTTTAGTTTTTACGTCTTGCATTATCTCATCGAAGCTCACTTCTAATTTTAGGTCTGTTATTAGTTTTTCGGAAATTAATTGCCAACGTAATTGGTGCTCAAAACCGGAAAATTCTTGTTCTACCTCTTCGTCTGTTTTTGGATTTTCGCCCGATTGTTTCAGCCAATTTTTCAAGAAAGTATTAGGAAGCTCTAATGGTGTTTCGTGAACTAATGTTTCAAACATATCGTTTTGCATTCTTTCGAAAGAGATGCGTGTTAATTCTTTTTCTATTTCTTGTTGTAGTATTGCTCTAAAACCTGCTTCGTCTTTAATTTCTTTGCCTGGAAAGGTTTGTTCGTAAAGCTCTTGATTTAAGTCGCTTTCTTGTAATCTGGCAACTTTGGTTAGCGTTAATGTACAAACTGCTTCTTTGGTTATATTATTGGTATCTGCTTTAAGAGAGAATTTATTAAAATTGGCTAATTCTTCTTCTGTAAGGTCTGTTTTGGGCTTAAATTCGGCAGTAAAGTCTTTAGCTTGTCCTTTTAATAATTCTGCTACTTTAGCCGGCAGGCTTTTGTATTCTACCACATCTTCTTTAGGTTCGTTTTCGCCTAATTGGTAAGTAATATACAGTACATCAGAAGGCTCTTCTGCTTTTTCTATATCTTCTAATTTACCTGCTTTACGACGAATGTTAGCTACTTCTTCATCTATCATTTTATCATCAGCAGAGATAATGTATTTAGCAATGCTTCCTTTTTTATTTAAAGGAGTTATGTCAAATTCTGGTTTTACACCAATTTCGAAATCAAAATTAAAATCTATAGGATTATTGAAATCGAAGTTCACTTGTTCTGCCATTGGTAAAGCGAGTGGCTGACCGAAAATGGCAGTTTTGTTATTTCTAAGGTGGTCTTCTAATTGCTTGTTGGCAACATTAATTACTTCTTGTACAAAGATGGATTTACCATACATTTTTTTTACCAAACCTTGTGGTACTGCACCTTTTCTAAAGCCCTGAACATTGGCGTTTTTGCTGTAGTTTTTTAAAGATTTTTCGAAAGAAGGGTAATAATCTTCTTTAGATACTGTTACTGTAAGCTTTTCGTGTAGGCTTCCGATGTTTTCGGTAGTTACGCTTGCCATTTTTGTTTAAAATTTATTTGATTAGAAAAAAAATATTATTACTGTTTTTAAAGTACAAACCCCCGCAAACAGCGAGGGCTTGTGTAGTGCGGGTGGAGGGACTCGAACCCCCATGCCTCGCGGCACTAGATCCTAAGTCTAGCGTGTCTACCAATTTCACCACACCCGCATTTTCTTTAAAGGAGTGCAAAGGTAGGAAAAAAATTATTTAGTAATACAAAATATTTTTAAGGCAATTTTAATAGAGTAATTTGTCCATCATCATTGCTATTATTTCATATTGGTATAACTCCTGCTAATTCGTTTTCGGGAATTATTATTACTTCTGCTAATCCCGGGAAAATGTATATTAACCCTGTTTTTAGTTCTTTACACCTGTATCGTGTACGCAGCTTTTCTGTTACTTGAAAGATTCTACCGTCTTTGGTTCTAAATTTCTGATGTATTGAGAGTTCGTTTACTAATCGCGCGTATTTTCTTTTTTTGTCGAATTGCTTCAATGCCAAATAGAGGTTGGGGTCGCTGCAAGTAGCCGCTGTAATGTCAGAAAGGTGTTCGATAATTACATTTTCTAAAGAAGGTGGAAAAAAGTTTTTGCCAATAAATTTACTTAATATCTTCCGATAGATTTTTTTCCATTCTGCTCCGTGCGGTTGAATGGTGTTTTTGTACAACACATACGCTTGCAGATGTGCCAATTCGTGCAGTAATGTAATTAAAAAGCTATAACGATTAAGATTGCCGTTGATGCTAATTCTGTGTACCGGATATTCTCGTGTAGGTCTTCTGTAATCGCCTAATACTGTAGTTCTGTCCTGTGTTATGGTTAAATGAATTTTGTATTCCTTAAAATACGGAGCAATTTTGGGATATACATTAGCTGGAAGAAATTGCTCCAATTCATTTATTGGAGCGTCTATTTTTGGCATAAAAAATTAAATTTCTTTTTTCTTAGCTATTTTAGATAAACACACAACCTCAACTGTTAAATACAAAACATACAAAGCCAGTAAAATATATAAAGTAGGTTTATGTAAATGTTCTTTGTTAAAATAAATGTACAATAAAAAAATTGGTATTAATGTAAAAAACTTAACGATAGTACCTTTCATTTTTGCTCTAACAACGTATTGTGTATTGTCTCCTGCAAGGCTTTTTTGTATCATAGTATAAGAAATGCCAATTACTATTGCTAAAATTAAATTACCTAATGCAATTGCTTTTACGTCATATTCTTGTACTTTTACCGAAATAGTGTACGAAAATATAAGTGCGCTTATCAATGAAAAAACGATAAATAAGATGAAATAAAATTGTTTCATTTTTAGTTTGTAAAATTATGATGCTTGTTGTGTGTTGGAGACACACTCTAATATTTTACCCGAAATTAGCGCAATAAATTTTTTTATTGAAATAAATATTAACATTCATCAAAAAATAATCTTAAAATAATAATAATATTTTGTTAATTCAAAAAATATTATATTTTTGATATGAAATAAATAGCTTTGTAATAAGTGTGTTTAGTGTTTTTATTTCCCCCCAAACATCTTATTATTTTATATTAAACCAATAATCAAATAAATATTAGTGAATTATGAGAAAAGCAGACATTGTAAATAAAATTGCAGATTCCACCGGTATTCCCAAAATAGACGTAATGGTAGTTTTAGAGAGTTTTTTTAAGGAAGTTAAAAAGACATTGTCTGAAAGTGAGGCAGTCTATGTTAGGGGTTTTGGTAGTTTTATAGTTAAAAAGCGAGCAGCCAAAATCGGGCGTAATATTAAAAAAAATGTTTCTGTAGAGATACCGGAGCATTTTATTCCTGCATTTAAGCCGGCAAAAGAGTTTGTAAATATGGTAAAAGAGAAAGCAACTAATGCAACTTCAGAATCCGATGAAGCAGACGAATAATAATCCCTTTTTTTAAGCAAACCCTTTAAATTTAAATTGTTGGGGACCGAAATTATCTGTTATTAATTTTCAATGATTTAACTTTGCTGTTTCTAAAAAAAACAAATGATATGAAGTATTTTATTTTACTCTCTGTAATTATGGTAGGTCTCTATTCTTGTGCCGGTAGTAACGAAAATAATGAAGACCACACAGGAAAACACGAACATGCCCAACCGCAAAACATTGGTGAAATAGACCCTTTTTGCGGAATGACCAAAGAAGATAGTTGGACACTCTATTCTACTCATGGTAGCGATACTATTTGGTTTTGTAGTGATTACTGTAAAAAAGCATTTGATGTCAATCCGCACAAATATCTTGGCGAGCATACACACTAATTTAATAAGTAATACGGTAGAGGAACATTATATGCTTCGCTGTCTGCAATTAGCGCAGAAAGGGCAGGGGAGTGTTAGCCCTAATCCTATGGTGGGGGCTGTGTTAGTGTATAATAATACTATCATCGGCGAAGGGTGGCACCAAAAATATGGACACGAACACGCAGAAGTAAATTGTATTAAATCGGTTACAAAAGAAAACCAACACCTTATAAGCAAAAGTACTCTGTACGTTAGCTTAGAGCCTTGTTCGCATTTTGGCAAAACACCTCCTTGTTGTAATTTAATAATAGAGTCGAAAATACGCAAAGTAGTTATTGCGTGTAAAGACCCTTTCGATAAAGTAGCAGGTAAAGGCATAGCAATTTTGCAGCAAAATAATATAGAAGTAGTGTACGGCGTATTAGAAAATGTAGCGCAAATTCTTAATAAAAGATTTTTTGCATTTCACCGATATAAACGACCTTATGTAATCTTAAAATGGGCTGAAAGTAATGATGGTTTTATAGCTTCCGAAAAACAAAATAATTTAATGCTGTCTAATGCTTATTCGCAACGAATGGTGCACCGAATGAGAAGCGCAGAAGATGCAATAATGGTAGGATATAATACAGCTTTAAAAGATAATCCACAGCTTAATGTGCGTCTTGCGCCATATACACATCAGCCTACAAGAGTAGTTTTAGATTTTGAAAATAACTTACCCCCTCATTTGCATTTGTTCGATAACCAACTAAAGACCTTAGTTTTTAATTTTTTTATTGATAAAATAGAAAAAAATACTGAGTGGATAGCAATTCATAGAGAGAATAAAGAAAGCGCAATACTTACGGAATTATATAAAAGAAATATATTGTCGTTGATAATAGAAGGTGGTACAAAAACGTTACAACCATTTATAGAAAAAGGTTTATGGAACGAAGCTATAATCATAAAAACTAATAAAAATATTGTAGAAGGACTAAAAGCTCCATCGCTTTCAAACGCTAAATTTGATGAACAATACCATTTAGATTATGACGAGGTACTACAATTTATTTACCCTATTAAATTAACTTGAGACAATTTACTAAAATGCGATTTCTGAAATTTTTATTCTTTTTTATTTTTTGTAATGCAAATATCTTAACGCTATCCGCTGCTCTGCTGCAAGGTAAAATAACAGATAAAGATGGCAGTCCTCTTCCGTTTGCAACGGTTATAGTAGTTGGAGGAAATATAGGAACAACAGCCAATGAAGAAGGTGTATATAGACTTAATGTAGCTAATGGCAAACACGTAATTACTTGCCAGTATATGGGTTTTAAAAGCCAAACAAAAGAAGTAAATGTACAAGGTAATACAACCACTCTTGATTTTAGCTTAGATATTGAAAACTTAAACTTAGAAGATGCGGTAATTGCAGTTAAAACCAGAGACAGAGCCTATTACATAATGGAAAAGGTAATAGAAAAAAGAAAATACCATGCAGATTTGGTGCAAACTTTCCAATCAGATATTTATCTCAAAGGGTCACTTAGTATGCGAAAAATGCCGGATAATTTTTTGGGTGTACGTATAGATGATGGGGATTTAAAAGAGTTTAAAGAAGATAACGGTTTGGATTCTGCCGGAAAAGGTATTATATATTTAGTAGAGCAGTTTGCCCAATACTATCATAAAAAGCCCAATAAATATTACAACAAAGTAATGTCGGTAAGAGAAAGTGGCGACCCCAAAGGAGTAGGATTTGCCACTATGCCATCTGTAATTAATATTTACGATAACAACATTACTATTATGGATGGACTTAATAATAGGGGTTTTATTTCGCCTGCCAACTCCAATGCCTTCCATTTCTATAAATTTAAGTATATCGGTAGTATGATGGATGGCGATTACAAAGTACATAAAATACAAGTTATACCTAAACGCAAATTTGAACCTCTTTTTCAAGGTTATGTATATGTAGTGCAAGACGAGTGGTTGTTTCAGAGTGTAGAGCTAACTTTAACTAAAGAGTCGCAGATGGATATGTTAGATACGCTGCATTTCGAACAATATTTTAGACCGGTAACTAAAGATTTATGGGTAATACAAAGCCAAATAATATACCCTGTATTATCGTTTGTGGGAATAGAAGCAGCCGGTAATTTTATTACTTCGTACCAAAATACTAAAGTTAATAAAGATATTCCCGATAGTATTTTTGAATCTAAAATTATAGCTCAATACGATACTAATGCACTCGGAAAAGACAAAGGTTATTGGGACTCGCTACGCCCCATACCGCTTTCTAAAGATGAAGTAAAAAACTATAAAGTCAAAGACAGCTTATACGTAATTAATAAAGAAAAAGAAGACTCACTTAAAAAACATCAAAAAAAATACGACCTAAAATGGAGTAGCTTTTTATATGGAGAGCCTTTTGTACGAAAAGGTACAAACACTTTTACATTTGCATCGGTACTCAATAGCGTTTCTTACAATACGGTAGAAGGTGTAAATGCAACATTAAAACTCAATTGGGAAAACCAAATTTCGGAAGAAAAAACCTTGTCTGCCCGACTATTTACTCGATATGGTTTTGGCAATGGACACATTAATCCATTGCTACGCTTAACCTATTTTAATGAAGATAAAAAATGGAAAGGAAAATCTTGGCAATGGCGATTGCAAGGCGGAAAATATGTGTATCAGTTAAACAATGATAACCCTATAAGTCCGTTAATGAATATGGCTTATACCTTAATTGGTGGGCATAATTATATGAAACTCTACGAAAACAAGCACGTACAATTACAAACCACAAGAAGGTGGGGAAATGGTTGGTCGGCGCGGTTTTCGGCATCAATGGAAGAAAGAATACCGTTGCTCAATTCTACATTTTATACATTTAATAAAGGCGACCAAATAAATTTAACACCCAATAATCCGTTTACGCTTCCATATTTTGAACAACATAGAGCAGCCATAGCATCTTTGTCTATTGCTTATCAGCCGGGTTGGAAATACATACAATATCCCGAATTTACAAGATCGGTACGAAGCAATGCACCAATGTTTAGAGTGGGCTATACTAAAGGCTTTGCGGGTATTTTAGGGAGTCAGTCTAATTTCGATAAATGGCAATTTTCGATTACCCATAATGTAAGATTGAGGTTATTAGGTACCTTAGATTACAGAATAGAAACCGGAGGATTTTTAAACAAAAATTATGTAGGCATACCCGATATGAAACATATTTATGGCAACCAAACCATCGTTGCCAATCCTTATTTGCGTAGTTTTCAGTTAGCTCCGTATTACAGGTTTAGTAATGTTGCCGACATATATTTACAAGCCCACGCAGAGTGGCATTTAAGCGGATTGTTTACTAATAAAATACCATTATTCAGAAGACTTAATTGGCATTTGGTAAGTGGTAGTAATCTACTCTATATTAATCAAAACGATTATTATGCAGAAGTGTTTGTAGGTTTAGAAAATATAGGTTATAAAATGATACGCTTTGGAAGAGTTGATTTTGTAGCAGGCTATGTAAGTGGATTGACCAAACCATCGTTAGGGGTAAGATTTACAATCGGCGAAGAATTATTGCGCTTGCTAAAGATACACGGTAATATGGATTAGTTGATGGTGAAGTATCAGCAGAATGTTACCATAATAAGCGCATAATTAAACAAGTAAATTAAAAGCATATTACAAAAATAATACAAATGATTTACATTTGGTGTAAGGCAAAAATCAGGAGAAGGAAGATGCCTTGTCATCTTTCAAAAGGAATTATTAAACAGTATTCCTTATCCTTGTTGCAAAAAAAGAAGTAAATAATTTTAGCTTAAAAGACGAAACAACATAAAACTAAGACAATAATTTTGACACAGCAAATTGACAATTTTACAATCACGGAAACATCTGAAAAGGTAGTTGTTAATTATGTCAAAACTATCAAAGACAAAATTGACACCTTTTTTACATTGACATTGGGCTTGCTTATTTCAATTGCGACCTATTTTTTGTTACGACAAGGCATTATAACAACAAGTTATATTGTAATCGCAGCAGGACTCGTTTTCGCATTTCAGGCGGTTATACAGACTTTTTCAGGGTTATCACGACTTTTTCAGCCGTCAAAGAACTTATTAGTTATTGACAAGACAACAGGTAAATTAGTAACAAGACAAAGTCCTTTTATTTCAAAAACTTTTTTATTAGACGAAATTCAAACTGTTGTTATTAGCGGACAAACTGAAAAAATATCGGTTGGCGATGGTCAGAAAATGACCCGAACTTATTGCACAATATCTGCAAAACTAAAGGACAACGCAGACGAAAGACTTTTTACAATAAACTCGAATAGATTTTTCAGACCTTCAATCCAAAAATTAGAGACAGAATTGTATTCAAAAGCTAAACGGTTGACAACTGAAATTAATAAACATTTAAAATTAAAATATAAATGGGTGGGTTATAATGACAATTAAAAAAGAATATTCAAACTTGGATGAGGAAAGAAAACCGACCGCATAACATAAAAGGCAGTCTAAATCTAATCTTCAACTTTAGTGCCACTATTTCGACTTCGCCGTTTTTCTGCCCCAAAAAATTTAATTTAGCAAACAACTCTCAAACAACACATCTTTTCCCTGCTGTTGACAAAAAAGATGCAACTAATTTCAGGATGAGACACGGGGGCACTAACACCAAACAACCGCTCTCAAGAATTTAAGAGCGGTTGTTGTAATGTAATACACCAATTTGCTTAAAACGGTAAATCGTCTTCATTTTGTTCATTAGCCATTGTACCTTCGTCTGTTTTTTCACCTTCCGGCTTCTTGTCTAAAATTAATAAATTAGATGCCCTTATTTCAGTAAAGTATTTTTTTACACCTGCTTGGTCGGTATATTCTCTGTAGGTGATTTTGCCGTCTAATGCTACATAGCTACCTTTTTTGATGTATTGCTCTATACGGTTTGCCAACCCTTCCCAAGCGGTTACGGTATGCCATTGGGTGTCGTTTTTCCACTCACCGTCATTCCCTTTATAACTGTCGGTAGTGGCTACTCTAATGCGGGCTACTTTAGCTCCCGATTCTAATGTTTTAACTTCTGGGTCTGCCCCTACGTGTCCGATGAGTTGTACTCTGTTTCTTAATGTGCTCATAATGCATAAAATTTATAAAATGATAAAAAAAAATACTATTTTGCAATCTCATTATCGTTTTTTCTTTTCGTGCGATTTTTTAAAACGAAATTGTTTTTTGATTGACAATGCAAAGGTGCAATACTTGTGATGCGGAGTCGGTATTTATTCGTTTATTGCCGAATACAACTATTTGTAACCGTTTGTTGTCGAATAAATTAAATATAAATCTATGATTATCAATGAAAAAGAATGTCTTGATTGTGGAAAAGCAATTAAGGGTAGGGCAGACAAAAAATTCTGTAACGACTATTGCAGAAACAATTACAACAATAAATTAAACAGCGACCAAAACAATTATATGCGCAGGATTAATAACATTTTGCGTAAAAACAGAGGTATTTTGGAAGATGCCATTCCCGAAGGAGAAGATAAGATAACCATTGCCAGAGAAAAACTATTGCAAGATGGTTACAACTTTAAATACTATACCCACCAATACACTACTAAGCGAGGTGATGTCTATAACCTAATTTACGAATTTGGCATACTTCTTATCGAACAAGATAAAATATTGATTGTAAAAAGAGATAAAGATGTGTAATGCAAATATTGGGTCATTTTTTACACAGTGTATTATAGCTTTGTTAATCGTTTTATTTCTTTGGTCTTTATGTAAATAATATAATTAAGTATGAATGCCACGAATGCACGAATCTCTACTCGTGCATTCGCGGCAAATTATTTCGCAAGCCCTAAGAACATTAGCCAAATTTTTCGACAATTTTGTTTACTATTTGCTTAAATAATTGATGCCATTGCAACACTTTAGCGTTACTGTTTAAATGAGAAAAACTTTGTATCGTAGCAATGGCATTAGCTAAATTAAGTGATGATTGCTGTTGTATGACATAATTTGGGTTTGTACTTTGTTTTGTTGCTAAATATTCTTGCTCTGTTTGCCCCGGAGTTGGTATCAGGATAGCAGGCTTATTTAATATTGCCAAATCCATAATGGTAGAATAACCACTTCGGCAAATTACCATTTCTGCATTTAGTATATAATGATACACTCCCAAAGCATTTAGGTAATCTACATAAGTAATGTTAGTGTATTTGTTTTCGGAATCATTATTCTGAATAGGCTTACCGGCAACAAGAACAAAATGATATTGCTGTATTGCTTTCATTTGTTCTATTAATTTATTTTCTAAAACAGTACGCATTGGTTCGGGACCGGATAGTAATGCAAGTATATATCTATTAGGTAAATGATAAGCAATAGGTTTTGTGTCTTCTTCGGTTAAAGATAACTGAGATAAATAACCAATGTAGTTATAATTGGTTTTTGGAAAAGACTTAGGGTGCGATAGCTTTCCAGCAAGGCTTTCCTGTTCGTGTTCTGTATCCACAATCCAACATTCATCATATCGATTTATATATCGGTAATTTATTTTTTGTAGCAAAGCATTGGTAATATTACTCCCCGTTTGTATGTTTAATTGATGTGTCATAAATACACAGTAAGCATCGGGGTGGTATAAACCGTAACGATTGTCGCTAATAACCATATCGAAATGATGCACAGACATTTGTACTTCCAACCATTTTTTTTCAGATTGGATTGCCTTAATAATTTTAGGAATTTGACTCGCTATTGTAAAAGCAAAAGCACTTTTATGATTACTATATTGTATGCCATATCCATCTAAAGGTAAAATTGTAATATCGGGAAATTGTTCCTCAATAAGCTTTGCAGATGCACCACTTGCTGCTACCATTACCTCGTGCTGCAATTCTCGTAAATAATGAATAACAGGCATACACCTACTTGTGTGCCCTAATCCCCAATCTAATGGCGCAATAAGTATTTTTAATAATTTAGCCAATATGATTTAATCTGAATTACTAATTTTTCTTAGCAAAATTTACAATTAAAGTAAAGAGCAAATCTACACCCACTTTTTCAAATGGGTGTTTGGTATCGGGTAGTACGGCTAAAGATGCATTTGGAGTTTGTTGAAACTTTTCAATGGTTTCGGCAACTGTTACCATAGCATCTTTATCGCCTACCATATACTGAATAGGAATATTTAATGTACTAATTTGTTGTTCCGACAAAAGGTTTTGATTGCCTAAATCTGTCATCAGTAGTGCTATAGCTCTAAGTAAGTTTTGCCAATTCTCTTCTCCGTGTAAAGTTGCAAGCTGAGTGGCATATTGTGGCACCTTTTCTTTTATTACATCAGGATTGAGCATTTTAGTTTCTCGTAAAGCAATATCTGGCGACCAATTAAATTTAGTAGCCAATGTAATAATGGATTTAATTTTATTGGGAAATAAAATTGCGTGATTGATTGCTACATATCCACCCAAACTATACCCAAAAACTATTATGTCTTGTAAATTATTGCTTGCCAAAAAATTGTTTAGCTGTTGTGTATAATATGCTATTGAAATGTCTTCTGTGGTCAATACATTATCTCCGTGCCCATCAAAAAGTAAAGTATAGACCGTAAAGTTGTTTTGTTCTAATCTTTGCTTTAAAGTATCGAATTGATTAGAATGACCTAAGGCTCCGTGCAAGAGCAAAATAGTATGCATAATTTTTTATTATAAGTAGAGAAAAAAAGCCACAATCTAACAAAAGAATGTGGCTTAACATAATTGTGATAAGTTTTATAACTATTCAAAAACAATTACACCATCTGCAATATATTGATATACAATGTTACCGGATTTTTTACTTAATCCTGCAAGTGCATACTTATCCATTATTTTTTTATCGGCAGTTAAAGTTTTAATAATACCATTAGCAACTATTCTTTTATTAAGTATGTTTTCGGGTAATGCAGGGATATTGAAAGTAAGGATTATATCATCTCCCATTTGTTGGTTAGTGCGCATCATTGCCCACTTACCATCTGCACTAACATAATATACATAACCAGACATTGAATGTCCTGTAAGTTCTGTTTTGTTTTGCATAACAGTTGTAAGTCTTCCCGGACTTAATGTAGCAGATTGTTCAAACTGCATTCCGTAAGATTTAGTAGATGACTGAGCAATAATATTTTGGGTTAAACTGAAAATTAAAGTAGTAAGTAAGATCAAAATTTTCTTCATTTTTAATACATTTTATTGAAGCAAATTTAAAGATATTTGTAATATCAACAAAAATTTAATTTACTCAAGTTTGGAAATACTGATTTCAATTACGGATATTTTTTAATTTTGACACATTATCAGATATTGAAATTGTAATAAAATATGCTTACATACTTAGCTTTAGGAGATTCTTACACAATCGGCGAACAATGCGAAACCAAAGACAATTTTCCTAACCAACTCCAACAAATGCTTGCAGATAAGCACCATTTCAGCATTGCTGCGCCACATATAATTGCTACTACCGGTTGGACAACAGGAGAGCTAATTGAAGCAACAAATCAGGAGACCTTACAAGAAAAATACGACATTGTTACTCTACTCATTGGTGTAAATAATCAATACCGAAATTTGGATATTGATATTTTTAAAAAAGAATTTACAGATCTGCTCGAATTTGCCATTAATCATTCTAAAAATGGTGCAGATGGTGTATTTGTTTTGTCTATACCGGATTGGGGCGTTACTCCTTTTGCACAAGATAAAAACAGAGAAGAAATAGCACAAGCTATTGATATGTACAATTTAGAAAAAGAAAAAATAGCAAAAGAATACGGTTGTGATTTTACCAATATTACCGATAGTACAAGAATTAATGGAATTAATGAAACATATTTAGTAGAAGATAAATTACATTATAATGCTAATGAGTATAAAATTTGGGCAGAACGGCTATTGCCTAAAGTAGCATCGATTTTTGCTCTATGAGCATAGAGAATAATGGCATTGCTCCGCAAGCCTAATTTTTTAGTACTATTAATTTAACTTAAAATAATGCTCCACTAAGGTATAAAAATCTTCTACCACGTTATTCTCTTTATCCCAAAGGTAAGCCGGAGCTATCTCTTCGTCTATCCATTCTTTTGCTTCGGAAAATGTAGCAAGCTCGTTTATTTTAGTAATAGCGGCATCAAAAGCATTATGGTCTTTACCAAAAAGTTCGTTTACATACAATATCTTATCGTTGATACCGATTAGTGTTTTTAAATCTTTTGTCTTATCTACTTTAGGTGCAATAAAACCTTGTGCTGTTACCGGTTTTGTGGGTGTAGGCTCTACAATAGTTTTGTTTTTTTGAGGCTCGGTTTCGGGTGTTGAAGTATGTGAGGGTGTTTGGGTAATTTTAGGAGAGGGTGGTGGTTCAAAACTAATTCCGGAAGTAATTTCCGGCTCAGGTTGTAGCTTTACCTCTTCTTCTGCTTCATCTATTTGCAGTTCATCTATTTTTAATACTATTTCTTCTTCTGTTATTTCTATTTCATCGTTTAGTATTATTTCTTCTTCTAAATTTGCTATTGGCTTGGGTAGGGGTGCTTCTTTTTCGTGCGGATTTATTTTAGTAATTATGTTATTGACAAATTTCTTTGCAATATCACCAATAGAAGGAATGTTGTGTTCTTCTTTTTTTTGTTCTACTGATTTATTTTCTAATTCTTTTTCTTCCGATGGTTTTTCGGTAACAACAATTTTTTCTGTTTGCTTTTCGGCTTCTTTGGGTAATGGTTTTAAGGTTTCGTCTATAATGTGCGGCTTGCCTATATTGTTTTTTTCGGATAATAATTCTTCGTACAATTTTATGGTGTAACCCATCATCAACTCTATCTCAATAATGTTTTTATTGGGGTTTTGTTTATTGAGTTGGTTTAATTTATCTATTAATTTTTGTGTATTTTCCATATATATTCGGTAAGTAAATATTGGTTACAAAACTATAATTATTTGCAATGCGATTTTTAATTATTGTCTAAATATTTCAAATTGTTCCAGATTAAACGAATATCGTCGAGGGTATCGTATTCGGCTGCATATCTTTTTGCCAGAAAAGCGAGTAAATTTCTATCTGGATTGTAATTTACTAATAATTGATATGGTGGTAATACGGGCTGCTTTAATGTAGGTAAATTAAATGTGGTAGCAATTTCTTTATCGTATCCTACCCACGTTTTTTGAGCAAATAATACGGCAAAAGCATTTTGTAATAAAGCCATTTTATTTTTTACCAAAAACATTAATACAGGAAACCCCAATACTACTATTATAGCAGTAATAATATCGGTAATGCGTTTATTTCTTTTGGCTTGTGCAGTTGCCAAAAAGTATTTTTTATTGAGTGCAAACAAATCGGAGTTGCTCTTGGAAAAATAGCTTCCTAAAATTACCCTATTTCCGGAAGGCACAATTTTAAAATATGCTCTTGCCGAACAAGCTTCCATATTCTTCAAAATGTCTTTGTAAGATATATTTTCAGCACAAAAAATAATTTCGTTTAGTCTAAGTGTCTGTTGTATCTCGAATAATTTAGAATAATGGTCTATGGCGGCGGTGTCATTGTTATTAACACCAACTCTGCCATCTATTTCCATACTGTAATTATGCTCTTCTAATTTGGTTTTAATGATTTGAAATGTGGTTTCATCGCTGACGATAACAGAGCGGTAATCTATCTTGCCTCGTGGCACTAATTTTATCCATTGTAATGCCGCAAAAAGCCATCTTGCCAATAGTAAAATTATAGTACCTGCTAATCCGCTAAAAAGTGTAATGCCTCGTGAAAATCTGTACTCAAAAGGCAAAAGAGCATATACAGCCAATACCACTACAATACCCCAAACCATTCCTCTGCCTGCTTTGTACATACTAAAAGGCTTATCGTAAGCACCATTCAAAAATAAAGACATAAGCCATATACTAACGTAAATTGGCACAATGCCCATCATTGTTTTGTCTGCCAAAACAGCTTCGGGTGCAATCTCCGAAAACCAAAACTTTGTAAATAATAATAATGTAAATGTAAGTAAAATGGCATCTAAGAAAAACAATTTAAAGATGCTTAAAATGTGCTTAAAATAACTAAATATATTGCGTAAGCCTAATACAATTTTTAATGCCGTATTGTACAATGTCCCAATCTTAGGGGGATAGTATTTTTTGACAAACAATGCGTGGGCTTCGTAAAATATTTTCATATAACGAAAGGTAAGTTTGCGTGTACTTTCGCCTTTGTAATGAATAATAGTAACTTCCGGAAAATAATAATTTTTATAACCACTTTGTGTAATCCTATGACATAAATCCACATCTTCGCAATACATAAAATATTGTTCGTCAAAGCCTCCACCACTCTGCATCATAGCCTCTTTTTTGACTAACAAACAACAACCCGAAAGTATATCTACAGGAGCTGTTTCGTATTCGCCGATATGCGCAGCATAATATTTATTAAAGATTTTGGATTTAGGAAATAGTTTAGACAGTCCTGTAATCTTAGCCACAGAAACCCAAAACGAAGGAAAAGACTTTTTAGAATCAACAGAGTAATTACCCTTACCGTCTATTATTCTCGGACCTATACCACCCGCATCGGGGTGTGCGTCCATAAAAGATAATGTTTTTTCGTAAAAATCTTCGGTAAGTACCGTATCGGGGTTTAAAAAATGTATATACTCCCCTTTGGCAATCGCTACACCCTGATTGTTGGCTTTTGAAAAACCTACATTTTCTTTATTCTCTATAATAATAACATCTGGAAAATAAGATGCAACCATTGCCACACTTTCATCTTTAGAATCATTATCTACCACTATTACTTCGGCATTTACAGATTTTATGGCTTTGCACACCGAATCGAGGCAGAGTTCCAAAAAATCTGCAACATTATAGCTGACAATAATTATAGATATTTTCTTTTGTGGCATTTTGTATAAGGTACAATCGCAAAAGTAATTTTTTTTATCATCATTTCGTTGGCAACATTTTTGTAATGTTAATAATTACTATTAATAGACAGATAATTAAATAAAATCCGACTTTTGCAGCCATTAAACTTTTGGAGTGAAAGATAGTCTTAATCTGGTCTTTAAAATTTTACAACTAAAAATATTAAATATAAATTATGAAACTAACAGCGCAAATATTATTAGCAATAGCCACTTTATTTTGGATACAACCATCATTATATGCTCAAGATGCAAAAGCAAAAGGCATATTAGATAAAACAAGTACGAATTTCAAAAAAATTAAAACCCTCAAAGCGGATTTTAGTGTAGGTATAAACGATGCTTCGGGTAAGGCAATAGAAAGCAGAACGGGTACATTTTACCTAAAAGGCGATAAGTACAAAATTACAATGAAAGAACAGGAAATTATTACAGATTGCAAAAGTGTATGGACAGTATATAAAGACCAAAAAGAAGTACACATAAGTACTTACGACCCCAAAGAACAATCTTTTTCGCCTACTAAATTATTTGCCGGCTCTTACGAAAAAGACTATAACTACAGCTACACTGGCGAAAAAACATTTAAAGGAAAAAAAGTAGATGTTATTACCCTAAAACCTAAAAAAACGGATCAAGGTACTACTAAAATTATTCTCTATATAGACAAAACAAGCTCTATGATAAATGGCGGTGATGTATTCGATAAAAATGGAGGGTCTTATACCATAGCCATTACTTCGCAAACACCTAATCCTCCTAATGTTACCGATAATAGCTTTACCTTCGATACGAACAAAAACAAGGATTATGAAGTCTTGGATTTAAGATAATAAGCTTGCTTTAAATATTCTAAAACTCCTTTGTAGGTAAGAACTTACAAAGGAGTTTTTTATATCTTACAAAGGCACATATACAGCGACCAAAGTACCTTCGCCCGGGCGCGAATCGAAATCTACCGTACCTTTAAGGAACGTAACTCGTGTCATTATATTTTTTAATCCTATTCCGTCAAAAACATTTACATCTTTAGTATCGAAACCCTTACCATTATCTTCTATAGTAGCACTAATGCCTTCATCGTCTTTAATTACCGATATGTTTAGAGAGCTTGCTTCTGCGTGCTTTATTACATTATTTACACACTCCTGAATAATGCGGTAAAATACCGTTTCTACATTAGCATCTAATCTTGTGTCTAAACCTTCTGTAAAGAGATAGACTTTTAGCGAACGCTTGTCTAATTTATCTATAAATTCCCTAACGGCAGATGCCAAACTGTGTTTCAGCAGAGCATTTGGCATCATATTGTGCGATACACTTCTTACTTCTTTGCAGCTATCTTCGACCAAAATCAGTGTTTTTTCAAAATTCGTTTTTTGTGTTTCATCTACAAATTGCATTTCTGTTTCCATACCCGAAAGATACATTTTTGCGGCACTCATCATCTGTCCTACACCATCGTGTAGGTCGCGTGCTATACGTTTGCGCTCTTCTTCTTCTGCCTCTATTACTGCTTTGGTAGCCAACTCTTGTTGTTGCATTATTACTTCTTGCAGTTTTGCTTTTTGCTGTAATTTTATTCTTCTGTAATAAGAAAGCGCTATCAAAAATGCAGCAATCAATATCAATAAAATACCTGCAATCCAATAATTACGTTTAGAGATACTAAACTCTTGCTCTTTTATTTTGGCTTTATTTTTTTCTGTTTCGTATTTGGTAGATAATTCTTCTATTTGTTTAGACTTATCCGCATTATACATAGAGTCTTTAATGGTTTGGTACAAAGACATATTATCGTAAGCAGCTTTATAGTTTCCTGTTTTTTGGTATAGCTCCGAAAGTATTTGGTAGCTATGTCTTAGGAGGTCTGTAAAGTTTATAGCCTTTGCTAATGCTATAGTTTGCTTGGTATATTCTATGGCGTTATTATTATCGCCCTCGTTCATGTAGTACTCTGCAATGTTTATATAATTAATAGCCAAAGCAAAAGTATCTTTTAGTGCTTTTCTGATTTTTAGAGCTTCATCGAGGTAGTATTTTCCTTTCTGCGTTTCTTTTTTCATTAGATAGCTTGTACCCAAAAACTCTAAGCTATAACCTATGCCTATGGAGTCGTTTCTTTGTTTTTGAATTGCTAAAGAAGCATTATATCTTTTAATAGCTTCGTCGTAATTGCCATTATAATGAAAAGCCACACCAGATTCGTTTAAGATAACGGCTTGTCCTTCGAGGTCGTTAAATTTTTTAAAAATAGTCATAGCCTTATCGTAAAACGATATAGCTCTTTCAAAATTTTCACCGCGTCTGTTCATACGAGCTATGTCGTTATATACATAAGCAGCTTTTATTTCGTGTTGATGCCTTTCATATATTCCGGCAGCAGCATAGTAAAATGTGGCACCACTGTCTAATGCCCCAAACAGATTATAGGCTGCACCTTTAGCTTGCATTATGTCGGCAATGATTAAAGAATCTTTAGTGTATTTGGCAAAATTTTGGGCTTCATCAATTATTTTATAGGCATCATCTTTATCTTTTTTAGCATAAATATTTATGAGTTCTTTATATGCTTTAGCGATAATAGTATCGTTTTGTTTTCTGTCTTTAATTATAAGTTGTAGGCTGTCGGCATTTGCATTTTGCGCATTGGTTTGTATGCAACCAATTAAAAGAAAAACAAAAATGGAGTATTTTAGAAAGTGCATATAATATAATTAGTATGTACAGTATGTTGGTTTTAGGAAAATAAAAAACAAAGAAAACTAAATGAAATGAAAAAGGCAATACCCTTTTGTGGGTATTTTTATATAAAATAAATTCCTCAAACAGATGTATAGGCAAAAAATAAATGTAATTTTCAAAATAAAAATAATACATTTGGTCGGAAAACGATTCCGGCATATAGTCGGGATTAATTTTTTTAATTAAAACGATAAATAGAATGAGTCAAACTTCAATGAACAGTGGAGCATCAAACGGACATCCTAAAGGGCTTTATGTATTATTTGTAACTGAAATGTGGGAACGTTTTAGTTACTATGGTATGAGAGCGTTATTTACACTTTTTATGCTTAAAGCTTTACTTTTTGATAAAGAAATAGCATCTGAAATTTATGGAAGTTATACAGGTTTAGTTTATTTAACACCTTTAATAGGAGGTTATGTAGCAGATAGGTATTGGGGTAACAGACGGTCTATTGTCTTTGGAGGATTGTTAATGGCTATTGGTCAGTTTTTTATGTTTATGTCCGGTAGTTTATATAGCGGAGATTTAGGCTTAGCCAAAATGTTGATGTTTGTAGGTTTAGGATTTTTGATATTTGGAAACGGATTTTTCAAGCCAAACATTTCTACAATGGTTGGACAGCTTTATCCACAAGGAGATAAAAGAGTAGATGGAGCATTTACCATTTTCTATATGGGGATAAATTTAGGCGCATTTTTAGCTCCTTTGGTATGTGGTTTTTTTGGAGATACAGGAAATCCTGCTGATTTTAAATGGGGCTTTTTAATTGCTTGTATTGGAATGGTTTTAAGTGTTATATTTTTCGTACTTACAAAAGACAAATATATAGTTACACCGGAAGGTGCTGCAATAGGAGGAAAACCTGTTAAAGTTGTAGAAATAGATGGCAATACCCCAAAGATTAAAATGTCTAGTACAATAATATTCGTTTGGGTTGCTATTTGGTTGGCTCTATTAGGTATTTTCTATTTTGTATTAGATATGGATGTTATTGGTTCTTTTATTTTTTCACTAACTATAGCTGCTCCCGGATTTATTATATCTGACCCAAGTCTTACTAAAGTAGAAAAACAAAGAATTTGGGTTATTTATATCGTGGCATTCTTTGTAATTTTCTTTTGGTCTGCATTTGAACAAGCAGGGGCATCTCTTACTTATTTTGCAGAAGAACAAACCAACAGAAATGTTTTAGGCACAGTAATTCCTGCATCTGCTTTCCAATCGGTTAATGCCATTGCTATCGTAATTTTTGCGCCATTATTTGCAATATTATGGACAGCCTTAGGTAAGAAAAATAGAGAACCCGCATCTCCTTACAAACAATCTATTGGTCTTTTCTTATTAGCATTAGGCTATTTAATTATTGCTTTTGGTGTAAAAGGTTTAGCTCCCGGAGTTAAAGTAAGTATGATGTGGTTAATCAGCTTATATACTATTCACACATTTGGAGAACTATGTTTATCGCCAATAGGATTATCTATGGTAAATAAATTAGCTCCCGTAAAATTCGCATCTCTGCTTATGGGGGTTTGGTTTTTAAGTACTGCGGCTGCCAATAAGTTTGCAGGAACTTTAAGTAGTTATTATCCCGAACCGGTAGTGAAAATGTCGATTATAGAATCTACACAAGCACAAAATAATTTAAGTCTTTTACCTAAAGATTTAGAAATTAGTAAACTTAAAGATATTGATGGAGAAAAAGTAGTTCCGTTAGCAAACATTCAATTAAATAATATTGAAAATGCAGGTTTAAAAGAAACCATAAAAGGTCAAATGGAAAATAGTCAAATTGTTCCGGCGAAAAGCTTTTTAGGGTTTAAAATATCCGATTTATATAGTTTCTTTATGCTTTTCGTTGTAATGGCAGGCGTTTCATCTGTAATTCTTTTCTTTTTGAGTAAGCAATTAGTCAAGATGATGAATGGTGTTAGGTAAATAAAACATCAGATTAATTCAAACACAAAAGGCTGTCTAATTTAGACAGCCTTTTGTGTTATATATATCACATTAATATTAGCGATTGGGCTATTTTTGTATTTTGTATTTAGGCTATTTACTTTTGCATACAATATTTAACTACATAAATGATAACTGAATTTCTTCCGCAAGCACCGCCATTTGTTATGGTGGATACATTAGTGAGTGCCAATGAAAATAAAATTGTAACAGAGTTTACAATAAGAGAGGGTCATATTTTTGTTGCTTCAAACAAATTTATAGAACCAGGTTTAATAGAAAATATGGCGCAGACTGCTGCTGCCGGTTCGGGTTTTGCTGCGCGCCAAAAAAATGAAACGCCTCCTATTGGGTATATTGGAGCTATAAAAGATTGGCAACTAATACGGCTACCCAATCTCGGTGAAACTATTGCAACTACTATAACTACATTGCACAATATTATTAATGTACAAGTAGTAAAAGCAGAAATTAAAGTTAAAGAAGAAATAATAGCTTCGGCAGAGTTTAAGATTTTTTTACAAGAGTAATTGCAAATTTATATTTTACTTTTGTTCCAATTACATACACATTTACACACACACACACACAATTTTATGGAATTACCGCATCATATAGACCTTACTATATTAAACAGTTTGTTGCACAACAATATTTCGCTTTCAACGGCAGATATTAAAAAAATTAACGACAATCACGCATTTCTCAATACTAAATTACAATCCGGTAGTACATATTATGGTATCAATACCGGCTTTGGCTCGCTTTGTAATGTAAGAATTAACGATGCAGATATCAAAAAATTACAAGAAAATCTTGTTTGCTCACACGCTTGTGGTTTTGGCGATGAAGTAAGTAGCGATATAGTAAAAATTATGCTCTTGCTCAAAATCCGAAATATGGCGCAAGGCTTTAGCGGTGTAAAATTAGAAACCGTAGAGCTATTATTAAAACTCTATAACGAAAACATTTTACCGCAGGTATTTGAGCAAGGCTCGCTCGGTGCATCGGGAGATTTAGCACCTTTGGCACATATTTCTCTTGCACTTTTAGGAAAAGGTAAAGTACATTATAAGGGTAATTTGGTAGATACACCATCTGTATTTTCAGAAAAAAATATAACACCTACCGAACTACACGCCAAAGAAGGATTGGCACTGCTCAATGGTACACAATTTATGAGTGCACACGCAGTATGGGCATTGCTTAAAGCACAAAACTTAATTAAATGGGCAGACATTATTGCAGCACTTTCTTTAGATGGTTTCGATGGAAAATTGGAGCCATACAATGCTTTGTTGCATCATATTCGTCCGCATAAAGGACAGATAGCTACTGCCGCATTTATCTCTAATATATTAAATGGGAGTGAACTACAAGCAAGAGAAAAAACACAAACCCAAGACCCATATTCGTTCCGATGTGTGCCGCAAGTACATGGCGCTACGAAAGATGCCATAGCTCATATAAAGCAAGTTACAGAAATAGAAATTAACTCTGTTACCGACAACCCTACAGTGTTCGAAAATGAAGATTTGATATTAAGTGGAGGCAATTTTCACGGTCAGCCATTAGCTATTAATTTAGATTATATGGCTATTGCAATGGCAGAATTAGCCAATATTTCGGAGCGTAGAACTTATCTGCTCATTAGTGGCACGAGAGATTTACCCGCATTCCTTGTTTCCGAACCCGGACTCAATAGCGGATTAATGATTGCACAATACACCGCCGCTGCCATTGTAAGTCAGAACAAACAACTTTGTACCCCTGCATCGGTAGATAGTATAGTGAGTAGCAACGGCCAAGAAGACCACGTAAGTATGGGAGCCAATGCCGCTACAAAACTCAAAAAAGTAATAGATAATGTACAAAGAGTATTAGCAATAGAGCTTATTGCTGCTGCACAAGCCATTGAATTTAGAAAACCACAACACACTTCTGCGCCATTACAGCGATTATTAGCTGCTTTTAGAAATGTAGTGCCATTTATCCAAAAGGATAAAATTTTGCACGACGATTTGGTTTTGGCAGAACAGTTTTTAGACCAAAATCCGGAAGCGATAATGCAGTAATATGTTATCAAAATGGAAAAATTTTAATTTAGTTATTAGATTCTCAATAAAAAAATTACCTTTATCCCATTACGAATAAATTGATTACTTAGGTTATGAACTCACAACAATCTGACACATCTGACATACTTACACTCGAACAAAAATGGGAACAACTGAATTTTCCCGAAAAAGAGTTTTGTACATTAAAAGAAGGACAAAATATTGTGCTTCATTCTACTGAACATTCTGCGGAAAGAATTTTGGCTACTGCGGAACTATCTACTTTAGAGGATTTAATAAAAGTTTTGGTAAACAAGTTTAAAGAAGTAGAAAGCAAAAACGAGGAGTTAAATAAGGACTGGAGCGAATCGGAAGATATACTCAAATTAGTTTCAAAAGTTTCGATGTTTAAAAGCTATGTTTTACAAGCCGTAGCATTAGGGAATTACACACCTATTTTGGAAAATTTAAAACAAAAAGAGATACAGATAGCGGCGACATATAAACAGAATTACGAAGTCAGATTAAAATTTGCAGAAAAAGCAGAGGCCCTGCAAGAAAGTACAGATTGGAAAACTACTACCGATGAATTGAGGCAACTATTAGAAGATTTAAAATCTGCTCCAATTGTCGAAAAACATAAAAATGATGAGTTGTGGGAAAGAATTAATAAAGCCAAAGATTATTTCTATCAGAGAAAACGAGCGCACCAAGAGGAAATGGAAATAGAAATGATGAGTAACCTCGACCTCAAACTCGAGATTTGTGAAAAAGCAGAAAAATTATCTAAAAGCGAAGAATGGCGAATAACCACAGATGCTTTTAAAGAATTAATGGAGCAATGGAAAACCATAGGAAGAGTAGTGTCTAACGAGAAAAACGACGAACTATGGAATAGACTAATTGAGTCTAAAAACAGTTTTTTTGAAAAGAAAAAGAAACATTTTGCCAATATTTTTGAAGAACAAGAACTCAATCATCAGAAAAAAGTAGCTATTGTAGAAAGAGCAGAAGCATTACAAAATAGCGAAGATTGGAAAGAAACTACAGAACTATTTACCGCACTTAACGAAGAGTGGAAAGCCATAGGCAGAACACCAAGAGAAAAAGCAGACGAAATATGGGAGAGATTTAAAGCAGCTAAAGACAGATTCTTTGATGCTAAAAGAAAAAATTACCAAGAACTTAAAGTTAATTTAGAAGACAATTATGCTCGTAAATCTGCCATTGCAGAAAGAGCAGAAAATATAAGAAAATCTGAAAATTGGCGCGATACCACTTTAGAATTTAACGACCTAATGACCGAATGGAAATCCATTGGGCCTGTACCAAGAGAGTATGGCGACGACCTATGGGAGAAGTTTATTGCTGCACGCAAATTTTTCTTCGACAGAAAAGATGACAATAGAGAAAAACGAAACAAAGATTTTGAAAAAAGAGTGAGTAGTAGGTTGAGCCAAACTAAAGACTTTCTTAATAGAATAGAAGAAGAATATAAAGACGATATAGCCAAAATAGAAGAATTTAAAGAAAGCCTAAACAATATTTCAGGCGAAGGAGCTAAAGACGAAGAACTAAAAAGTCATTTAACTTCACTTGTTCAAAACATTGAAAAAAAATTGCCCAATAAACTTAGTAAAATAGAAGATGTAAAAAAGCAATACGAAGAGTTATTAGAAAAGTCAAAAAATCCAAATAAATAAGCCGGATATTGTTTAGCCTTATCCATTTGCATTATATAATATAGACCTAAAAGTTCTTTTAAAATTACCTAATGAGCACTAATATAGCATTTAACAAAAACGAAGACGAAATGAAATTGGCGGTTAGCCAAATGAAACAAAGATTATCTAAAATAGAAGAAGGTGGCGGCAAAAAAGCAATAGAAAAAGCAAGGGCAAAAAACAAACTTACACCAAGAGAGCGCATTCAATACCTTATTGATAAAAATTCTTCCTTTATAGAATTAGGAGCCTTTGCCGGATACGAAATGTATGCTGCCGAAGGCGGATGCCCTGCCGGTGGTACTGTAGCCGGATTGGGTTATATAAAAGGCAGGCAGTGTGTAATAGTAGCCAACGATTATACCGTTAAAGCAGGGGCGTGGTTTCCTATTACCGGAAAGAAAAATCTTCGCCTGCAAGAAATATCTATGGAAAACAATTTACCCATAGTATATATTGTAGATAGCGCAGGTGTATATCTGCCAATGCAAGACGAGATATTTCCCGATAAAGAACATTTTGGTAGAATATTCCGAAACAATGCACAAATGAGCGCAATGGGCATAACGCAGATTGCAGCTGTAATGGGTAGTTGTGTTGCCGGAGGTGCTTATTTGCCCATAATGAGCGACGAAACTTTAATGGTCGAAAACAATGCTTCCATATTTTTAGCAGGACCATATTTGGTTAAAGCAGCCATAGGCGAAGATATAGATGCCGAATCGCTCGGAGGTGCTAAAATGCATACAGAGATTAGCGGTATTGCAGATTATAAATTTGAAAACGAACAAGACTGTTTAGACCAAGTTCGTAGAATTATAGATAAATTAGGAGCAAAAGAAAAAGCAGGTTTCGACAGAATAGCAGCCGAACCGCCAAAGAAAAATCCAAGCGAAATTTATGGTATTGTTTCTGTGGATAACAGCAAGCCTTACGATGTGGTAGAAGTGATAGAGCGTATTGTGGACAACTCCGAATTCGACCAATTCAAACAAGATTACGGAAAGACCATTGTTTGCGGATATGCTCGTATAGATGGCTGGGCGGTAGGTATTGTTGCTAACCAGCGTACCATAGTTAAAAGTGGTAAAAAAGAAATGCAACTCGGCGGCGTTATTTACAACGACAGTGCCGATAAAGCTGCTCGTTTTATACAAAATTGCAATCAGAAAAAAATACCTTTAGTGTTTTTGCAAGATGTTACCGGATTTATGGTAGGTAGCCGCAGCGAGCAAGCAGGTATTATTAAAGACGGCGCTAAATTGGTAAATGCTGTGGCAAATTCTGTTGTTCCTAAAATAACGATAGTAATCGGTAATAGTTATGGAGCCGGCAATTACGCTATGTGTGGAAAAGCTTACGACCCACGTTTTATCTATGCTTGGCCTAATGCCAAAATAGCCGTTATGGGTGGAGAACAAGCAGCCAAAACATTATTACAAATACAAGTAGCCTCACTCAAAGCCAAAGGCGAAACCATAGACCCCGAAAAAGAAAAAGAACTACTTGCTAATATTACCGATAAATACAATGCCCAAACCTCTGCATATTACGCTGCTGCACGCCTTTGGGTGGACGAAATTATAGACCCCGGCAATACCCGCAAAGTAATATCAGAAGGTATAAACGCTGCCAACCACGCACCCATTACCAAAGAATGGAAAGGTGGTGTGTTTCAAGTGTAGGTTTTAAGTATGTAATTATTGTAAGGGTTTTATACTTGTGTGAATTTGTTACTTGAATTCAGCTCTTTCTTTTATTTGTCATAAATATTAGTTGGTGTTTAATTACCTTAGCAACCTCGATTTTGACAGTGGAAAATATGAACCAAACTGAAGTAATTATAATTGGCTGTGGTCCTGCGGGAGCAGCAGCATCTTTATTTCTTTCTAAAGCAAAAATTTATCATACAATTTTGGAGAAAGACTCCTATCCAAGAGATAAAGTTTGTGGCGATGGCTGTAGTGGAAAAACTGCTTTTGTGCTTCGCAAAGCAAACCCTGAGTATTTAGATGAAATATTTGCTACGGCAGATAAATTTTTGCCAAGCTATGGCGTTATCTTTGCTGCACCTAATGGCAAATCTATAGAAATACCTTACGGATATAATAAAGAAACCCATAAGCACCCACCCGGATTTACTTCTAAAAGAATGGTTTTCGATAATTTTTTATTTGAAAAAATACAAAGTCCTTATGTGCAAATAATACAAAATGCCACCGTAAATAAAATAGAAAAAAGCGACAACGGTTGGACTATCTCTTATACACAAAACAATAACAAGAATACAATAATTAGTAAATTAATTATAGGAGCAGATGGCGATAAAGGCGTTAGCAGAAAACAATTATTACAAAACAATATTGTATCTAAAACTTCGGCGGTAGGCTTGCGTGCGTATTACAAAGGAGTAACAGGCATACACAGCGAACAGTTTATAGAACTACATTTTCTTAAAGATGTATTACCCGGATATTTTTGGATTTTTCCTTTGCCTAATGGAGAGTGTAATATAGGCATAGGTATGGAATCGAGTATAGTAAGAAAGAAAAAAATAAACCTAAGAGAAGTAATGCTGCGTGCTATTGCCGAAAATCCGAATATTAGGGAGCGGTTTAAAAATGCAAGTTTAGAAGGTAAAATTTTAGGTTGGGGATTACCGATGACCGGAGAGAAAATTCAGGTTTCGGGCGAAGGATATATGCTTACAGGCGATGCCGCTTCATTAATAGACCCATTTACAGGAGAAGGTATTGGCAATGCATTGTACAGTGGAATGTTGGCTGCTGAGGCTGCAATAAAAGCAATAGAACAAAACAGATACGACCATTCTTTTTTACAAACCGAATACGGAGATATATTATTTAAGAAAATTGGCAGCGAGTTGCAATTAAGTTACAAGATGCAAAAAATGGTAAGATACCCTTGGTTATTTAATTTAGTTGTAAACAAAGCCAAAAAAAGCCCTGCATTACAGGCTACTATTACCAGTATGTTTGCCGACCTCGATGTAAGAGCATTGCTCAAAAAACCTTCTTTTTATTGGAAGATATTGATGAATAAATAGCAAGGATATAAAGATGCACAATCGGGTGTCTATATATTTGTATCACCATAATTTAACGTCACAACAATCCGCTGAATTCAAGTAACAAATGCAATACGGTTGCTGAAATTACGGATAATGTATATAGTGTTTTAATAGATTACCTTCGGTGAGAATAGTTCCCCCTTCGGTCGGAATGACAAGGGAAATATGTTAGCGAACTATAAATATTCATCACAAGTTTTGAACTAACATTGGCAACGAAAGGAAGTAAGCACTTACCTTGTCATTCCGACCGAAGGAGGAATCTTATTTTATTAATTTATTGTTTCGCTATCGCCTTCTTCGGGATATAGCGAAGTTGGTATATAGCCTATCGTATGTAAGGCTTAGGCAAAATGAGTACATTGTTGAAGATTTAACTTACATCTTCGTTAATAGCTAAACGAAAATATTATTTTATCATAAATATTATTATATTTCGTGATATAGGTACGAGCCATTTGTAATCAAGGGATTTGGTAAGGTTTGTTTCAATAAATCCCAATGGACTTGGAGTTATCAATGAGGTTTTATGAAAATAATTTATACAATATTTATTTCCAATAAATCCCTTTATAGAATGTACTTAATAATTTACCACCACTTGTACTGTACTTCTGGTTTTTTGTTCTAACAATACCACTTTACCTTTTGTTACTTCTTCTAAAACTGTAGGTGTATGATGGCGAACAGTCAATAATTGTACATTTTCGTTTTTACGAACTTTGTAATGTTTTTCTAATTCATCTATTAATGGCGTTATTTTTTCGGGTATGTTATCTACACATACTACAAGGCTTATCGCAGCATTTTGCATCAAGTTAATTTTTACTTGATGGGTTGCAAAAAAATCGTAAATCTTGCTGATATTTACTTCGGTAATAAAAGAGAAATCCAAGCTCGTCATTTGTATCAAAATTTGGTTTTTCTTTAAAACGATAAGCGGCGGATAGATATAAGTATCGGTAGTTTTTTGAATAGTAGTTCCTTTAAGATTTTCATTCAAAAAGCATTTTACATAAAGAGGAATATTGGCGTTTTCTAATGGTTTAATAGTTTTAGGATGTATTACTTGTGCTCCGTAATACGACATCTCAATTACCTCATAATAAGTTATTTCTTCTATTTTTACTGTATTAGGAAAAAGGCGTGGGTCTGCATTATACAAGCCTTCTACATCTTTCCAAATACTAACCGATTCGGCTTGTAACATAGAAGCAAACAATGCAGCAGAATAATCGGAGCCTTCTCTGCCTAAAGTGGTTGAAGTGTTTTCGTCGGTACTGCCGATAAATCCTTGTGTAATAATAATTTTATTATCGCTAATAATCGGTTGGGCAGCAGCTTTGGTAAGCTGTTCAGATAATCCCAAATTTACATTAGGGTCGCGATAATTAGTATCGGTTTTAATTAAATCTCGAGCATCTAACCATACATTGCTTACACCATTTTCGTTGAGATATGCCGACAAAATAGAGGTAGCCAAAAGTTCTCCAATACACACAATTTGGTCGTACACATAGTTTTTGCTTTGCGTTTGCGCATCGTCTAAAGCCCAATTTAATTCTGTATAAAGCTCATTAAGCTTAGTGGTAAGTATTTCAAAATTTTCTTTACTCAACAATAAAGAAGCATAGCTATTATGTGCTTCTTCTGTTTCATTAATTAATCTTTTAGCTTCATCTAAATTGCCAGAAGTGGCAGCATTTACAATACTTTCGAGGGCATTGGTAGTTTTGCCTATTGCAGAAACCACTACCAAAAGTTGGTTGCCTCCATTTCGAATAATAGGTAATAAGTTTTGCATTCTTTGAGTTGTGGCAATAGACGCTCCACCAAATTTGTACACTTTCATCTTTTAGTTCTGTTCTTTGTTTTTAAATTTTCTAATAAAAAAAGGCTTACCATTTTACCGGTAAACCTTTACGTATTTTATGTTTTATAATCAGCACAAGCATACATTACGGTAACCGGAAGGTTATACGTTTCTTATCCTTTTTTATGCTGATATTTTTTTGCATTCTTTGTTGTTTCCTGTTTTTTAACGGGGGCAAAGGTAATTGCTTTTATTTTTTTTCAAAATTATTTTTTCAAATTATTTTGTTTAGAACCACTTACTGCATAATAAAGCAGATATAGATAACAAGGAATAAGAATAATATAAGCCATTTGCAACGGATTTTCTACTCTGCCCGAATGTTGCATCCAATCTGCCAAAACACCATAAAGTGGTGGTAAAACGGCACCGCCAACAATACCCATAATTAAAAGTGCAGCACCTATTTTTACAAATCTTCCAACATTATCTATAGCAAGGGGCCATATTGCGGGCCATATTGCAGCTTGCGAAAATCCTAATAATGCAAATAACCAAACAGAAGTATGTGTGGGTAGATTAAAGACAATTTTTTCTGTTACACTAAAAGTAATTAAGCCCGGTTCATCTGTAATGTTAATAGAGAGTAGAATTAATACTAAGCTTATAATGCTCGACCATACTAATGCTTTGCGCTGCGAAATGTATTTAGGAATTAAAATGATGCTTACAAAATAACCCAAAAGCATTGCGTATCCTGTAAAAGAGGCAAAGTTTTTGGCATCGTTAATACTATAACCCAACGTAGTACCATAAGAACTAAATGTATCGTAGCTGATTACTTCTGCTCCTACATAGAAGAATATACCAATTGCTCCTAAGATAAGATGTGGATAATGAAATATGCTTTTGTTTTGCTCTTCTTTAGAAAAAATATTTCCCTCGTTTGCAACTTCACTATCTTCTTCTTCTTTTACTTCGGGCAAAGTTAAATATACCAATAACGCCAAAAGTAATAGAAATACTGTAATGACAATATATGGTGTAACCACTTTTTGCGCTAAATCTGAAAGTATTGTTTCTTTTTCTGCAATGGAAATCGTTGAAGATTGAATTTGTGTATTAATAGTATCTGCATTGTTAAGCACCAAACTACCCAAAATATAAATTGCTGAAATGCCTGCCAGCTTGTTACAAATACCCATTATACTCATTCTCCTTGCTGCACTTTCTATTGGTCCTAATATGGTAACATACGGATTAGAAGCGGTTTGCAATAAGGCTAATCCAGTGCCTATTACAAACAATGCCGTAAGGAAAAACGGATAACTTCTGCTGTATGCAGCCGGAACAAACATTAGCGCACCTAAAGCCATTACGATTAAGCCAAGCACCATTCCTTTTTTAAAACCTGTTTTGTTGAGAATGTATGAAGAGGGCAAAGCCATAATAAAATAAGCTGCAAAAAATGCCGTAGTTACAAAATAAGATTCGGTATTGCTCAACTGACAAGCGGTTTTGAGATATACTATCAGCTGCGAATTAGCCCAAGTAATAAAACCAAATACAAAAAATAAAATGCCAATGAGAATAATTCCAATATTGGCTTTTGTAGAATGTTGTTGTGTCATAAATTTTAGAAAAATAAGAAATTGGAAAGCAAGGTAAATATATAAAGTAAAAATGCAAAAAGTAAAAGTAAAAAGCAAAATTTGAGAGTAGGTATAAATTAATTAACGGTAAAATAAAAAAACATTTATCATTTCGTCAATTTAGTTTGTCTCCATTACGAGAAAATGCTCTTAGTTAGCAAAAAACAATCATAACTCATTTCCAATTCTCCATTATCAATTGTTCATTGTCAATTAAACTTTATCTTTGCGCAAATTTTTTGAAAAAATGGCATTAAAAGCAGGTATCGTAGGACTTCCGAATGTAGGGAAATCAACACTTTTTAACGCAGTAAGTAATAGTGCTAAGGCACAAGCGAGCAATTATCGATTTTGTACGATAGAACCTAATGTAGGTTTGGTAGATGTACCCGACGAAAGAATGGATAAACTTTCTGAAATAGTTCAGCCTAATAGGGTAGTGCCTACAACTATTGAACTAGTAGATATTGCAGGATTGGTAAAAGGTGCTGCAAAAGGCGAGGGTTTGGGTAATAAGTTTTTGGCGAATATTAGAGAAGTAGATGCCATTGTACACGTAGTTAGGTGTTTCGAAGACGAAAATGTACTTCGTGAAGAAGGTGTCATAAATCCTGTTAGTGATAAGGAAATTATTGAAACAGAGCTGCAACTAAAAGATTTAGAAAGCGTAGAAAAGAAAGTCCAAAGAGTAGAAAAAATTGCTAAAAACGACCCGAAACAAAAAGCAATTTATGATGTGCTTGTAAAATGTAAAACCCATTTAGAGCAAGGTAAAAATATTAGAAGTTTAGATTTGGGGACTGAAGAATTACCAGCTATTGCAGATTTGTTTTTATTAACCATAAAGCCGGTTTTGTATGTTGCTAATGTAGATGAAGGGTCTATAATTACCGGAAATAAATACAGCGATGCGCTTCAGAAAGTAGCACAAGAAGAAGGTGCAGAGGTAATAGTAATGAACAATGCCATAGAAGCACAAATTACTGAATTAGAAAACCCAGAAGATAAAGCTATGTTTTGGGAAGAATATGGTCTTACAGAACCTGCTCTTAATAGACTTATTAGAGCTACTTACAAACTTTTAAATTTATATACTTACTTCACTGCCGGCGTACAAGAAGTACGTGCTTGGACCATTAATAAAGGTTGGAAAGCTCCTCAAGCAGCAAGTGTAATTCATACCGATTTCGAAAAAGGATTTATTAAAGCAGAAGTAATCAGCTACGACGATTTTGTAACTTTAGGTGGTGAATTAGCAGCCAAAGAAAAAGGTAAATTAAGAATAGAAGGTAAAGAATATGTAGTGAACGACGGTGATGTAATGCACTTTAGGTTTAATGTTTAGATTGTAAATTACAAAGTCGAAAGTCAAAAATTAGAAACGTTGCATTGAGTGAAATCGAAGAGTAAAAATTTAAAAACTTTCCATTGTCATTTTGACGACGATAGGAGGGGAAATCTATTCAATTTAATATTGCATTCTTAGTGTATTAGATAGAACTATACTTTTACTATGTTAAAATTATCTCTAATAATGTAAAATATAAAACTCTGTGAAATTTTAATCTCTATCAACTCTGTGTGAAACCACGAAACCACAAATACATAGCGTTCTTTGCGGCTTATTAGCGACCGTTGCGAGAAAAAACTTGTGTGAAACATTTTAAGCAACAAGCCAAACATCATCTCACTATTACGAATCCCAATAATTCTCGTTCTTGCTCTTTTAGTTTAATATGGGCTTTTAAAAATTGGAGTTTCTTTTCTTCATCGGGTTCGGTTTCCATTAGTTTGTAGTTATCGACAATGTGTTTCCTAATGATTTTTAACTCAAAATATTTTAATGTACTCAATAATTCATCTTTATATAATTCATCACCGAAGGGTACTTCTATTTTAATTTTATCTTTCCAATTATGGCTTGGTTGATAAGGTGTTTGTAAGACATCTGCTGTTTTTAGCCTAATTTTTTCATCTATGTTATTTACGAAAAATCTTATTTCTGGACTTTGCTTGTGTTCTTCGTAATATTGGTAACATAGTTCTGTCATTTTTCTTACTAAAGGGTCTTCGAAAATGTCTAACTCTATGGTTTCGTATATTTCCTGAATTACGGAAATGTTTTCGTCATACGGTTGGTTGCCAAATTCTATTATTAACTTTAATAGTTTCCATTCTACTTTGTTTTTTTCTACATCTAATAATTCTGCTGTAGAGGTATCTACTTCTGTAGGAGAGGTAGTAGAAGTGTCCGCACCAATTTCGTTTATTTCCTTTCTCTGAGCTTGTTGTAGGTTATTTCTAAGAAACTTATTGACTAAATTAATGAGTCCTTCTTCTTCTATTTTTAATTTTTCGGATACTTCTCTAATGTAATACTGTCTTAGTGTAAAGTCTTCTGCTCTGTTGATATGAGCAATTGTAGCTGCTATTTCATTTACTAATTCAGCTTTTTTTATTTGGTCATTCCCAGCTTCTTTTAATCCTAATTCGAGTTTAAAACTTACAAAGTCTTTTTCGTTATCCGCTATGTATTTTTTAAAATCCAAATCGCCAACACGCTGAACAAAACTATCGGGGTCTTCGCCTTCGGGAAGTAAAACTAATCTTACTTTAAAACTTTCGGCAAGTGCCAAATCCATACCGCGTAATGCTGCCTTAATTCCTGCCGCATCGCCATCGTAGATAATGGTTAGGTTTTTGGTAAGGTTGCTAATTAGTTTTAATTGTCCTTCTGTAAGTGAGGTGCCACTCGACGCTACTACATTTTCTATCCCTGCCTGATGTAAGGAAATAACATCTGTATAGCCCTCTACCAACAAACATTTATCTTCTTTGGCAATGTTTTGTCTGCTTTGGTACAAGCCGTACAGCACTTTATTTTTTACATACAGTTCGTTTTCGGGCGAATTAACATATTTGGGGGCTTTATCGTCTTTTCTTAATATCCTTGCTCCAAATCCTAAAATTCTTCCTGTTACTGAAAAAATAGGGAATATTGCTCTGCCTTTGTAGTTGTCGTAAATCTGTCCGTTTTCTCGGATTTTTACTAATCCTGCTTTTTGTAATAATTCTGGCTGATAGCCTTGTGCAATGGCATTTTTACTAAATGCCTCCCATTCGTCGAGACAATATCCTAACTTAAATTTTTCTATAGTTTTTTTAGAAAATCCACGTTCTGTAAAGTATCCACCACCGATTATTTGCCCTTGCTCATTATTATTTAAAATATCCTGAAAGTACGTTGTCGCAAATTCATTTATAATTCTAAGGCTTTCTTCAATGCGTAATGTCTCTTTATACTCATCGGACGCTTCGGTTTCTTCTAATTCTATTTGGTAGTAATTAGCTAACCATCTTATAGCTTCGGTAAAAGTAAATTTTTCGTATTCTTTAATAAAAGAAACTACATCGCCGCCTTTGCCACAACCAAAACATTTAAAAATACCTTTAGCCGCATTTACATTAAAAGAGGGTGTTTTTTCGTTATGAAAAGGGCAATTTCCGATATGATTAACGCCACGTCTTTTTAGTCGCACAAACTGCCCAATAACATCGACAATATCTGCTCGGTTTAAAACTTCTTGTATAGACTTTTGCGTAATCATGGTACAAAAGTAATTTAATTGGGGAATATGTTACTTTATTATCCACGGTTTAAACCGTGGATCATGTGTAAGTTTGGAATTTTAAAGCATTAATACTATCTTGGTTTCAAATCTATTCCCTATGTCTCATTCATTCAACCGAATTTGGATTCACGCCGTATGGTCAACAAAAGAACGACTGCCACTTATTACACCCAAAGTGGAAAAATTGATTCATAAATTTATGTCTAATCAATTTTTTGAGTTAGGCTGTCCGGTACGTATTATTAACGGTATGCCCGACCATGTTCACTGTCTGTTTCTTCTTAACCCTCAAAAGTCTATATCTGAAATAATTAAACACATTAAAGGGGGAGTTTCTCATTACATCAATCAACAAAACCTTATTCCCGAAAAATTTGCTTGGCAAACAGGATACGCTAGTTTTTCGGTTAGTGAATCTGTAGAGGAAAGAACCTTTCACTATATTAAAAATCAGAAAGTACACCATAAATTTCGTGGCTACGAAGAAGAAGTTCAGGAATTTCTAAGATTACATAATTTAATAACAGAATAAGGTGTTAATATTTTTAAATTAACCCACGGTTTAAACCGTGGGTTAATGAAACACATCATCTTACACATACCCACGGTTTAAACCGTGGGGTATAGTACATTGTCATTCACATAACCCACGGTTTAAACCGTGGGCAATAACTCACTATCTATTTCATCCCTTATCTATAGATCCCATTACTTTTTGAGCAAAAGCATTAAGTGCTTCGGTTTCGCGCATGCCATCTTTTACGAGCTGGTGTACTTCTAATGCACCACAAATATTAGTGATTAATTCACCAATAACATTCAGTTCTTCTTCTGTAATACCGCGCGCTTCAGATATAGCTTCTAAAACTTCCAAAGTAACTTCTAACTTGGATTCGTCTGCACTTTTGTATGCTTGTCTAATTATTGGCAATTTCATCGTATAAATTTTGAAGTGAAGTAACTTGATTTGTTTGTACTTGATTTACTTTTTGCCCGTTTACGAAAGTTGCAAATGTGGGTAGATTATCAACTTCAGCTAATTTTCTACTATTGGGCAATTTTTCTGCATCTACATACACAAACAAAATATCTTCGTTTTCGCTTGCCATTTTTTTAAACTTAGGTTTCATTATTCTGCAATTTCCACACCAGCCGGCACCATATTGAACCATCACTTTATTGTTATCAGCAACTAAGCCTGCTAAGTTATCTTCTGTTAATTCTAAAAACATTGTGGTCTATTTTTCTTGTTGTTAAGGAATAAAAATCTTAGTGTACGCTCAAATATTCGGCTACACCCTTTCTGTCTGCGTGCATAGCGTCTTGCCCTTCTTTCCAATTAGCAGGACAAACCTCGCCGTGTTGTTGAACGTGAGTATAGGCATCTATTAATCTTAAATACTCCTGAACATTTCTACCTAAAGGCATATCATTAATACTTTCGTGGAATATTTTACCTTCTTCATCTATTAAATAAGTAGCACGATAGGTTACATTACTTCCCGAATAAATAGGTTCGTCAGTTGCTTCATCTATATCGTATTGGGTATCTAAGATGTCCAATTCATCTGCTAAAAGTCTGTGAGTATCTGCTAAGATGGGGTAGGTAATACCTTCTATACCACCTTGGTCTTTTGGTGTATTTAACCAAGCAAAATGTACTTCTGGAGTATCACAAGATGCTCCTATAACTATTGTGTTTTTACGTTCAAACTCTTTTAATGCTTCCTGAAAGGCGTGTAATTCGGTAGGACAAACGAATGTGAAGTCTTTGGGATACCAAAATAATAAAACTTTTTTCTTGTTCTGAACCGCTTCGTTCAATACGTTAATTTTAAAAGTGTCGCCCATTTCGTTCATGGCGTCAACCGTAATACTTGGGAATTTTTTACCTACTAAAGACATTTTAATTTGATTTTTAAATTATGAAATTTTGATTTTGCGTGGCAAAGTTACGCTCAAATCATAAGCACTACTATTGAGTTTTAAATATTGACTATAAATAATACTTATATTGTTTTTTATTGCAATTAAAGGCTTGGTAATTTATAATTCACATTGGAATTATATATACGCAATAAAAATCCGACTGAGCCTAAGGATATAGTTTAAAAAATGGATGCGTTCATGTACCACCATAGGATTTTTAGGGTTTTGAGAACTACTGAACAACCCTGACTTTTAAGGGGGCAAATTCGATTCCTTTTTGTACGAAGCGGATTTACTCAATGTGGCACTTTTCGGAATTTCGGCAAAAGAATGGCGGGCGCATAATGCCAATAATTCTGGAAATGTCTGGGATTATGCGAGTTTGGAACAACAGGATGTCTGGAGTAATTAAGAATGCATTAATTTTTTTTATCCCTAAGGAATATTCACAAAGTGAAAGATTGATAGAGCTGAACAATTTCGCTATTGCTCAAATGAAATCATTATTGAACAAAAACAATATGAAAAAATTAAAAGAATAATGGAGTGGATGAGTTGTTGCCCCACCCTAAAAAACAGAAAAAGTGATACATGCAAAAGGATACAAGGACTTGATTTGGTTTTAATATTTTACCTTCGTGCCAATAATACAACGATTATAAATCATATATGACAATTGCAAATTCTCTTATCTATCTAAAGCAAAAGCTACAACATATCTACGAAGAGAGTGAATCCCAAAGTATTGCTACTTGGGTTTTGTGTTCAGTAACGAAACAAGAATGGAAAAATATCAACTCTATTAATAATACAGACCTTACAGAACCACAATTACAAAGCATAGAAAACATTATAGCAGAACTAAACAAAAATAAGCCGGTACAATATGTTTTAGGCGAAAGCTATTTTTACAATATGCAACTTTATGTCAACGAAAATGTACTCATTCCGCGCCCCGAAACAGAAGAATTAATAGATTATATTGTACAGCATAAAAACATTTCTTTGCAACAAGAAAATAGCAACATTTTAGATATTGGCACCGGTAGTGGCTGCATTGCTATTGCGCTTAAAAAAGTTTGGCAGCAAGCTAATGTAGTTGCAATTGATTTAAAAATAGAAGCACTCGAAGTAGCAAAACGTAATGCTCAATCTCAAAAAGTTTTTATTGATTTTAGAGTAGAAGATATATTATCTCCGCAAAATGATGCTTTCATTTACGACTTAATAATTTCTAATCCACCTTATATTACCGAAGCAGAAAAAGAGGAAATGCACCAAAATGTATTACAATACGAACCACATACAGCTTTATTTGTAAGCAATGGAGATCCTTTACAGTTTTATAAAGCTATTTTACAAAAAGCTAAAACAAATTTAATAGTTGGAGGTTATGTGTTTTTAGAACTAAATCATTTGTATGCAGCAGCCACACAAACTTTATTTCAGAAAAATAATTTTCAGACAGAAATTATAAAAGATATGCAAGGAAAAATGAGATTTTTACAAGCAAAGAAATTGTAATCTTAAAATCAGTCTATGATATTCCTTAAATTTGTAATTCACCTAAAATATAATTATGCAATTTATAGCATTTGCAGGCAGTAATAGTAGTCAATCCATTAATTTACAATTGGTAAAATATACTATCACTTTTTTTGAAAATCACAGCATAGACCTACTCGATCTAAACGATTTCGAAATGCCTATTTACTCTTTAGACAGAGAAAAAAATAATGGTTATCCACCATTGGCACATGATTTTTTACAAGCTATTGCAGATAGTGAAGGCATTATTGTTTCTTTAGCCGAACACAATAGAAGTTATTCTGCCGCATTTAAAAACATTCTGGATTGGTGTTCCCGAATAGAAAAAAAAGTTTTTTATAATAAACCTATGTTGCTGATGAGCGCATCTCCAGGAGCTTATGGTGGTGGTAATGTAAGTGAGCATGCCGCTAAATTTTTCCCGCAATTTGGAGCAGAAATTATCACTACTTTTAAACTCCCTAAATTTCACGATAATTTCAGTAATGGTATTATAAATGAAGACTTAAAAAACGAACATTTAGAAAAAATTATACAATTTAAAAACCACTTAGGCATACAATAAATGACGGATCAAAATTATACTGCTTTTGTAATTCGAGATATTATTCAAGAAACAGCCGATGCTAAAACTTTTATCATTAGCAGAGTAGATAATGAGTATGAAGCGTATCTTGCCGGGCAGTTTATAACTTTAGTTTTTAAAAGTATATCGGGTGAGCATAGGCGTTCTTATTCTTTGTCTTCGGCTCCTTGTTGCGATAATGAATTGGCTTTTACAGTAAAGAAAAATATAAATGGTAACTACTCTCGCTATTTAGTAGATAAAGCACAAATCGGCGATACACTTTGGAGTGCCGGTATCAGTGGTTTTTTTACTTTGCCGGAAGATATAAATCAATACCAACAATTATTTTTTATTGCTGCGGGGAGTGGTATTACTCCTGTTTTTTCATTGATAAAATCTGCATTGCACCAATTTTCACATTTACAAATAAACTTATTATACAGCACTAAAAACGAAAAAGAAACCATCTTTTACCAACAGTTAGAAAAACTAAAAAAGCAATATCAAGACCGTTTAGATATTCATTATTTTTTTAGTGCTTCAGCAGATTTGTTACAAGCCAGATTAAACAATACTTTACTTACTAATCTGTTGCATATACACAAAGTTTGTTCGTTAGATAAAATACTATTTTACGTCTGTGGACCTTTCGAGTATATGGATACTGTTTTTATTACTTTGCTTACAGAAGGCGTATCTAAAGGTAATTTACGGAAAGAAAATTTTAGTTCGTTTAAGCCAGATGTTAAATCTATACCACCCGATACCAATGCGCATAATATTACTATTCAATTTAAAAATAAAGAGCTTAAAACCATTAGAGTTCAATACCCTCAATCTATCCTTAGTAAAGCATTAGCCGAAAATATTAAATTGCCTTATAGTTGTCAGTCGGGGCAGTGTGGCTCTTGTACAGCTAAAGTTATTTCCGGTAAAGTGTGGATGTCGTATAATGAGGTGCTTACCGATAAAGAATTAGGTAATGGACTTGTGCTTACCTGTATGGGTTATCCTATTGAGGGTGATGTAGCATTGTTGTTGTAGCACTATCCTTCATATAGATGTATTTATACGTAAGGTATCTAAACTTAATTACTTTAATGCCTTAATGGTTATAGAATTATAGAAGATAATTAGAAAGAGTCTAATTATTATTTACAAATGGTATTCTTTACTTTCGCAATATGCAAAATACTCTACAAAAAGCAAAACGAAAAAGAAGGCTCAAAAGACTATTGTATAGTTTATTGGCTATGGTTGTTTTGTTTTTTGTTATAGATATTATTAGTCCTGTAAAAACAGATATAGAATATGCACCCATTATTCGGTATGCAGACGAATCGCCAATGTATATGTTTCTTACCGAAGACGAACAATGGCGTATGAAAGCAGACTTATCTGAAATTTCTCCCGACCTTAAAAAGGCAATTATAGCTAAAGAAGACAAGTATTTTTATTATCATTTCGGAGTAAATCCTATTGCCGTAGCGCGTGCATTTTGGAACAATACCATACAGCGTAAAAGAACTTCGGGAGCTTCTACCATTACTATGCAAGTGGCAAGAATGCTACAACCTAAAAAAAGAAATTATTTCAATAAAATTTCTGAAATGTTTCGTGCGGTGCAGTTAGAGGTACATTATTCTAAAGAAGAAATACTGCAAATGTATCTCAACTTAATACCGTTTGGCTCTAACATTCAAGGTGTAAAAGCGGCATCTATTTTATACTTAAACAAATACCCCGAACAGCTATCTTTAGCCGAAATAACTGCTTTGAGCATTATTCCTAACAGACCCAATACTTTGGTAATTGGTAAAGACAACGAAAAAGTTATACAAGAAAGAAACAAGTGGCTTAAAAGATTTGCAAAAGAAAAATTATTTTCGGAATCTATAATAAACGATGCTTTAGAAGAGCCGCTAAATGCTTACCGACACGAAGTGCCACGAGAAGCTCCCCAATTGGCTTGGAATATCAGAAAAGCATACCCTGGCAAACACGACATTACTACTACATTACAAAATACATTACAGCAAAAAGCACAAACAATTGTGTACAATTATGTACAACCACTAAAGCAATACAAAATAAATAATGCAGCAGTAATCGTTATAGACAATAAATCTAAAGAAGTAAAAGCATACATTGGCTCTTCGGATTTTTTCGATACTAAAAATCATGGTCAAGTAGATGGCGTACAAGCAATGCGCTCTCCCGGAAGTGCCTTAAAACCTTACCTATATGCTTTAGCTATGGATAAGGGAATGATTACACCCAAAACTATAATTGCAGATGTGCCGATAGATATTAATGGGTATCGTCCGGAAAATTATGACCTACAATTTAGAGGAAATATAAGTGCTGAAAATGCGCTGAAAAATTCTTTAAACATTCCGGCAGTAAAACTATTAAACCAATATGGTGTGCAAAATTATGTGCAAAAAATGCAAGCTGCCGGCTTTTATTCTTTCCATAAAGAAAAACAAAAAGTAGGACTGTCGCTAATCTTAGGAGGTTGTGTGGTAAGGCTTTCGGAGCTTAGTAATTTGTATGCTGCTTTTGCCAACGAAGGGAAATTCAATAATCTTATTTATTCAAAAGAACAAACGAAACAACAAGATTCTATACAAATTATAAGTAAAAGTGCAGCTTGGATGCTCACTAATATGCTTAAAGAACTACATCGTCCCGATTTGCCAAATAACTATGTAAATGCAGTAAACATTCCACAAATAGCATGGAAAACAGGAACTTCTTACGGACGAAAAGATGCATGGAGTGTAGGTTACAACGAACATTTTACTATTGGTGTTTGGGTGGGTAATTTTAATGGAGCAGGAGCTCCAGAAATAAATGGTGCAGGAATTGCAACTCCACTTCTCTTTCAGTTATTTAATACTATAGACAGCATTAATGCGCCATTTGAACCTAAAATGCCACAAGAATTGGATTTTAGAAATGTATGTGTAGAAACCGGTTTTCCAATTAATGATTTTTGCAAGGAACAAATTACCGATTATTTTATTCCCGGAATTTCTACCAATAATACTTGCGAGCATGTAAAAGAATTTGCTGTATCTGCCGACGAAACAATATCATATTGTACATCTTGTGTGCCGGCTACAGGTTACAAAACAAAGGTCTATCCAAACATTATACCCGAAATCCAACGCTATTACATTTCCAAAAATATATCCTTTGCCAAAGCACCACCACATAATCCCGAATGTAGCAGAAACTTTGAAGGGGAAGCACCAATAATAAATTCGCTTACAGAAAATACAACCTACTTAATAACCGATAAAGGAAAACAAAAATTACAATTAAGTTGTATGGCAGCCATTGATGCAACTAAAGTGTATTGGTACGTAAACGATAAATTAATTGGGAGTTGTGCTAAAGAAGAAAAACTGTTTTTTATCCCCGAAGAAGAAACCCTTAAAATATCTTGTACCGACGATAAAGGACGCAATAGAAACATTAAAATAAAAGTGAAGTTTATTTAGCAAAATGCTTAACAGAAAAGATTGAAATGAAATAGCAAAAAAGAACTAAATTTGTATAAATTTATAGCGTTACACTATTGCTTTATTATAAAGATACAAATGGATAATACATTGCTCATAGAAGTTACAAACCAAAAAGCGATGAAGCTTTTACACGAATTGGAAAAATTAAGTTTGATAAAAGTATTGAAAAAAAATATACCTAAACGCCAAACTAAACTTTCCGAAAAGTATAAAGGTGTTTTTACAATTGAAGATGCAAAAAGTTTTGACGAACATACACAAACTATGAGAGAAGAATGGAAAGATATTTAATAGATAACAATGTAATTTCCGGTTATTTTTCTAATTCATTCCCTGAAAAATCTATGATTTTTTTATCTGAAATTATCGATGAAATTCCAAACATTTCAGTAATAACCCAAATAGAAGCTTTATCTTGGATACACTCTAACAAAACCAAAGAAAATATTGTGAAAATGTTTATAGATGATGCTATTGTTTTACCTCTCACGAACGAGATTGTATCAAGATGCATCAAAATAAGACGTAGCAATAAATTGAAAACCCCAGATGCTATAATTGCCGCTACAGCTATCGAACATAATTTTACGTTACTTACTAAAGACAAAGACTTTTTTAATGTCAAAGGATTGAAGATATTTCCTTGGTAACACAAGTGGACAGGTTTCATTATTTTGTTACGCTCTACACAATTATGTATTAGACTTAATTATGGCTAAAATTTATAACATTTCCTCCAAATTACGTTGGCAAAACAACAAGATATTGATTAACAATAAGCTTGTAGCCGAACTTGCCGACGATACGCCATTGGCTACAATCGTAGCTGCATACAAAGCATTGGTAAAGCCATATCCAAAGTTTTTTAAGATGGATATTTTAAGTAAAGCAGCATTTGTAGCTTCGGAAATATTATTGCAACAAATAGAAACGACAGATACAGAAACCAATAATTGTACGGCAGTAATGCTTAGCACTGCTTCGGGCTGTATAGATGTGGATAGGAAGTTTGAAGAAAGCAGAAATGAAATTGCAAGTCCTGCATTATTTGTTTATACCTTACCTAATATTATGCTCGGCGAAATCTGTATCAAAAACAAATTTAAAGGCGAACAATTATGTACCATTAGCGAACAATACAACGAAGAGCTTATGCTGATGAATGTTACAGATTTGCTTACTTATAGAGGCACATTGCGTTGTCTTTTCGGGCATATAGAAGTAAACGAAAAAGCTATAGATATTAACTTATCTATGGCTGTACAATAACCAATGTAACTATTGAATTAGTTAACAATCTGTACCTCGCGTTGTAATATTATTCCAAACGTATCTCTTACGGAATCTATAATTTTCTCGGATAATTGCAATATGTCATTTCCTTTAGCACCTCCATAATTAACTAATACTAAAGCCTGATTTTTATGTACACCAAAATTACCGTCTGTAAATCCTTTCCATCCACTATGCTCTATTAGCCAAGCAGCAGGTATTTTTATATTTCCTTTGTTGGTATTAAAACCTATAATATTAGGGTATGTTGATTTTATTGTATCAAAAACAGCAATATCTACTTCCGGATTTTTAAAAAAACTACCTGCATTGCCAATTACTTTTGGATTGGGTAATTTAGATTCTCTTATAGCTATAACAGCATCTGAAATGGCTTTAATGCTTAAATCCGTAACCTGCATTTTTGATAATTCTTGTTGAATGGTACCATATTCGGTACGAAATGTATGTAGTTTCGTTAGCTTAAAAATTACATTGGTAATGATAATATTACCGTTGTATGTAGTTTTAAAAATACTATTTCTATAATCGAAATCGCAATCTTTATTTTGGAAAACAAGTAACTTATTATCTTCTAACGAATATGCTTGTACTTCTTCTATCACATCTTTAACTTCCACTCCATAAGCACCGATATTTTGAATAGGAGCAGCCCCTACAGTACCGGGGATTAAAGAAAGGTTTTCTACGCCACCCCAATTATTGTCCACGCAATACATCACAAAATCGTGCCAAATTACACCGCCACCCACTTGTAACCATACGCAATTATCATCTTCTTTAATTAATTCTATACCTTTAATTTTATTGTGCAATACCCATCTATCTATATCTGCAGTAAGGAGTACGTTACTGCCGCCTCCCAAAACCAAAATTTTGCTTTTTAGCTCCTTGTTATCTTCTACAAAAGCCAACTCTGCTACATCATTAATTTCTGAAAAATATGCAGCATTTGCATCTATGCCAAATGTATTAAACGGTAAAAGTGAAATGTTTTTATGTACGGTAAGCATATTTTTTAAGTCAAAAGTCAAAATTAAAATGTAAAAATAGTTGATTCAGTAACCACGTAGTCGAAGTATAATACTTTGATGAAAAAATTTAAAGTATAGAATATTTAAAATTGCTTGTTCAATTTATATTTAGTAATAAGTTTTTTGTGCCTTTGAAAGAAATATAAAAACTTAACTAATCTTAACTTCTTAATGGTTTTAAAAGATAAAATCTTTGGAAGAAACAACATGCTATCAATACCCAAACAATACCAAGTTTAATCTTCCAATAAATTCTTTGAGTAATGGTGTATCGCCCGATGTGCTTCCAACGCCTTTGGATTTATGGCTATACTCCTCTAACAATGCAAGGGACAAATGTACCTTTGCAATATTCAGCTTACCTGCAATTTGCCTGTGCGTAGTCCAGATACCTAATTGTCTGTCTGCATTAAAATCTTGTTTGGTATAATAACACAAAAATATTTTATTAATAGTGCTGTAAAAAATGCCTATAACCATTGCCATTGGTGCACTTTTGGGTTGCGCCGCAAAATAGCTCAACATCCGGCTTAATCTATTTCTATCTTGCAAAAATACTACATTGGGTAAATCTATTAAGTTATACTCTCTACTGATGCCAATATATTTTTCTATCAAATCGACCCGAAGTTCTTTTAAATCCGGTTCGTTAATGAAAATTTTGTTTAGCTCATTCGTAATTTTCTGTAAGTCGTTACCTAAATATACAGATAACATTTCCGCTTCTTGCTGATTTATAATTACTCCCTTTTCTTTTCCCAAATTCATAATCCATAAGGGTACTTCTTGTTCTTTAAGCTTTTCGGAAGTAAAAATGAGGCTATTGCTTTTAAGCGTTTTGTATAGCTTACTTCTTTTGTCTATTTTTTTATGTTTGTGGTCTATTACCAAAATAGTAGAGGGAGATGGGTTAGCGATATATCCTTCTAATTCTTCTATCTTTTTTAGTTGTGTAGCCTCTCTAACGATTACCAATATTTTTTCAGAAAACATAGGGTATCTGCGCGCATTACTAATGATTTCTTGCACATCTACATCTCTGCCGAATATTTCGACATAGTTAAAATCCTTTTCTTCCGGAGCCAAAATGTCGTTTTCGAAATGGTGCAACAATACATCTATATAATATGGCTCCTCTCCTTCTAATAAATAAACAGGGTGGTACTTTTTTTGCTGAATACTACTGAGTATATTTTGGAACTCTTTCAAAAGAAAATAGACTTATTTAATAAATAATATTTAACCAATCGTTGCTACAATTAACAAAGCAAAAGTAATCAATTAAATATTTGATACAAATATTTGCTTCAAGCAATATGGGTAATTAGCGCAAAAATAAAGACATAAAAAGACTCCGTAAAATGTAGCTATTGAACAATGCCAAGCGGAACTTTAGTATATATGAGATACTGCCGATAATGATAAAAGTACCGCAGCAAAGAAAAATATGCTAAACAAATTTAGAACGCTAATGCCAATTTGAATTGTAAATTAGTCCAAAGGTGTGCATTGTTTCTTTGATGTTGCAATGATAAAAATATTTGCACAATCTGTTCCGATGTTACAATCAAAAGCGAAGGTATTAATATTGGAATGATATTGGCAAAGCAATATTTCACCTAAAAAAAACTAATTGTAAAACCATAACACAAGAACAAATTGATAAGGTCATAAATATTTTAAACAACCGCTATCGTAGTGTGCAATAATCTATTTATCAATTCTCCTGAAATGCTTTGCTGTACTAATTCATCAATTTACCCCTTTTTCTTTCATGATACCATTAAGCCATTTAAGAATAATTAAGCCTAAAATTGTCGAACAAAGTAATAGCCCAAAGTTCATATAGAAAAAGTGAGATTTGTTTTCAAACTCAAACCAAGTAGATGCCATTACTGCCGATAGTTTATTGCCTATTGCCGTAGATAAGAAAAATCCTCCCATCATTAATGCAGTAATACGTGGTGGGCTTAATTTAGATACTAAACTTAATCCCATCGGACTTAAAAATAACTCCCCTACAGTAATAACTCCATAACACGCAATTAGCCACATTGGCGATACTTTAATACTACCATTACTGCCAAAGTAAACCGCCGAAACCATTACTAAAGTGGATAATGCCGAAATAAATAACCCCATTACTATTTTAGATGCTGTAGATGGTTCTTTGTTTCTCCTTCTTAGCAACATAAAAAAGCCAACCACAACAGGTGTTAATACTACCACCCAAAACGGATTAATCGACTGAAATAATTCTGGATTAATGATGAAAATCTTATCTTGCCCTTCGCTTAATTTATCAGGAGCTATATTTTTAAAATATACATCTTGACCGATTTCTTTAATAGCTTTTCCGTTATCGTCTTTAACTACTGTATAATTATTGTCGTACTTAGTTACTGTGTTTTGGTCTGAGGTAGATACTTCTTCTACCAAGTATAGTGCACTTAGCGGTTTTTCTACCGAAGTAGATACTTGTCTGTCGGTATAGAATTTTGCCCAAGTGGTTAGTGCCGTTCCATTTTGTTTGAATACAGCCCAAAACATTACACTTATGGCAAAAATGGCTAAGAGTGCCGCTATGGGACGTTTCTCTGATTTTTCTGCTCTAAAATATAAACTTACATAAAATATTACAATTGGTACTACCGCAAAGTAAAAAGCGTCTGTACTTTTACTGCCAAAAAAATTGTCTTCTCCGAAAAGATTAGGTAAATAATATCCAATTAGTCCGGCCAAAATTGCGGGAGTAAATACTTTTAACACCACGTTCATTATACTCATATCTCCGGGTGCTGCCGGTTTTTTTATATCTACGTGCGTATAATGTTTTCTGCCTAAAGAGAAAATGATTAATCCCACAAACATACCTATGCCGGCAGTCATAAATGCTGCACCCCAATCGAATTTATTACGCATAAATGCAGCAAAAAAGTTACAAATAAATGCTCCTATATTTATACCCATATAGAAAATATTGTAACCAGCATCTTTGTTTTTCTTGTATGGCTCTTCGGAGTAAAGATTGCCCAAAAGTGTAGATATACTTGGTTTGAAAAATCCATTACCTAAAACAATAAGTACCACTCCGGTATAAAACATTCCCATATTAGGTACAGACAATGCCATATAACCTAAGCCCATTAAACTACCACCGAGATAGATGGATTTAGAATACCCCAAAGTTCTATCTGCAAGGAAACCACCCAAAAATGGCGTGAGGTAGGTAATCGCTATAAAGGTCCCGAAAATATCGTACGCTTGTATATCCGGAATTTGTAAACCGCCTTTATCGGCATCTATCATATACAAAACGAAAATGCCCAGCATTAGATAATATCCAAATCGCTCCCACATTTCGGTAAGAAATAAAAATGGTAATCCCTTAGGGTGCGAAGGTTTTGCGGCTATTTGCGACATGTAATTTTATGTTTTTGTGAGAAAATATTTTGCCAAAATAGTATAATTCTTATTGATTTCCAATTTTTGGATTGGGGAATTTTAGTTTTACTAAAGTGCTAATTGTAAATGATAGAAAAGTAAGTAACTAAAAGAAAAAAATAGTGTCCTAAATAAATAATACCAAAGTGAATTACAATAAAGACCAATAATTTCCTAAAAAGATATATT
>CAYUXT010000012.1:56852-83610 GCA_964448955.1 uncultured Taibaiella sp. | reverse complement strand
GGCAAATTTGTTCAATTTCTGACTTGGGTGTCCCAGCGAGGAAAACAGGAAATAGACCGTGAAACAGGAAGTGTTATAGATACTTTGTCTAATAAAGATGATTACAATGATGGGAGTCGATATTCCCGAATAATCATTTTTTACAATGTCGATACTTTTGAATTTGTATTTCAATATAGTGCCATTACAGATACGTCATACACCTCAAAATATTGTGATATTGCTATAATCCAAGCATTTAAAAATCGTAATCAGAAAAACGCAGGTGGATACAATCGTTCATTTGGAATGTTTCAACAAAAAGCCAAACAATCATACATTCAAATATTTGAAACGGAGTTTATGGACAAATTACCCTATAAGTATATCAGAACAGAAGAACCATAATCTTGTGGTCTGTTTTCATTAACCCTTTGTAGTATTGGGTTGTAAGCAATAAACCAACAGTGATTTTTTCTGTGTGTGGAGTGGCTAAGCTGTTTGCGATATACCTTTAAATAAAATTACACAGCAAATAGCTTAATGCACTAATAAAATAAAAGCCAAGCCAATTTTTCTACAAAATCGCTACAACTCATTTTACTACTAATCCAATTTGGTTTTTACAAAACCTATTTTTTTGCTAATTTCAACCAAATTTTTTACCACAAAAATGCCCTGTTATAAATTTTGGGTTGTTACGATTTTACTTCATTGGAGTTTGTATGCTCATGGGCAAACAAAAATTAGTGTGGTGTATCATAATACTTCCGCTATACAATCTTTAAATGCAGAACAGAAGAATTTATTATTTCCCGATACTATCATTGTCCATAACAATATTGATGTTTTTACGGCTTTACAAAAGCAATACAATAAAATTCAGGAAGATGGGTGGTTGGCATTTTCGTTCGATACAGTATTTCCGGTTAATGATTCTGTATGGCAGTCGGAAGCCAATATTGGACAAAAATACAAATGGGCAAAACTATCTTTCGATGAGTTACCATTACCTGTTTTGAACTATGCAGGCTTAAAACAAAAATACTGGGAAAACCAAGCTTTAAACCCCAAAAAATATGCTTCAATTTGTGCTACTATTTTAAAATACTGCGAAAATAATGGCTATCCGCTTGCCTCCCTTTCTCTAAAAAATGTAAGAGAAGAAAAAGAAGGTTTTTATGCCTCATTACACCTCAATCAAGGAACTATAATAAAAATAGATACCATTAAAATATACTCTCGGGTAGATGTAGCAAGAAATTTTCTACTCAGTTATTTGGGTATAAAACAAGGCGATATTTTTAAAGAACAATTACTACAATCTATTAGCAACAAACTACACGAACTGCCATTTATAGACGAAGCTAAACCTTGGGAATTTAAGCATAGCATTGCCGGAACCGAACTAATTCTTTATTTAAAAGAGAAAAAAGCAAACCAACTCAATGGCTTAATAGGACTACAACCCAATACCGAAGCTACCGGTAAATTTATGCTTACTATCGATGCGCTAATAAACCTTAAAAATGCTTTAGGATATGGGGAGCATATATCCGCAACTTTTCAAAATTTACAACAACGCTCCCCTCGTTTTCATGCCGAAGCCGGGCTTTCTTATATAGCCGGCACGCCATTTGGCATAGATGGCATTTTCGATTTATTCAAAAGAGATACATTTTTTTTACGCATTACTTTCGATGGAGGGCTGCGTTATTTACTAAACTCAAGAGACTACATAAGATTAAGTTATATCAGTACATCTAATCGTATTATTACACCAGACCTACCTTATGTAGCTACTAATAAAAGATTACCGGAAAATATAGATGTAAAAACTAATGGTGCGGGCTTAGGTTTGGTAATGAACAAAACAGATTATGCGCTAAATCCTAAAAAAGGTTGGGAAGGAAATATTATTACCAATGCCTTAATAAGAGAAGTAAAACCTAACGATGCTATTACAGAATATAGCGATGCTTCCGGCTTTGCGTACGAAAAATTATACGATACCATAACCGGAAAAAAATACCAATATAAACTATGGGGTGGAGTATGCTATTACTTTCAATTATACCAAACTATTGTATTAAAATCTGCATATTCGGGAGGCTATGTAAATGGCAAGCAATTATTTATGAACGAGTTATATCAGATAGGCGGTTACAAGCTATTACGAGGTTACGATGAGCAAAGTATTTTTTCGAATCAATATCATATAGGGAGTATAGAGTTGCGATTATTAACGTCTCGTAATTCCTATTTTTATATTTTTAGTGATGGCGGTTTTGTACAAACCCAATACAATTTAGTAAACAATACGTTTTATCCAATTAGCTTTGGAGGTGGTTTAGCTTTAGAAAATCAGGGAGGTGTATTTAATATTGCTATCGGAGTGGGCAGACAGGCAGACGAGGGTTTTAAATTACGACAAACGAAATTGCATTTTGGCTATGTTGCATATTTTTAATACAGTTAAAATAAAATACAAGCCTATTTATATTTTCACCAATTTATTTGTCTTAAAATATTTACATGCCATCGTAATACCACATTCGGTGCATTTGGGTTTGCGCGCTATACAAATATATCTTCCGTGAAGTATCAGCCAATGATGTGCTTTATGAATTAAGTCCTGCGGTATTTTTTTGATTAATTGCATTTCTACTTGCAAAGGAGTTTTGGCATTAGTAACCAATCCTATTCGGTTCGACACTCTAAATACGTGTGTATCTACAGCCATATTAGGTTGCTTGTCTATTACTGATGTAATTACATTAGCGGTTTTACGCCCCACACCGGGTAAGCGGATTAGCTCTTCTACGGTAAGCGGTACTTCCCCATCAAAATCGCTTAGTAATAATTGCGCCATACCGATTAAATGTTTGGCTTTGTTATTAGGGTAGCTAATGCTTCTTATAATACTAAATAAGTCATCTAAATCTGCGGCAGCTAAAGCAGTAACATCGGGGTATCTACTAAAAATATTAGGGGTTACCATATTTACCCGCTTATCGGTACATTGTGCAGATAATATAACAGCTACCAGTAGTTGAAAGGGATTATCGTAAATTAATTCGGTCTCTGCTTCGGGCATATTGCTGCTGAAATAATCTATTACAATCTGATATCGTTCTTTTTGTGTCATACTTATTTAACTTCAAGTCCAAAAGTATTGAATTTTATTTATCTCATTTTCTGTATTACCAATATCAAGGTTATCTTATAAAATTAATCTTGGCAAAAATAAAAACATACAAAATGATTTCATTATATTTAACCTTTGAAGTAGAGTTTTTAAAAAATGAGCAAAGATGCAGCGTATATAATTTTATTCTCAGGACACATGATAGACGATAAAAATAGAACTACCGAACGATTTCCTGACTATAAAACAAAGCAAGTTAAAAACAATATTAAAGCGTATTTAAAACAATTTGCTCATTCGGGCTTAGCTATTGCAAGCGGAGCATCGGGAGGAGATATTTTATTTCATGAGTCCTGTATGGAGTTGGGCATTCCTTCTGAGATATATTTGGCAGAAGATATAGATGCATTCAGAAAAGATTCTGTAAGCAATGCCGGAAAAGATTGGGAAAAGCGATTTGACAAAATCATAAACAAGTTGCCGGTACATATTTTGCCTGAAGAATATAAGAATGTAGTAGGCAATATTTGGGAGCAAACCAATATTTGGATTATGGATACTGCAATAACATTACACAAGAAAGAAAATAAAAAAATAATTCTATTGACAATTTGGAACGAAATATATGAAGGTAAATTGGGGGGAACGGAACACTTTATTGATGTTGCCAAAAAATACGATTGCATTACACACAATATTAATCCTTTAAAGATTTAAAAAAAACAAAATCATAAAATCAATTCTATGCAAACTTCTAAAATCAAATTCGAGGCAAGTAAAATACAAGAAGAAAATCAATCTTCGGTAGATATACATCTCGAATACGAAACCACTTATATAATTGGCGACAAAACAAGAGATATTACTGCCACAGACCAGATAATAGACTTAGGAGCAAAAGAACAAGTTGCCGAATTTGTATTTGAAGACGATACGGTGTGGATATGTGATAATACTAACCTCCACGACCTCTACCCCGAAGTAGTAGCATCGGAGCGTTCTATTGACGGAAGCTTTAATTTACCTACATCTATCCGGACTGTTTCGGACGATAGAGGTATAGGTAGCGTAGCTTTAAAGTTAATTAGAACATTTAAAAAAACAAGTAGCGAAGGCGTTGGTAAATTAGCAAAAGAATTTGAAAACAATCAGTTTGGGGATAAACTCGAAGGTTTGTATAAAATTAATGCTTCTTTTGCATTAGAAGAAGTAAATTTTATCACAGACATAGACCACAACCGTCCGGTACTGCTTTTTATACACGGTACTGCATCTTCTTTGGTGGGTGCTTATGCAGATTTGGCAAAAACTTCGGTGTGGCAATTTATTCAAAACGAATACCAAGGTAACATTATAGGCTATCAGCACAGAACACTTACCAATAGCCCATTAAAAAATGTTGTGGACTTATTAGAAGCATTACCTAATGATTTAGAGTTGCATATTATTTCACATTCAAGAGGAGGACTCGTAGGCGATATTATTACAAAGTACAGCAGAGATAATGCTCCTGCACAAAGAGGGTTTTCGGAAGATGTACATATTCCATTGTTAGCCTTAGAGGGCAGAACAGAAGATATTAAAAACATAAGGACTTTAAATGCAATAAGCAATACCAAAAACATTTTAGTAAGTAAATTTATTAGAGTTGCAAGCCCTTCGGCAGGTACTGCGCTTGCATCTGTTAAGTTAGAGAATATGTTCAATATTTTATTGAATGTATTACTATTTACTAATATTACTGTAGGTAAATTAAGCATTAAAGCATTAATAACAGAAATCATTAAAACCAAAGACAGCTTAGATGCATTACCCGGCATAGAATCTATGAATCCTACTTCTGCATTTTTGAAAATACTAAATGACAAAAGCACCGAAGCAGCGATTGATAATAATGCTTTAGCTGTAATTTCGGGAAATAGCAGTTTAGGATTTAGCTTAAAGGGCTTAATTGCCATCGCTACAAGATTATTTTTCTGGAAAAAAAACGATATGGTAGTCAATACCGACTCAATGTATTTGGGCGTTACCAGAAAACACAATATCCAATACTATTTCGACCAAGGTACAAACGTAACCCACGTAACCTACTTTTCTAAAGAGGAAACATTAAAAGCATTATTGTCTGCATTAAAAACACCATCGGGAGAATCTATTCCCGGCTTTAAATCTGTAATGCAATTTGAAGTACCAGCATCGGACAGAGCTATCTTAGAGGGCGGACACCTTAAATCTAATATGCCACGAGGCAATAAACCTATTGTAGTAATGCTCCCTGGTATTATGGGATCTAATATTGGCGAGGGCAATAGCACTACATGGATAAACTATTGGCAGTTTCTTAAAGGCGGATTAAAGAACATGCAAAACCTTAAAAAGATGTCTGCACAATCTTTAGTAAAAACCTCCTACGAAAAGCTCTACAAAAGATTAAGCAACACTTATGATGTATATGTACATCCATTTGATTGGAGACAACAACTCAACGAATCTGCTGCCATATTTGAAGTACTGATAAAAGAACTATTAAAACTAAACCAACCAATAAAACTTGTAGCCCACTCTATGGGTGGCGTATTAATTAGAGATTTTATAATTAAACATCCCGAAACCTGGAAACAACTAAATGGCTCGAAAAATTTTAGAGTATTATTTCTCGGTTCGCCATTAGGTGGGTCATTTAGAATACCTGCCGTATTATTCGGAAAAGACTCTATAATAAATACATTAAGTACTATCGACCTAAAACATACCAAGAAGCAATTATTGGAAATGTTTGCAGATTTTCCTGGCATACTAAGCCTGTTGCCGCTCACTACCGAAAAAGGCAAAGATTTTGCACAGAGAGAAACATGGGAAGAAATGCGCAAAGCGCATAACGACTCATCTTGGCCTATTCCGAGTAACGATGCGCTGAATACCTTTGCAATGTATCGTAACTATATTTTACAAAACCAAAATAGCATAGACTATACCAATATGGTATATATAGCAGGTAAAGACAAGGCTACTCCGTGCGACTATTACAACCTTAACGATGCTAAAAGAAAAGAATTAGTAATATTATACACAGGAGAAGGAGACCAAAGTGTTACATGGGATAGTGGTATTCCTCAAAAAATGACAGAAAACGACACGGTATATTATGTGCCAAGTACGCATGGGGGCTTATCTTGCGACCCCAGCTTATTTGCCGGAATAGAAGAAATATTATTAAATGGCAGCACTAAATTATTTAGCAAAACAAGACCGATTTTAAGAGGAGAAGCAAAAACCTTTCGAGCAGAAGTTCCTTTCCATTTTGACTTTACAGAAGATGGCATTACTAAGACCATTTTGGGTATAGAAGATGAACAACCAATGGAAATAGGCAATATGGTATTATCTGTAAGTGTAAGCAATGGCGATTTACGATACTGCCAACACCCAATTATTGCAGGGCATTTTGCAAACGATGGCATCCTTATGGCAGAAAAGGCTATCGATTATTTATTGCAAAATAAATTGTCTGCAAAACACAAAATCGGCAACTATCCAGACAATATAGGCACTAACGAAATATGCCTAACAAACGAAGATGATAATTTTAAAGGAGCAATTATTTTAGGGCTTGGCGAACCCGACGAGCTTACAGGGCATTTGTTATCTAAATCCGTAGAAGCAGGCATTGCAAACTATCTAATAGAAGCACACCATAGAAATATACCACCCGATTACGATAAGGGATTTGGTATATCGGCACTTGTAATAGGCAGTGGATATGGAGGATTAAGTATAGAAAATAGTATTAAAGCCATTATAGAAGGCGTAAACAAAGCAAACGAAAATGTAAAAAATATTTGGGGAGAACAAAAATCTATTAAACCCATTACGCACATAGAGTTTATGGAACTTTATGAAGACAAAGCATTAGCAATAATGTATGCTTTAGGAAAAATAAAAAACTCAGAAAATCAATTTTTCAATATAGAGCTAAGCAGTAATGCTATTAACAGAATTATAGGCATACAAAAAAGAATGCCCGAATCGAGAGAAGAATCTTGGTGGAATAGGATAAACGTGAAGATGAAAGAACATACTATAACAACCGATACCAACAAGAAAACATACAAAAACTTGACGTTTGGCTCCTCTAACAAAGATGCAAAAGAAGAAATAAACGAATTGCAGACAAGCACTAATCTCATAGATTTGTTTATTAAAGAAATGTCTAAAAACAATAAATGGGACAGGAAATCAGCAGCTACCGTTTTTGAATTAATGATACCTAATGATATTAAAGATAAGGTTAGACAAAAAGGAAATTTTTTATGGACATTAGATAAAGAATCGGCAGGTTACCCATGGGAGCTATTACAAGACAATACCAAAGAAGCCGACCCACTATGTGTATCAGGAGGAATGATTAGAAGATTAGCTACCGATACTTACAGACCTAAATCCAATGTAAAACGAGCAGCGCAAAATAGTGTGCTCATTATAGGAGACCCTATTACTAACGGATTTGCTTCGCAACTCAAAGGAGCGGCACAAGAAGCCGAAAGTGTTGCTAATACATTTGCTCAAAGCAGCTTTAGTATAAATCTTGCAATTCAAAAAAAGGCAGATGAAATTGTAAAAAATCTTTTTTGCGACGACTATAAAGTTATACATATAGCCGCACATGGTATTATTACCCCTAATAACCTTAAAGAGAGTGGGGTAGTAATAGGCGATAATTTATACTTAACTACTGCCGATTTTAATCAAATGGGAGCAATACCCGAGTTGGTATTTATAAATTGTTGTCATCTCGGCATTACAAATAATGAACAAGAAATAGAAATGCAAGATAGGTATAAACTTGCAGCAAGCATCGGTACACAACTTATAGAAATGGGTGTAAAAGCAATAATTGCAGCCGGCTGGGCGGTACAAGATGATGCCGCTAAATTGTTTGCACAAGAATTTTATTCGGAAATGTTAAATGGCTCTCAGTTTGGCGATGCGGTAAAGCAAGCAAGAAAAAAAGTGTATAATAATTACAAAAACGATAATAATACTTGGGGAGCATACCAATGCTATGGAGACCCATTTTATACCCTATTAGACAGAAAAAACAATACAGGAAACAATAAAAAATCGTACCTATTAGCAGAACAAGCAAAAATAGAATTGGACAATTTGCGAAGCAAAATGAATGCAGGATATATAAGAGAGAACATTGTAGCGCAAATAGAAAGCATAGAAGAAGCAATAGAAAATGCTAAATTCGATGATGCAATCATTTTTGAAAAATTAGCTTTTATACATAATGAATTAGGAAATTATAAAATTGCAATAGAAAAATTTGAAATTCTATTTAAGCACAATGATGCTCAGTACTCTGTATCTGCTATAGAAAAATACTGCAATGTAAGTATAAAGTACTATGTAGAGCAATTCTTCAATAACATTAATACAGCATCGGAAACAGCTACGCAAATAGATACTATAATTAATATTCTCAGCAATCTATTCCTACTTGGCGCGTCAGCAGAAAGGTATGCACTACTTGCAAGCGCATACAAACGCAAAGCAGTAGTAACCTCAAATGACGAACAAGTAATAGCATTAAAGCTTTCCGTAATTTACTACCACCTTGCAGCCAAACAATCGGACTATACAGATGTTTATTGCTTAACTAACTTATATTTAGCCGAACAGTTATTAAGAAATAACGATAGCATTTACAGTAAAGAAAATAAACTCATAATAGACATAGACAATGTCCTGCTCTTACCCAATGTAAGTGCAAATGCCGAACTATTAAACGAAGTAATACGATTAAGTAAATCTGTTGATAAAATTGAAAAATTAAACAACATGATTAGCAATATAGACAGCAATAAAATCCGGAAAAATGTATGGGCAAATATGAAACATACCAACCTAATATTTTGTAAAGCAATAATTGAAAACGACACTACAGACGAAAGTTGGACAACTATTGCAAATGACCTCAAAAAGCTGTTTGTAAATTTTAGCGAAGCAAGAAAGAAAACAGAAATGGAACAATTAATTATCAATACTAAATTATTACCGAAAGAACACTCCTTAATCGTAAAGCTAAATGAATTAATAGATAAAATATCATCGTAAATTAGTGCATACAAAAACAATGCAAGCAAATAAAATTAAAATAGAGGTAAGTATTAAAGCACCTAAAGCTACTATTTGGGAGTACTATACTCTTCCGGAGCATATAGTTAATTGGAATTTTGCAACAGAAGATTGGATGTGTCCAACTGTAACAAATGACCTAAAGATTGGGGGTATATACAATGCGAGAATGGAGGCTAAAGACGGCAGTTTTGGATTCGACTTTATTGCAGTGTACGACGACATTATACCCTCCAATAAATTATCTTACAATATGGAAGATGGTAGAAATGCCACTATATTTTTTAATGAAGAAAACGGCACAACAAAGGTTACAATCATCTTTGATGTAGAACAGACAAATTCTATGGAATTGCAACAACAAGGTTGGTTAGCAATTTTAAACAATTTCAAACAATATGCAGAAAAAAACTTAGACTAATTACTTTCATTACAAGCATCACATTTGCTTAGCTCGTAAGTATAAGGTTGGTTTATACCATCGTTTGTAACAGTAATAGTGCCAAGCATCTTGGTTTTATTGTTAGTTAAGGTAGTAGTAATGATTTGTTTTGTGCCGGAAATATATTCTTCAATATGAATTCTTATTTTATTTCCTTCAATTGTACCTTTTCCTTCTCCTACCATATTGCCATACAAATTGTAAATAGACATTGTTAAATCTTGTCCACTTTGAAATATTTCGAAGGTGGCAGGATAATCGTTATTCGCTTCTTTCCAAATACCGGAAATGTTAGTGCTTTCCATTAATGCAATTGGCTCGGGAGTTGGATCAGGTTCAGGATATTGCTCTTGGTCGATACCAGCAGCAATTAATGCCAATAATACTATAAGAAATATGCCAATAAATACCCCAATGCCTATTTTTAATAAACTATTATTGGAACTATTCTTTGGGGGTTTATTGATTTGCTTTACTAACTCAGGTTCAATACCAATATTACTTAAATGACTTACTAATTTTTTTGTATCATAATCCCAACGTTTATTACTTAATTCGTGTGTTTGTAATCTGGTTATGTACTTAATATCTTCTGGTAATTGAGTAATATCGGGAAGGTTAGCTCCATCTACTAATATGGGTATTATCCTAACGTTTCTTTTAAGTGCAGTGCTAATTTCTATACGCACCCAATCATCATCTTTAACTATTCTAGGGTTACCCAATTTGTCTTTCCCAATCCAATCGGGACCTATTACCATTAATACAACTTCGCATTTTTCTAAATATTTATTGATAACTTGCGTAAAATCTAATCCGGGTTCTATTTTCTCAATGTCAATAAATAGTTGGTCGGATTTGTAATACCTTTTTAAGGTATCTACTAATCTACCTGTTTCGCCAGATGTGTCTTGAACCCTATAGCTAATAAAGATACTTTTACTCATAATTTGGTTGTTAATTCTCTACAAATATAAAAAAGAATAATTATTTTCATTATTAAACTATAAAAAAATCAAAAATAAAGAGCTAACTGCAAAGGGTAGCTTCTTATTTTTGTTTTTGGATTTAGGATAACCTAAAATATATGAAAGATACAGATAAAAAAATAGTAGGTCAGCCTTGTATGGAATTGAGAATAATGACGAAACGAGTGTAATGCAGTATGTGTTGTAATTGCCTCCAGTAGTAATGACAGCAAGGGTGGTAGCACCACAATACTAAGCCCCACCGTCTTTGCGAGGATTTTTGAGGCAATGACGATGCGGAAGTGCAAAAAACAATTATCCCTCAAAAATCAGAAGTAAACTCTTTTTAGTGGAAGGTTTACAGTGAATGGTTTTTATAAAATATTTGAGATTAATCTAAAAGATTTAGTTATAATATCATTATTCATTTTGTACTACAATAATAAAGCTGTCCTGAAAGACAGCTTTATTATTTTGTATTGAAAGTTATAAACTTGGTTAATTCTATGGTAAGCTCGCTTTAAAAGTAGCATATTCTGTATCGTTTTCTTCGGGAGTAATATTGTGTGTACAGCCTAAAGTAGAAGCTTTGCTGTCTATATTAGCAATTCTGTTTTCGGGGTTAGGGTGTGTGCTTAAAAATGCAGGGGTATTATTACTTCCTTGTGCTTCTATTTTTCTAAAAAAGTTAGCAGCTCCATTTGCATGAAACTTAGTAGGGCAAAGATAAATTACAGAATACTCATCGGCTTGTGTTTCGTCCGAACGGCTAAATTTTAGGGTAGTTAATTCAGATGCTATTTGCGTAATTAATCCTTGATTTTCGCCTAATACCACATCTAAAAGTGTTTGAATGCCATATCTTTGAGTAAGCTGTTTAGTAGAATGTCTTTTATCTGCGTGTGCTATTTCGTGCCCTATAACACCAGACAAAGATGACTTGTCGTCTAAGAATTTTATTAATCCTGTATATACATATATATAGCCACCGGGAGTACAAAATGCATTGATTACATCATCTCTGTTAATAATTTTTATCTCCCAAGGAAACTCATCTTTGTACGTTACTTTTCCAGAATTTAAAATCTCATTTCTGATACCGTAAATATAATCGTAAGCGGATTTGAATTGTGTTTCGGAAAGTATTGGATACTCTACCGGATTTTCGGCAATATGTTGTTTTGTTTGTTGTCCTAAGGTAATATCGTCTTGAATAGAAAAGATATTAATGCCTCCTCCGCCGTCTTTTTTATTACATCCAAGGGTAAATGATAATACTGTTACCAACACAAGACAAGTGATAGTCTTTATTCTTTGCATAATTGTTATTTTTTTAAAATATTATTTTACAGATGACAAAAATAATCAGATATAGTTAATTAAGGAAATAATTATGGAAAATAGATTAGAGTTTTGACAAAAAAATTAATTGTTTTTGCTCATTTCGGCTTTATAACTTCTTATGGCTTTAAAGATAGCATAAGTTATTTCTTGCTGCCCTATTTCAGAATTCATATATTTCTCTTCTTCTATATTGTTAATAAAACCTATCTCTATAAGTACTCCGGGCATTGCGCTTCCTGCTAATACTTCTAATCCTTTTTGTTTTACGCCTCTATCTACACGACTTTGGTTAGCGAAGTTTTGTTGTACTTTTCCGGCAAAGGTTACGCTACGCGATAAGAATGTTTGTGAATATTGTGCTATCATTACTTGTGTCATTGGGTCGTTTTCGTCGAGCATTCCGGGCTCTTCTGTTAGGTTATCTCCAAACTCTTCTATGGCTTTTTCTTTTTGGGAATTTCGGTGCAGACCTAATACATAAGTTTCGGTGCCAATAGCTTGCGTTTCTCTATTTACTACTGTTTTGTATGCTTGTACTTTTTTTCTTTTGCTGCCTTTGCCTACATATTTGTAACCATTTGGCACTTTTGTACGCGTGCCGGTAGTGGCATTAACGTGTATAGAAACAAATAAATCTGCCTGGGCATTATTAGCGATTTTGTGTCTGTCGGGTAATTCTATGCGTATATCGGATTTTCGGGTATATACAACTTGTAAACTTGGTACGCTATCGGCTAACATTTTACCTACTCGCAATGCAATATCGAGTGCTAAATCTTTTTCGTGTTTGTGCATTTTGAATGCTGCTGCTCCTATATCACTTCCACCATGCCCAGCATCTAATACTACTTTTTTTAGTCCTTTCCCGTTTTGTGCCACTGCCCCTACTGTAGTCATCACTATTATGATGACCACCATAATGGCGTGTAGCATTTTTTGATATTTCATTTTGAGAAAATCCATAATTTTTTTTACGCTTGGTTTTAAAAACCGCTAAATTAACATTCCTATCATTTACATTAAAATACTTTTTTTTCACATAGTTGGAAAAATACTAAAACGTGAAATGAGTTTGTATTATTATTCCGATTTTGTTGTTATTAATTCTCCAAATTGCACTTCGGTAAGGATAGTTACTGTTCCTAACTTTTTTGCTTTTTCTAATTTAGAGCCTGCATCTGCCCCTACTACCAAATAATTAAGTTTACTACTTACACCGCTTAATATTTTTCCTCCCTTTTGTTCTACCATTGCTTCTGCATCGCTTCTTTTAAACTGCGATAATGTTCCGGTAAATAAAAAAGTTTTGCCCGTAAGGCTACCGTCTTGTGTAGTGTTTTTTTCCTTTGTGTTTTGGGTATTTACACCTGCTTCCTTGAGCAGTTGCAGCATTTTTATATTGTCTTCTATACTAAAAAAATGAACAACAGAAGCGGCTACTTTAGGTCCTATGTCTTCGAGGGTGCAAAGTTTCTCTTCGCTCCAAGATTGTAATTCAAATATATCCGTAATAGCACGTGTAATGGTTTTGGCTGTGGTTTCGCCTACAAATCTTATACCTAATCCAAATATTAATCTGTGTATCGGTTGCGATTTAGAATTTTCTATTGCCTCTTTTAAATTGTGAATAGAACGCTCTCCGAATTTATCTAATCGGCTTATAGCCTCATAGTTTAAACCATAAATACTACTTACATCTTGCAACAAACCTAAAGCATAAAACCTACGGATATTAGCATCACCAAGGTTACGAATATCCATAGCATCTTTAGAGGCAAAATGTATAATGCGCTCTACTACTTGTGCTTCGCAATTAATATTAATACACCGCCACGCTGCTTCTCCTTCTTCTTTAAATAATGCTCCGCTACACACAGGGCAATGCTTAGGAAATACAATTACTTGCTCTGTACCATTACGCAAATCTTCTATTGGCTTAACTATATAAGGTATTACATCGCCGGCACGCTCTACTAATACCGTATCGCCTATTCGTAAATCTTTTACTCTGATTACATCTTCATTAAAAAGAGAAATGCTCGATACCGTAACACCACCAATGGGTACGGGTTCTATTTTGGCTACGGGAGTTATGGTGCCCGTTCTTCCTACCTGAAATTCTACTTGTAATAATTTAGAGGTGGCTTGTCTTGCTTTAAATTTATAAGCTATAGCCCATCGTGGGTGGTGGGTAGTCATTCCTAAATCATCTTGTAATGCCACCTGATTTATCTTAACCACGGCACCATCTATTTCAAAAGGTAAGTTATCTCTATTTTGTTCCAATGCTAAACACTTTTCGATGATAGTATCTATCGATTGCGTGTGTGCCATCATTGCTACGGGTGTAGGAAACCCCAAACTTTGTAACCATTCTAAACCGCCCAAATGGGTAGTAAGAAATGGCGTTTCAGTATTATTGGTTATGGTCGTATGGTAACTGACATTGTACAACACAACACTAAGTTTTCTCTTGGCTACTTCTCTGGCATCTAACATACGGAGTGTACCCGAAGCTGCATTGCGCGGATTGGCTAATGGCGGTAATCCTTCTGCTGCTCTTTGTGTATTATAATCTGCAAATACATCTTTCTTAATAATAACCTCGCCTCTTATTTCTATGGATTGTATGCCGAATGTAGAAAAGGGAACAGAAAGCGGTATTGATTTTATTTGTTTGATATTAGGTGTTATATTTTCTCCTTTAATACCGTCGCCTCGTGTAGTACCTCTAACGAGCATATCGTTTTCGTAAAAAAGAGAAATGCCTGCACCATCGTATTTGGGTTCAATGGTAAATTCTATTGTAGCATTAGGGATGTTGTCGGTACATCTTTTTTGCCATTCTTTTAGGTCATCTGCATTGTACGAATTTTCGAGACTAAGCATTGGTACTAAATGCGCTTCGGTTTCAAATTTTTCGCTAATGCCTATGGCTATTCGTTGTGTAGGCGAATTAGGAATAATAAATGATGGGTTGTGGCTTTCTATTTCTTTTAATAGTTTAAAAAAATGGTCGTATTCTACATCTGCTAATACAGGGTTGTCTTCTACATAATATTTTTGGTCGGCATAATTAATAACAGCGTGCAGTTGTTTTACTGTTTCGGTAGTGCTTTCTTCAATTTTAATGTTGCGTAAATTGTTAGTGAAGCGATTAAATGTAGCAGCGTCGTTGATGTATAACATTCTAATAATAATGTTGGGTAATCAATTTCTAAATTGCATTCAAAAAAGAAAGCGAATGGGTTAAAGGTAGATATACTCTAATTTGTCTTTTTAATAAATGGTAATGTATCCTTTTTCTATTTCTTCGGTACTATTATCGAAAACTACAAATCTGTATGTACCCGAATTTTGAAAATTTCTTTTGTCTAAAATTATTTCCACTTCTCTAACTCTCGGAATTTTCATCATTTCTTTTCCGTTTAAATCCATAAATACTACGGAGTAATTATGTTTTCTTACATCGGGCAATTCTATACTTATATTGCCGGTAAAAGGGTTCGTGTAAATGTACTGAGATGTAGGATAAGTAACTGTTTTAAGGTTGGTGTTTATTTTTTCAAAATCTACATTGCCCGACTCTTCTACTACTTTATTAACGATAGTTTGAATAGAGTCGTTGGACAAGATAGCACCGCGCTTAGCTATATCTGCACTATCTACTACGGCTTTATACACATTGCTTTTCCAATCTATATCCGACTTAAAAGTAACGACTACTTTGTACCAATTAGTACCCGCTAATGGTCTTAAATCTGCATAAGATTGTACCGCAGTAGCAATGTCTTTTACTACGCCAATAGTGGTAAAATTATAATTGCTATCGGCTGAGCGTTGCACCGTAACCGACGCTACATTAGATGTATAAGGATTGGTCCAAGATAATACATTGATGCCATTTTTAGTTTGAATATTTACCGATGGCAATTGCGGCTGAGCATATAGTGTTGCCGAAGTCAAAATGAAAATTATTGTTACGAATATATTTATTGATTGGTTCATAAAATTCTTATAATTAGAAATGCTGTTTTCTTGTAGCACATCAATTTTTTAATTGTCAAAAATAAAAAATAAACCAAAGACTAAACGGAATATTTTTATCGTTATTGAACTTAGTAGATATTTAACTAATTCTTAGTGCTTACCAAATCCCTAATTATCAGTAACTTTACTTTTCTAAATCTTTTTTTCAAATTGCGTCTAATATTGTTTTTAATATTGTTGAGTGTTAATAGTGGAAATTTACTTTCGGCGCAGATACTTTCTGCTACCATTAAAGTAAATGGACTTACTTGTTCGCAATGCAGCAGGAGTGTAGAAATGCAATTACGGAAACTCGATTTTGTGGGTAGTGTAGATATGGATTTACAGGCAACAGAGGCAAAAGTGTATTTTAAAAAAAATAGCAATATCGATTTTTACAAACTTGCTAAAGCGGTGGACAATGGCGGATTTTCGGTAGGCAACTTAATTGCCACCTTAGATTTTTCTACTATTACTATTGTAAACGATAATTGTTTTAAAATTAAAAACAATGCTTTTGCGCTAACAAACCCAACCGAAGAAAGGACAAAAAAAATAGTACAAATACAGTTTTTGGGTAAAGAATTTGGTAATAAAAACACCCAACAAAAGCAAGACAATCAGATTATATGCAAGGGCAAAAATACATATTGGGTATCCGAATTGTAATACAGTCTGTGTTATTACTAATTTGCTCTTGGTCGTACAGTAAGGCGCAAGAGTTGTATCCATTAAGTGAGCCGGCAAGTACATTAGGTAAAAACACATTGGGAGTTCGTATATTTTCCGAAACATACAAAGAAGTGGATAAAGTACGCAATATGACTGCTCTTCGATTAATGTATGGCGTAACTCCACGCTTAACCACATACATCACCGGAATTGCTTCTAATCATCACGGCGAAAAAATGCCACAAGATTTTCCTTTTCACAACACACCAGAAAGGGGTGCAGAATATCCATACAAATTTAATGGCGTACACTTTTATGCCAAATACCGTTACCTTTCTATAGATAAAAACAAAAGTCATTTGCGCTTAGCGGTATATGGCGAAGCTGCTCAGGTATCTACCACGCACCACGAAACCGAGCCTAACCTTATGATGGGCGATACCAAAGGCTGGGGTGGCGGCATTATCAATACCTATTTGTATAAAAAGTTTTCGGCATCGCTTACCGCAGGGCTTATCTTTCCTAAATATTCAGAAGGATTATCGCCCGACCCCATAGTAGGTTTGCCCGATGTGGGGGTACGTACGCATTATGGCAGGTCGCTAACTTACAATCTGTCTTTTGGGTATTTAATCTATCCTAAAAAATACGAAAACTACGACCAAACCAATATTAATCTCTATTTAGAATTTACTGGCAAAGCTTACGAGGCAGCAAAAGTGGATTTGTTTATCGGCACCGATAGAGAATATTATCTGCACAATAGCCGATACCCTACGGCTTTACAAAAAGGTTATTATGTGGATATAAGCCCCGGCATTCAGTTTATCGTAAAATCTAACTTGCGTATAGATGCATCTACTACTTTGCAGTTTATTAATGTATCTTATGCTAAAGTATATTCGGTATATACTTTGGGCTTGCAGTATTATTTTTATTTGTAGAGGGAAATTTAACATTGCGTGCTTTTGGGCACTTAAATAAATATTTGTATATTTGAAGCAGTGATAAATAGTAAATTACAGTTGATTTACTATTATTTTCTATATTTATTTTAAAGTTTACAATATGAAAAACATATTATTAATCTTAGTGTTATCATTGATAAGTACATTCAATTTACAAGCACAACCTATTGCTGAATTTGCTCCTGTGGGTGCGGAGTGGTGGATAAAAGAACCAATGGAATATGCTGATTCTACAAGACATAAAGTATTACATTGTTATTCAGCGGAGGAGGTAACATATCAAGGACAAATTTGTAGAAAGGTAGATATATTTAGTTTTAATTATAGACCCGAACTCGATTTAGACAATAGCATTTTTTTAAAAAGTGAATATGTATATAACAATGACGATACTGTATTTTATTATAGTAATAGATATAATAAGTTTGTACCGCTTTATATTTTTAATGTAAATGCAGATGATACACTCTCGTTTTACGTACCGGAGCATTTGGAGCAATACACTACCGATACCATTTTTCAAGTTATAGTAGATAGTGTATATTATATGCAATTAGATAGTGTACAGTTGCAAACTGTGGTATTAAAACAATTAGATACAAATAGCAATATAGGCTTAGGTTCCAATATTTTAAACATTGCAGGCTATTATTCCGAAAGGATAGGCGCACCCAAAGCAATTGCATTTATTAGCCACGATACATTAAATGCTTCAACTATTGACACATTACCGCCTGGAGTAGTTTGCTATAGCAATTCATGGCAAGGTTTTCAAGCTGTTTACAATTACAATCCTTACCCTAATACCAATACAGGATGTTATTACCCTATTGTATGGATTCCTGGTGCATCAAATAGAGAAATCAAGTTTTCTATGTCTGATATAAGTATATTCCCCAACCCCACTACCGATTATTTTACAATTAAAAAACTATCCGCAACCATAGACATTAAAGGATTAACCATTAGAGATATTACAGGCAAAGTTATTAAAACTGTAAAACCTACCTATATTAACCATTACTCCATTGCCGACCTAACCACCGGAATGTATATAGTAGAAATAGCAACACAAGAGGGAAATGCTTATTTAAAATTGAATAAAAGGTAAAAAAAATCATTAGAGAAAAACTATCTCATTCTATAGGTTCTAAAAGTAGTGTTAGACCGCTTAGGTGCATCGCCTTCGTGCTTACTACCATCTAAGTTTGCGGTATGTGTAAAGTTCCAAACAAGGCTAATCATTAGGTACCTTTTAATAATATTGAAAGTGTTTTCGTTTACCATTTCTGCACTTTGGTATCTGTAATAGCCTACATTTTGGTTGAGTATATCGTATCCGTAAATTTTAGCTTCTAAGGAGCGGTCTTTTAAAAACGATTTGGAAGCATATACATTCCACAGAAATACATTATTGTCCGGCTCGTTAGGATTTACTCTTTGTCTTACTAACCATTCTATAACGGTGCCTACTCTAATACCATAAGGTAAGTTATATTCAAAATCAAAATCTTGATTGTACGACCAATAACGCACACTTAAATCTTTCCTTACAGAATTATTACTTATGTTATAGACAGGGTTAAAAGAATAGTTGAAATGAAACAAAGTGTCTTTTTTGTAATTCACGCCAAAGTTTGGACTAATGTTGTATCTGTCGTTTTTGTTTTTAATATTATTTACATAATTATTGTCTAAAGTATAGCTGCCATTAGCGTAAAAATTTCCTGTTAGGTTTTCTATAATTCTTTTACTGTAATTTACATAAGCATTAAAATGCTGATTGCCATTAACATTTATATTCTGGTATGTTCTTCTTCCTGCTTCATCTACTACTTGTGCTTGGCTTATTGCATTTTGTGTAATGGTATAATAAAACGAAGTATAAAAGTATCTATTGGTGAGTACAGCATAATTATTAAAATTTAGATTAAGATTGTGCGTTACTTGCTGTTTTAGATCCGGATTGCCTATATATAAATTCATAGGGTCGCTATTATATACAATAGGTTGTATTTGGCTAATTGTTGGCTGCCTTGTTGCTCCCCGATAACTAAAATTGTAGGTAGATTGTTTTGTGTGTTTATAAGAAATATTGGCACGAGGAAAAAAGTTTAACCTATTATAGCTAAACGATGTATCTTCTCTTAAATCTAACTGTGTAAACTGTGCGTAAGCAACATCAACACCTGTATTAGCATTGATTTTCCCTTTACTTACCCTAAGTGCAGTACCTGCCCTATTGGTTAATACATCGAATTGGTAATTGCTGCTAAATATATTATTATATACCATTTCGTCTGTGCCGGGTAATAAGTCGTAAGTTGCGTTGATAGTTTTATTGGAAGAATGTACCAAACTATAATTCGACTCCCAAAATACAATCTCTTTCCAAATTGGTTCTGTGTAACTAATGCGTGTGCCCAATCTGTTATTGTTTGAGGTATTAAGTGTATTTTGTCGTATTGTAAAAGAAGTATCTAAAGCAAATAGATCGTTTGTAGATGTTAAGTTATTATTAGATTCGCTTTCTCCTATTTTACCGGAAAAATTAATAGTAAAAGTTCTACCTACCTTTTTAAATCTTTTTCTGAAATCTACATTAAAGTTAAAATCTTTATTATCGCTTTCTCTATCGCTTTCTCTTGAAGTCTTGTTGATTAAATTACCGAGTAAATCTTCTGCATTAGACTGTGAATTAGTCAAAGATTTTGTATTGCGTAAAGCACCGGAGGCATTAATTCTTAACGTAGTAAGCGAGTCTATTTTAATTTCGGTACGGGTAGTAATATTGTGTCTTAGGTTATTGCTTTTACTTTCGTTGTTTTTGTATTCAAAATATTGTGTATCGGGTAAGATGTATTGCGTAACAGTGTTTTCAATATTATTTACTCCATTATTTACATACCTGTAACTACCATTAAAAGCATATTTATTGTCTTTCCATTTGTTGTTATAAAACCCTCCCATATTTAATGTTCGCGGCAGACCATTTCCATTAAAAGTACCAAAAGAAAATTCATCATAACTATTTTCAAAATTACCATCTTCATTAATAGTCATCTCTCCCGAGCCTCCACTACCAAAGCTCGAATTATCTCCCCAATTTAGCCCAACTTTATTGGTATTAGCACCAATGCTGTACAATGCCATTTTTCTTTTATCTTTAAAAGCATTTATCATTGCTTCGCCTTCGTAATAGCCTTGTGGTGCAGCGCCTGCTCCTACTTTTCCAAAATATCCTTTTTTGGCATTGTCTTTAAGTTTAAGGTTTATGGTTTTTACACGCTCGCCATCATCTACACCCGAAAATTCTGCTTGTTCTGTTTTGCCATCATACACTTGCACCTTATCTACTGCGCTTGCTCTAAGTGTTTTGGCTAATATTGCAGGGTCGTCGCTAAAAAACTCTTCGCCATCTACAAACATTTTTTGTACTTTTTCTCCGTGTGCTTTTATAGTTCCATCTTTTGTTACTTCTATACCTGGTAATCTTTTTAGCAATTCATCTACATTATCGAAATCTCTTACTCTAAAACTATCTGCTGCATATTCTACGGTATCGCCTTTTATAGTAATAGCTCGCTCTCCCGAAATAATAGCTTCTTCTAATAATATTCGTTTCGATACCATCTCTATCATTCCTAAATCTGTAATGCTGTCGGTAATGTTTATTTCTTGTAATTGTGTAGCAAAGTTAGGATGCGAAATCATTAAGATATAAGTAGTAGGTGCAGATACTTTTAATGAAAAAGTGCCATCTTCTTTTGCTCTTGTATAGCCTTGCAACATAGAGTCTGATTGATTAATAATTACTACGGAACTATTAGTTACAAACATAAATGTAGAAGTATCTTGCACTTGTCCTTTTATGGTATAATGTTTGTTTTGAGCATTTGCTGCAACAAAGACAATGGATAGCAAAACTGTAATTACTAAGCTTAATAGAGTTTTTTTCATTATGCTAAAAAAAATTATTGTATGCCAAATATTGTATCTTAAAGAAAGAATACAACGACATATAATGCAATTTATTTTATTCTAAATATTATAAACTGCAAAACAATAATACAAAAATTTTAAAACTATCTATAATTGTTTATATAATTCTCAAGAAAGTACAAATAATGGCAATGCATTTCACTATCAAAAAAAACACTACCAAGATTTTGTTTACTTAGTAGTGTTTTACACATTTTATTAAAGTTGAAGTTCTTTATTGCAATGCTGCCAAACTTTCTTCTAAAGTTTTAATTTTAGCAATGGCATCGTTTTGTTTATTGCGTTCGTTTTCGACTATTTCGGGTTTGGCATTTTGTACAAATCGTTCATTGCTCAACTTCTTTTCTACACTTACCAAAAATCCTTTAAGATAGCGCAACTCTTCTTCCATTTTCTCTATCTGTGCTGCTGTATCTATCTCTACATTAGCAGTAATGTATAGCTTTTCCGTTTCTACCACTACAGCTATTGCTTGTGCTACAGATTCTTTTACCAAAGTAATAGTATCGATATTCAATTGAGTACAAAGTATATCATTGGTACGTTGGTAAAACGACTCATTATTGCTATCTACCGAAAGAGAAATGCTGTCTTTAGGCTTTAGTTGGTTTTTGTTTCTGCTATCTCTTACCGATGTAATTATAGCTTGTAATAATGCACCTTCTTTAGTTACATTTTTATCGATTGCAGTATTTTTCGGTAATTGTTTATTAATCAAATCTACTTCTTGCTTTTGTAGTAAATGATAAATTTCTTCTGTAACAAAAGGCATAAAAGGATGTAGTAATTGCAACAAATCTTCGAAAAACGAAATGGCTTTATTGTATTGTGCTTTGCAAAGTTGTTGGTTCATTGCGGGTTTTACCCACTCTAAATACCAAGAACAGTAATCGTTCCAAATAAGTGAATATACTGTTTTGAGTGCTTCGCTCAATCGGAAAGTGCTAAATAGATTTTGCAATTCTTGACGAATTTCTTCAATTCTGTTGTACATCCAATTGTTGGCAAATTCTTGCGCAGCATTAATTTTAATATTATCATCAAATCCACGCTCTTCCCACATTTTAACCAATTTAAGCGCATTCCAAATTTTATTAGTAAAGTTTCTTCCTTGTTCTAAGAATGCTTCGTCAAATAAAATATCGTTTCCTGCAGGTGAAGAAATTAGTACGCTAAACCTTACTGTATCTGCTCCATTGTCGTCAATCATTTTAAGTAAGTCGGGTGAGTTCCCTAATTGCTTACTCATTTTTCTGCCCAACTTATCTCTAACTATACCGGTAAAATATACTTGTTCAAATGGCTTTTGTTGGCGGTATTCGTAACCTGCCATTACCATACGTGCTACCCAAAAGAAAATAATATCGGGACCTGTTACTAATGTTTTTGTTGGATAATAATAATTGAGTTCGGCATTGTTATTGTCTTCGTTCCACCCGAATACTTGCATAGGCCACAACCAAGACGAAAACCAAGTATCTAATACATCGCTTTCCTGACACAGTTTAGATTGCGCTTCTTCTGCGCTTACACTATATTTTTCGGCATATTGCTGTGTTGCTGCTTCTTTGTTTTCGGCTACGTAGATATTATTGTCTTTATCGTACCAAGCGGGTATTCTTTGCCCCCACCAGAGTTGGCGACTAATACACCAATCTTTAATATTGCTCATCCAATGGCGGTAGAGATTTTTAAATTTATCCGGAAAAAATTTTATTTGCTCATCCATAACGGCAGCTAAAGCCGGAGTTGCTAATTTTTCCATATTACACCACCACTGCATAGAGATACGTGGCTCAATAGCTACATTGGTACGCTCGCTATACCCTACCTGATTTTTGTAATCTTCTTGTTTTACAAAATTGCCGGACTCTTTAAGGTCTTCTACTATTTTTTTACGAACAGCAAACCTGTCTTCTCCAATATACAATTGTGCGGCTTCGCTTAACGTGCCATCTTCGTTGAGGGTATCTATAACTTCGAGTTTATGTTTTTGTCCGAGGTTATAATCGTTAATATCGTGTGCAGGAGTAACTTTTAAAGCACCTGTTCCAAATTCAATATCTATATAATCATCAAAGATGATGGGTATTTTTCTATTAATTAAAGGTACTATGGCAAACTTACCCCTAAGATGTGCATAACGAGGGTCTTCGGGGTGTACGCAAATAGCAGTATCGCCCAAAATTGTTTCGGGACGTACCGTAGCGATAGTAATATACTCATTGCTATCGTCTATTTTATACTGTATATAAGTAAGTTTAGAATTGGTTTCTTTAAAAATAACTTCTTCGTCGCTGAGGGCAGTTTTAGCTGAGGGATCCCAATTAATCATTTTGGCACCACGATAGATAAATCCTTTATTGTACAAATCTACAAACACACGAATTACGGCTTGATAATAATCTTCGTCCATTGTAAAATGTACTCTGTTCCAATCTAAAGAGCAGCCAAGTTTTTTTAACTGTTGTAAAATAATGCCACCATATTCTTCTTTCCATTCCCACGCATATTTTAAAAACTCTTCTCTCGAAAGGGAGTTTTTATCAATTCCTTTTTCTTTGAGCATAGCTACGACCTTAGCTTCTGTAGCAATAGAAGCGTGGTCTGTGCCGGGTACCCAACAAGTGTTATAACCACTCATTTTTGCTCTACGAATAAGTATATCTTGAATAGTATTATTCAGTGCGTGCCCCATGTGCAGCACTCCGGTAACATTCGGTGGTGGTATTACAATGCTGTACGACGGTCTTTCGTCGGGTGTGCTGTTAAAGTATCCTTTATTTGTCCAATGTTGGTACCACTTATTTTCTGTTTCTTGTGGTTGATAATTTTTGCTCAGTTCCATTTCAGCCCATTTTTATAGGAGTTGCAAAATTAACATTCTTCGGGGAAAGTGAGAGAAGCAATTTGGGGTTAATTTTATCTTTCCCATAACTCTATTAAACCCTAACTATAATGTATTTATACGGACATTTCTAAAATTGATAAATCTACACACAATTAAAATCAGTACCTTTGCGCTTTCAAAATATCTTAACCGATATGTCACAAAAAAAATCTCTTCTTGGTGGTATAGCAGCAATGAAATGCCCCAACTGCCGCAAAGGCAATATGTTTTTACTCCAAATACTTTTATTACAGTGTTATTTGCAATTTATGGATTAGGCTGTTACAGATCGAATTACCTGCTGACACACTGAATATACTCCACTATTGCTATCCATTTCAAGTAACTACGAAACTCATCTCAACCTGTACATTGATAGTAGGTATATCAAGGTTCTTCATATAAGCCTTTTCTTATTTAATTAATTGAATTTCGGATCACCTACCTTACTAATGTTATTTCTCCTTTTTTAACTATCTCTGCACCACTACTACAAGTACCGTTTAGTATGTAATAATAAACTCCTATCTCACAGGGTTGTCCTTTAAAGGTTCCGTCCCAATTATCGTTCATCTTATTGCTTTTAAATACCAACTGCCCTAAACGGTTGTATATACTAAAACTATGATTTTGCAATGAGGTATAACCCATAGGTCCTACTGCATCATTGAGTCCGTCGCCGTTTGGAGAAAACGCATTAGGCATAAACACGTCGCAACAGTGCTGTGCATTCACTACAAAATTTATAGAATCGGTACAGCCATATTCTGTACTACCTACAAGTGTATAATTGTTTATTTCTAAAAATGCTCGAGTATGAAATTGATTTTCCAACCCTTCTAATCGGTTACCATTAAAACTATACAGCCAATAGGTGCTTGCCCCCTCTACTACAATGGTCATCGTATCGCCTACACAATGGTACCCTTTATCACCCCATAAATCGGCAGATACTTGTAAATAAGGAGTAAGGTGTACATTCAAATCTAAAGTTATAGTAGAATCGCAACCCCACTGATTGATTAATGTTTCGCTCACGACTGTGGTTGCTGTATAAATTTTATCAAAAAATTCAAAACTATCTCCTTCACATATAGCTACTTGTAGAGTATCTGTATGAATAGGCAGCACTCTTATAGAATGATGATGATAAGCACTATCACAACCCATTGTATTTCTAAATGTATCTATTATTAAATGATGACTTTGGTAATGAACACCTCTGAAAGTTACCTCACCACAACCATCGTACATATATACTGTATTAACAGGTTGCGGATAATTACTTACATTAAGCCTTACCATACTATCACAACCGGATACATTGCTAAATGTTTGAAGATAAGTTCCTGTCAATGTGATGAGTTGATTGCCCCATTGGTATTGTACTCCCGTACATAAAACAGTATCGATAACTACATTATATGTATCAGCTACCGTTAAGTTTAATATCCGCACACTGTCACAACCTACTGTGCTAAAGGTATCGTAATAAATACCGGTTATGCTATACCCAAGATAGCTTTGACCTGCACAGATACTTTGGATGATATTATTGAGAATATATGGATTAACAACTAAGGTTAATGTAGTTATGCTATCACAGCTGGTAACAGCAGATGTAGAAGTGTCTATTAATGTATGTGTTCCTACTGCATTTACCGTTTGTCCATTCCAAACAAAAGGCAAAGTTTGCTGACAAATACTTTGACTTATAGAATGAGTAATTGTAGGATTTACAGTAAGGTTAAGTGTAGTTATACTATCACAACTCGTAACAGCAGATGCAGAAGTGTCTATTAATGTATGTGTACCTACTGAATTTACCGTTTGTCCATTCCAAACAAATGGCAAAGTTTGCTGACAAATACTTTGATTTATAGAATGTGTAATAATTGGATTTACAGTTAGGTTTAATATTCGTACGCTATCACAACCTATGGTACTAAAAGTATCATAATAAATACCGGTAGCATAGTAGCCAAATAAAGTATCACCTGTACAAATACTGTCTGTAATATTGTTGGTAATAATTGGATTTACGGTAAGATTTAATATTCGTACACTATCACAACCTGCGGTGCTAAAAGTATCGTAATAAATACCGGTTGTATAATAGACAAATAAAGTATCGCCGGCACAAATGCTTTCTGTAATATTATTGGTAATGATTGG
>CAYUXT010000012.1:0-56752 GCA_964448955.1 uncultured Taibaiella sp. | reverse complement strand
CAAATAAAGTATCGCCGGCACAAATGCTTTCTGTAATATTATTGGTAATGATTGGATTAACCGTTAGGTTTAATATTCGTACGCTATCACAACCTGCGGTGCTAAAAGTATCGTAATAAATACCGGTAGCAAAATAGCCAAATAAAGTATCGCCTGTGCAAATGCTTTCTGTAATATTATTGGTAATGATTGGATTAACAGTTAGGTTTAATATCCGCACACTATCACAACCTGCGGTGCTAAATGTATCGTAATAAATACCGGTTGTATAATAGCCAAATAAAGTATCGCCGGCACAAATGCTTTCTGTAATATTATTGGTAATGATTGGATTAACCGTTAGGTTTAATATCCGCACACTATCGCAACCTGTAGTACTAAAAGTATCATAATAAATACCGGTAGCATAGTAGCCAAATAAAGTATCACCTGTACAAATACTGTCTGTAATATTGTTGGTAATAATTGGATTTACGGTAAGATTTAATATTCGTACACTATCACAACCTGCGGTGCTAAAAGTATCGTAATAAATACCGGTAGCATAATAGCCAAACAAGGTATCGCCTGTACAAATACTGTCTATAATATTGTTGGTAATAATTGGATTTACGGTAAGATTTAATATTCGTACGCTATCACAACCTACAGTGCTAAAAGTATCGTAATAAATACCGGTAGCATAATAGCCAAATAAGGTATCGCCTGTACAAATGCTGTCTATAATATTATTGGTAATAATTGGATTAACGGTAAGGTTTAATATCCTTACACTATCACAACCTGCGGTACTAAAGGTATCGTAATAAATACCGGTAGCATAATAGCCAAATAAGGTATCGCCGGCACAAATGCTATCTGTAATATTATTGGTAATGATTGGATTAACTGTAAGGTTTAATATCCGCACACTATCGCAACCTGCGGTGCTAAATGTATCGTAATAAATACCGGTTGTATAATAGCCAAATAAAGTATCGCCGGCACAAATGCTTTCTGTAATATTATTGGTAATGATTGGATTAACCGTTAGGTTTAATATCCGCACACTATCGCAACCTGTAGTACTAAAAGTATCATAATAAATACCGGTAGCATAGTAGCCAAATAAAGTATCACCTGTACAAATACTGTCTGTAATATTGTTGGTAATAATTGGATTTACGGTAAGATTTAATATTCGTACACTATCACAACCTGCCGTAGCGAAGGTATCGTAGTACACACCCGTGGCATAATAACCAAATAAGGTATCGCCCGAACAGATGCTTTGTGTAATGTTGTTGGTAACAACAGGATTTACCGTAAGGTTCAATATCCTTACACTGTCGCAACCTGCCGTAGCAAAAGTATCGTAGTAAATACCCGTAGCATAATAACCAAACAAGGTATCGCCCGAACAGATGCTTTGTGACATATTATTGACAATAGCAGGATTTACCGTAAGGTTCAATATCCTTACACTATCACAACCACCCGTACTAAACGTATCGTAGTAAATACCCGTAGCATAATAACCAAACAAGGTATCGCCCATACAGATGCTTTGCGACATATTATTGACGATAGCAGGATTGACGGTAAGGTCTAATATCCTTACACTATCACAGCCTAACGTACTGAATGTATCGTAGTAAATACCCGTAGCATAATAGCCAAACAAAGTATCGCCGGAACAGATGCTTTGCGAAATGTTGTTGACAATAACAGGATTGACCGTAAGGTCTAAAATCCGCACACTATCGCAACCTAAAGTACTAAAAGTATCGTAATAAATACCAGTAGCAAAATAGCCAAATAAAGTATCGCCTGTGCAAATGCTGTCTGTAATGTTGTTGGTAATAATTGGATTAACAGTTAGGTTTAATATCCGCACACTATCGCAACCTGCGGTACTAAAGGTATCGTAATAAACACCTGTAGCAAAATAGCCAAACAAGGTATCGCCAGAACAGATGCTTTGCGTGATGTTGTTGGTAATAGCAGGATTTACCGTAAGGTTTAATATCCGCACACTATCGCAACCTGCCGTAGCGAATGTATCGTAGTAAATACCCGTAGCATAGTAACCAAACAAGGTATCGCCAGAACAGATGCTTTGTGCGATATTATTGGTAATAACAGGATTGACCGTAAGGTTCAGTATCCTTACACTGTCGCAACCTGCCGTAGCGAAGGTATCGTAGTAAATGCCCGTGGCATAGTAGCCAAACAAGGTATCGCCGGAACAGATGCTTTGCGAAATGTTGTTGACAATAACAGGATTGACCGTAAGGTCTAAAATCCGCACACTATCGCAACCTAAAGTACTAAAAGTATCGTAATAAATACCAGTAGCAAAATAGCCAAATAAAGTATCGCCTGTGCAAATGCTGTCTGTAATGTTGTTGGTAATAATTGGATTAACAGTTAGGTTTAATATCCGCACACTATCGCAACCTGCGGTACTAAAGGTATCGTAATAAACACCTGTAGCAAAATAGCCAAACAAGGTATCGCCAGAACAGATGCTTTGCGTGATGTTGTTGGTAATAGCAGGATTTACCGTAAGGTTTAATATCCGCACACTATCGCAACCTGCCGTAGCGAATGTATCGTAGTAAATACCCGTAGCATAGTAACCAAACAAGGTATCGCCAGAACAGATGCTTTGTGCGATATTATTGGTAATAACAGGATTGACCGTAAGGTTCAGTATCCTTACACTGTCGCAACCTGCCGTAGCGAAGGTATCGTAGTAAATGCCCGTGGCATAGTAGCCAAACAAGGTATCGCCCGAACAAATGCTTTGTGTAATGTTGTTGGTAACAACAGGATTGACCGTAAGGTTCAATATTCTTACACTATCGCAACCTGCCGTAGCGAAGGTATCGTAGTACACACCCGTGGCATAATAACCAAATAAGGTATCGCCCGAACAGATGCTTTGTGTAATGTTGTTGGTAACAACAGGATTTACCGTAAGGTTCAATATCCTTACACTGTCGCAACCTGCCGTAGCAAAAGTATCGTAGTAAATACCCGTAGCATAATAACCAAACAAGGTATCGCCCGAACAGATGCTTTGTGACATATTATTGACAATAGCAGGATTTACCGTAAGGTTCAATATCCTTACACTATCACAACCACCCGTACTGAACGTATCGTAGTAAATACCCGTGGCATAATAGCCAAACAGGGTATCGCCCGTACAGATGCTTTGCGACATATTATTGACGATAGCAGGATTTACCGTAAGGTTCAAAATCCTTACACTGTCGCAACCTGCCGTACTGAACGTATCGTAGTAAATACCCGTTGCATAATAACCAAACAAGGTATCGCCCGAACAGATGCTTTGCGAAATGTTATTGGTAATCACAGGATTGACTATTAGGTTCAGAACATAAATGCTGTCGCAGCCTATGGCTGCCGATACGGTATCGGAGTAGATGCCGGCAACGCTGTACCACACGCTCCTGAACAGCACCGAGTCCGTATTGCAGATGCTCTCGTTGGTAGTATCTGTCAACAGCACAGGCAGCATATTTTCATAAGCTCCCATATCTACCGTAGTATTGAAAATCCTGTTTGCCCCTGTAATATCCGTAGTAATGCCTGCGGGTATAAGGGCGTTGCTGCCCGTGTCTATGGCAGGCGAGGTGCAGGGCTGCAATGCCAGACCGTCGTCTGCCGTAGCCCAGATGCCGTCTGCACCGGCAGGAAGCGAGGGATTGACAAACACCGGGTCTTCATTGATATTGCCCGTACCCGGGTACACCCCCGATGCCTGCTGTATATCGCTGTATGTGGCGGTTATAGTACCGCCGTTTGTTGTATCTATATTAGTGCCTGTAAGCGGTGTGCCTTTCCATACGATACAGTTATGGAGCGTATCAGTACCTCTGTTATTAGCAATACTATGCCCGTTATAGGTAGCCGTATTGCCGTAAAAGGTAGTATTGGAAATATAACAAGGGGCATACCAATTGCGTAAACCGCCGCCGAGACCTCCTGCTGTATTGCCGCTAAAGACACAGTTTGTAATAGTATTAATAGTAGTAGGAGAGTTATCATCGTGATTGTACATACCACCGCCATTTACTGTTGCTGTATTGCCGCTAAAGACACTGTTTGTAATAACAGAAGAGGAAAAATAGTTGTGCATACCACCACCGCTACTGCTTGCCGTATTGCTACTAAAGACACTGTTTGTAATAATAGGAGAAGAATTATCGTTGAACATACCACCACCGTGGCTTGTCGATGTATTGCCACTAAAGACACAGGAACGAAAGAGCATTTTGGCATTACCGTTATTATTCCTTGTATGAACACCACCGCCATTGCTGCGAATAATACTAACACTGTTTATCGAAAAAGTACCCGCACCGTTCGCTCTGCCCTTAGTAATGGTCAATCCGTCCACCACGATGCTGTCGGCTGCGGCGGCAATGCCCGCTATGACCATAACGTGATAGCTGTTGTCGGTACTGTCGTTAGGCGTACCAATGTCGCCGGAAAGTATGGTAAGATTGGCTGTTATATCGCGTGCACCGCCGCCGTTGGGGTAACCGCCGTATATCTTAATGCCGCCTCGGGTAATGGCAAAGGTGCTGTCCCTGTTGGTGCCGCTTTGTACGCCTGTGGGGTAATAAGTGCCTTTTGCTACTAATATGCTGTCTATGTTGCAGCTTGCCGGGTTGGCTATGGCTAAGGCTTCCGATAAGGTTTTAAATGCCGTAGCCCAGCTGCTGCCGTTGCCGCTTACAGCTATGCTGCTGTCCACATAGACCACCGAAGGTACGGGAGGGGTGTCCGCTTCGTATGCACCCATATCCACCACAGTATTATAGATACGCGCGTTGCCGTCTAAGTCTTTAGCCCCGGCAGGGACAAGGGCGTTATTGCCCGCGTCTATGGCAGGAGAACAGGCATACAGGCGATAATCGCCGCCCACAGCCGGTGCTGATGCAAAAGGCAAAGGGCTTACAAACAAGGGGTTGATATTCAGATTACCCGTACCGGTATAACCGCCTTGCACAATGCTGTAAGTAATCACCATAGGTCCCGATATGCTGCTGCTGTTACCCCAGATAATATTATTGGATACGACCAAGCCGGCAATTGTTCCCTGCTTGCGTAAGCCGCCGCCCGAAGGCGCGTTATTGCCTGCTATGGTATTGCCAATGATATGCGGATTGGAAGTAAAGAATATGCCATCGCCTTCGTTGCCGGAGATAACATTATTAAAAATATAGGTATTCGTATTAGCGGGATTCATTGCAATACCGCCGCCTGTGCCGGAAGTCCGGTTGCCGGAAACGATATTGTATCTTATCTGTGTATGCTGTCCGTTGGCTACGCTGTTGAGCCTTATCCCACCACCGGAATTACGAGATACGTTAGTACCGCCGTAGCTGTGATTGCCGATGCCGTCCGCGTTGCCGTGGCGGATATGAAAGCCCTCCACCACAATGCTGTCGGCAGAAAGCGGAATGCCTGCTATGACCATTACGTGGTGGCTGTTGTCGGTATGGTCATTGGCTGTGCCGATGTCGCCGGAGAGTATGGAGCCGCCCGTGCCGGAAGGAAACGACCTTGCCGCCCAGCCGCCAACGCCGCCGGGCTGAAAGCCGCCGTATAGCTTAAGCCCGCCCCTCGCTATAAGGAAGGCACTGTCCCTGTTGGTGCCGCTTTGTATGCCCGTAGGATAATAAGTGCCTGCGGCTACCAATATGCTGTCTATGCAGGTGGTAGCATTGGCTATGGATAAGGCTTCGGATAAGGTTTTAAAAGCCGTAGCCCAGCTGCTGCCGTTGCCGCTTAGGGCTATGCTGCTGTCCACATACACCACCGAAGGCAAGGGACTGTATGCTTCGTACGCTCCCATATCCACGGTAGTATTGAAAATCCTGTTTGCCCCGGTAATGTCCGTGGTAATGCCCGCAGGTATGAGGGCGTTGCTGCCCGCGTCTATGCCGGGCGATGAAGCACAGTGGAGCAATGCCAGCCCGTCGTCTGCCGTGCCAAAGATACCGTCTGCCCCGGCAGGGAGCGAAGGGCTGATAAACAAGGGAGCCGCGTTGATATTGCCCGTGCCCGGGTACACCCCCGATGCCTGTTGTATATCGCTGTAAGTGGCGGTTACGTTGCCACTGTTTACATACACATTAGTACCTGTAAGCGGTGTACCTTTCCATACAATGCAGTTATGGAGCGTGGTAGTAGCAACACCGATAAAGCCATTATTGTTATTAATGCTGTGCCCGTTGGTAGTGGCTGTATTGCCGTAAAAGGTAGTATTAATAATAAAGGGCGAAGCTGAGGTAAGGCTGCTGCTGGTATTTACAGCACCGCCTATGGTCGCGTTATTATTGGCAAAAACACTATTGATGATATAAGGAGAAGACATATCAATGCAGATACCACCACCCCGGTATGCCGTATTGCCGCTAAAGACACAGCTTGTAACAGTAGGATTAGACCCGGTGTAGTGCATTCCGCCTCCGTTCAAATTTGAATTATTGCCTGTAACGGCACAGGAGCGAAAAAGTATTTTGTTATGAAGGCTATTGTTGGTTATATAAACGCCGCCGCCATTGTCGCGTCCAAAGCCTATGCTGTTTATCAAATAGCTGCCGGCACCGTTGGCATTACCTCTTGTAATGGTCAATCCGTCCACCACGATGCTGTCGGCTGCGACGGCAATGCCGGCTATAGCCATAACGTGGTAGCTGTTGTCGGTAGTAACATTGGCTGTACCGATGTCGCCGGAGAGTATGGTAGGGTTAGCGGTTATATTGCGTGCACCGCCGCCTGTGGGGTAGCCCCCGTATATTTTAAGACCGCCGCGGGTAATGGCAAAGGTGCTGTCCCTGTTAGTGCCGCTTTGTATGCCTGTGGGGTAATACGTGCCTTTGGCTACGAGTATGCTGTCTATACAGGGTATAGGGTCGGCATAAGCTAAGGCTTGCGATAAGGTTTTGAAAGCCGTAGCCCAGCTGCTGCCGTCGCCGCTTACGGCTATGCTGCTGTCCACATAGATTACGGCAGGTACGGGGAACATAGTTTCGTACGCACCCATATCTACGGTAGTGTTGAAAATCCTGTTTGCTCCGGTAATATCGGTAGTGATGCCTGCGGGTATAAGGGCATTGCTGCCCGCATCTAAGGCAGGCGATAAGGGTGTGGCACAGGGCAGCAAGGCAAGCCCGTCGTCTGTGGTAGCCCAGATGCCGTCTGCACCGGCAGGAAGCGAGGGATTGGCAAACAAAGGGTCTTGATTGATATTGCCCGTACCGGGGTACACCCCTGCTGCCTGCTGTATATCGCTGTAAGTGGCGGTTACGCTGCCGCCGCCTGTGGTATATACGTTAGTGCCTGTAAGCGGTGTGCCTTTCCATACAATGCTGTTGCGGAGCGTGGTAGTACCGCCGATATTTTGACAAATGCTGTGCCCGATGTTGGTGGCAGACGTATTGCTGCTAAAGGTGGTATTCCTTACTGTGGGAGAAGAATCATCGTTAAACATACCACCGCCGCCAGCACCTGATGTATTACCGCTAAAGATACTATTTGTAATAGTGGGGGAAGAAGAATTGCTGTTGAGCATACCACCACCAGCACCTCCTGATGTATTACCGCTAAAGACACAGTTTGTAATAACAGGAGAAGAACCAATATTGAGCATACCACCAGCAACGCCTCCTGTCGTATTGCCACTAAAGACACAGTTTGTAATAGTAACAGAATAAAGAGAATTGTTGAACACCCCCCCACCATTGTTTGCTATATTGCCGCTAAAGACACTATTCGTAATAGTAATAGAAGAGGAGTTTGCTATACCTCCGCCATACAACATTGCAGTATTGGCACTAATGACACAGGAGCGAAACAGTATTTTGTCATTGCCGTTATTATTGTTTGTTATAATACCGGCACCACTTTGCTGTGACATAGTAACATTGTTTATCGTAAAGCCGCCGCCACCGTTCGCGTTGCCTCGGGTAATAGTAAGCCCGTCCACCACGATGCTGTCTGCTGCGGCGGGAATGCCTACAATAACCATTACGTGGTAGCTGTTGTCGGTAGCAACATTAGGCGTACCAATGTCGCCGGAGAGAATGGTGGGGTTGGCGGTTATATTGCGTACGCCGCCACCATTAGGGTAGCCGCCGTACAGCTTAATGCCGCCGCGGGTAATGGCAAAGGTTTCGTCCCTGCTTACAGCCGTAACGCCGCATATAGTAGGCAGGTAAGTGCCTTTGGCTATGCGTATCTCTAAGGGTGTACTTACGCTGTTGGCATAATTGACAGCATCGCTAAGGTATTTAACGGCATTAGCCCAGCTGCTTCCGTTACCGCTTACAGCTACGCTGCTGTCCACATAGATAATGCCTGCCGTGGGGGTAACAGACGGTACAGGGCAGTCAAGAATTTTTACCAAAAAGGCATCAAAACTTCCTCCAATGCTGTTCTGATGCCCGCCGGAGGCGATGCCGCTTGTAGATTGTGTCCTTCCTGCAAGATATACATTGCCGGAGGCATCGGTAGTGCAACCAGTACCTCCATCAGGATTTGCACCACCGTAATAAGTAGCCCATTGCCTTGTACCCGAAGCATTGAATTTTACCAAAAAACCATCATAAGCTCCTCCATTCGTATTCTGATGCCCGCCGGAGGCGATACCGCTTGAAGAAGATGTCTGTCCTGCCAGATATACATTACCGGAAGCGTCGGTAGCACAAGCACCAGCAGATTCATTAGAAGAACCACCGTAATAAGTAGCCCATTGGCGTGTACCCGAAGCGTTGAATTTGACCAGATAAGCATCCGAACTGCCTCCTCCGTGGGTATTCTGATGCCCGCCGGAGGCGATGCCGCTTGCAGAATTTGTCTCTCCTGCCAGATATACATTACCGGAGGCATCGGTAGTACAGCTATGTCCATAATCCCAGCTCGAACTGCCGTAATAGGTAGCCCATTGGCGTGTACCCGAAGCGTTGAACTTGACCAGATAAGCATCATAACTTCCTCCGAGCGTGTTCTGATGCCCGCCGGAGGCGATACCGCTTGAAGAATTTGTAGTCCCAGTAAGATACACATTACCGGTGGCATCGGTAGCACAGCTATGTCCATAATCCCAGCTCGAACTGCCGTAATAGGTAGCCCATTGTCTTGTACCCGAAGCGTTGAACTTGACCAAAAAAGCATCCCAAGTTCCTCCTCCGTACGTATTCTGATACGCCCCTGCGGTAGCGATGCTGCTTGTAGATTCTGTAACTCCTGCCAGATATACATTGCCGGAGGCATCGGTAGCACAAGCCCTACCTTCATCAGAGCCTGCACCGCCGTAATAGGTAGCCCAGAGTCGTGTACCTGAAGCGTTGAATTTGACCAGAAAAGCATCCGAACTGCCTCCTCCGTGGGTATTCTGATGCCCGCCGGAGGCGATGCTGCTTGCAGAAATGGTACTTCCTGCAAGATATACATTGCCGGAGGCATCGGTAGCGCAGCTGTAACCAAGGTCAGCAGTAGACCCACCATAATAAGTAGCCCAATGTACCACAGGGTCTATAATCAGGGTTTGTGCAGGGTCGTAAGCGGCTAAATGGAAGCGCATCGTGCTGCCCTCCAATACATACCGTGTAGCTACGGTATCCTTACCGCAGAAAGATACAGGAGCCTGGTCGGTAATATCGCCCATAAAGGAGGAGAGCTTTATGCTGCCGTCCTCCTGTAATGCCAATGCTTCGGCATAGTCGTAGCGTACCTGTATATCGGCAGGGGCGCCGCCGGGGTGGATAATGAATTCGTATTCGAGCTTATCGTTTTTAAAAAACAGCACCCAGTCTATGTTGGGGTAAATGTTTTTGTAAGTTACTTTGGTGTAGCTGTGCACACCGAGGGCATCGTGGTTGTAGTACTGTATATAATCAGCGCTTTTGCCTTCGGTAATGATTTGGGCATTTTTATTAGCACCTACTAATATAGCGTCCATACGGAAGGTTTCGAGCCTCCCATTTGTCACGGTGAGCTTGTCGAACTGCTGTCCCCCTTTTTCGCCTCCCCACTTTCTACTCCCGCTTGTCATTTCGACGATAGGAGAAATCTCATTCACTTTCAACTTTCCATTTTCGACTATCAGAGATTCCTCTCTCCGCTCTGCTGCGTTCGGAATGACAAAAGGAGTGTTTTCAATGTTTCTACTCCCCCTTGTCATTTCGACGATAGGAGAAATCTCATCTGTGTTTTTAAAGATTCCTCTCTCCGCTCCGCTGCGTTCGGAATGACAAGCGGAAGAAACATCCTCTGACGGGAGGCTGCGTTTATACTGATAAGCAATACCATCGTTTAAGATAAATACATCAATGCTGTTTCCTTTAATGGTATATTTTACCCTATGAGCATCATCTCCTTGTACCTGCCCTTTGTTTTCTTCAAAGGCGAGCCTGCTTTTTTGCGTATCCATAAACGCATTAGCACGTGATAGGGTTTGTGCATCGTTATTAGACGCTTCTTGTGCTAATACCGGATTACTCCAAAGTATCCATACTAAAAGTGTATATGATTGAATAAGCGGTACAAGTGTTTTCATCAGATTTAGTATTTAATTACGAATTTGTATTTTTCTACTTCTTTTGGTTATTTTCTCTTAAATGTCATTTCGAGGAACAAGAGATTGTTCTTTGATTTTTTTTAAATTTTACAACTTTCAAAAAATTGTATAGCGTTAAGGATAATTGTGTTGTTGGTGATAACACCAACAACGGTGGACACCTTCAATTGATGTTATTTTGTTTTTTTGAAAAGTTTGACAACTTTTCAAAAGTTGTCAAACTTTGATTTTCGTTCGTAATGAATAGGGAAATAACCGGACTCCCCATTAACATACATAAAATGAATTAGATTGTTTCTATAGTAAAATACAATTTATAATTACCCCCATGTGAACGAAAATTACTTGTACAGAACTTGAAAGCGATATTTTTTTGTTTTGAAGTTTTACTATTTCTTGCCATAAGAATCATTTCTTTTGCTGTAAACCTGAGTATTTGAGTACCTAATTTATCGTCAGCAAAACCTAAGACATCTGTAACTACTTTTGCAGTACCCGGTACCAATGTTTGAATGGCTGGTCCTGCTATAGCAGCAATACCAATACCAATCACAGGTATTAAACCTAATGCTATTGTACCGATATTATGTTTTGTTTGAATAACCTTTTGAACTTCCTTTCGTGCTTTTTCAGGGCTACCATGGTCGTGTTCCATAAGTACTATGCTAAGTCCTATACCATTAGGCTTCCCTTTGTATAACTCCATATTGTCTGTCCTTGTTTCTCCAGCATCTACATCTCCATAAACTTTTGTTTTAAAAGTTTTAGTAGCAAATATTGAGGTAACGCCAAAAATGGCATAAGGCTCGTCTGACCCTGACCATTCATTAGTTTCCTTAAAACAGTATAAGCCTTTATATTTTACGATCACATCATTTATATCCAATGCTCCTGTATCTGACCACCAGAATATGGCTCCTTTTTCAAACGAATTAACTCTTCCATTATCAGGACAGTTTGACTCATCACTTGTTGGATACCCTAAGTATGATTTTTCGGATTTTAACGCAATCCACCTTTTTCTGATGTCTCCCCATATACCATGTGCTCCAGTTTTCGATGTCCAATAAATTGAAGCCGAATTGTTGTTGAAATGATTGAATCTTCCTTTGTTATCTGAACACTTTAATTCATCTGTACATGGCACACCCCATTTAACACCTCCTAACATTTTCCATTTTTCATATATAGCTCCATGGATCTCATAAACCTTACCATTATTATACACTAAGCATCCTTTTTTGTAATACCTACACGATTTTTCCGATTTTTCTAAGGTTCCAAAAAATGACTTTCCGCCCATTTTTAAATATTTTTCATCAAATAGCTTATCAATTATGAAAATAGTCTTATCAACTACTTTAAAGTTCGCTTTTAAAGAAGTTTTAAGATTTGCTTTATTTTTAATTTCAGCTGATGCAATTTTTATTTTTTTTGCCATTGTATTATATTTTTTTAGTTTGAAAATATATTTAGTGTTGTCATCACCCCACTACCAACTATTTTAAATCTTACCATTTCGAGGAACAAACAATTTCTTTCATTTTTTTATTTTTTAAAATTTTACAGCTTTCAAAATATTGTATAGTTTGCTTCTCGTTCGGAATGACAATGGGGAGTGTTTTTAATTAATTACGAAATTTCATACACTCCCTTGCCATAACTACACCATGGTCTGTTGATAGAGGTTATCTCTGTTTTATATTTTTATCTTTTTCCCTTTGGATGTTATTAAAAAACAAACTCCATCAGTATTAAACTTTTATCTATCGAACGATAATAAATTTATCTACATACTGTTCCTCTTCGGAAGTTGTTGATAACTTAAAGAGGTAAATGCCATCATTTATATTTTTCAAGTCAATTGAAATAGTATTGTTATTATTCACCTTTACCTTTTCTTCTTTAAGTACAACTCTTCCTGTAATATCAGTTATTTGGTATTGTATATCTCCAGCAATAAGATTATTAAATTCAAAGAATAAATTTTGACTTGTAGGGTTTGGATATAACTTACCTGTTATTTTTTGTAATTTTTTAATACTATTGAAACTGGACAAGTCTAAAACAAGTATGGCACTATCACAGCCTGCAAGGTTTTGAAGCGTGTCGTATATGTGAATACCTGGTGTATATGTTTGTCCGTTTAATGTGTAGGTGTTCCCTATGGCTACGCTATCGACTAAAGTATCAGTAACTATGGTATAATCGCTACAAGTATTGAGTTTTACCAAAAAGAAATGATGACTGCCTGGTGTATAAGTATCCTGATAAGCACCGGGCGTGGCTATACCGGTATCTGAATGCGTTTCGCCACCAAAGTAGAAGTTGCCGAATTTGTCTGTTGTACAGAAATAGCCGTATTCTGTTTCTTCACCACCATAGTATGTGCCCCATAATCTTACACCATCGGTATTTAGTTTTGCCACTAATACATCACCGTTTATATTATCGCCGGTTTCTTTAATAGCACCGGGTGTAGCAATTCCTGTTAATGAATAGGTTTCGCCATAGAGATATACATTACCGGCTGCGTCGGCATCGCCCATAAAACAGTATTCTCCTTCCTCACCACCATAATAAGTACCCCACTGGCGGGTACCGGCACTATTGAACTTGGCAGCAAACAGGTTGCTCCAGCCGCCACCGTGCGTATCCTGGTGGGAACCCGCAGTTGCTATTCCTGTTAAGGATTCGGCATTACCAAATACATAAACATTTCCTGATGCATCTATGCTTACAGCACCAATATCGTCACCCTCTTCTCCTCCATAATAAGTAGCCCAATTGAGCATACCCGCATTGGTAAATTTAGCTAAGTAGCCACTGCCCCAGCCGCCGCCATATATGGTTTGGTGCGCACCGGTAGTGGCAAGGTCATTCTCCGAATCTGTAAAACCCACTATATATATACTGCCGTCTTCGGCTATGCTACAACCACCGGCGCCATCCCATCCATCGCCACCAAAGTAAGTACCCCACTGGCGCACGCCATCGTTATTAAATTTCATAAGGAAAGCATCTCCGCTAAAATCGGTAGTGGTCATGTGGGTGCCGGGAGTAGCTATACCGGTATCGGAATCGGTGCTTCCGCTTACATATACATTACCTGCTGTATCCACAGAGCAGCCCATACCGTCGTCATAGCCGTCGCCGCCTATATAAGTACCCCACTGGCGTATGCCGGCGGCATTGAATTTAGCCAGAAAAATATCGCTAGTACCACCACCATAATTTGCCTGGTGCGTACCGGACGTGCTGATGTTGTTTAAGGAGGAAGTATAACCTACTATAAATACATTGCCATTATGGTCGGCAGCACAGCCCTGCACGCCCTCGCCACTGCTGCCACCATAATAAGTAGCATACATGCGGTTGCCAGCAGCATCGAACTTTATCAGGTAGCCATCGGAAAAAGCACCGCCATAACTAGTTTGATGTGCTCCTGGAGAGGCTAAACCTGTAGAAGTAAATGCACTCCCTACAAAATAAACATTGCCTTCATTGTCGGTGTTTGCTCTTACAGCTTGTCCGCTCCATCCAGCGTGCGGATAATAAGTACCCCACTCTACTTCGGGGTCAATAATAAGGGTTTGTTTAGTATCGTAAGTGGCTATATTAAAACTTAAAACATTAGCGTTTAATACATATTGCGTAGCTATCGTGTTTTTTCCTTGAAAGCTAATGGGCGCTTTCTCTGTAATACTACCTAATCGGTTGCCGATTTTTAAATTACCATTATTTAATAACGATAACTCTTCGGTGTATTCGTAACGAATTTTAATATCGTTGGGATTACCTCCGGGGTGTAAAGCAAATTCGTATTCTATACTACCGTTTTTGGTAAATATAATCCAGTCGATGTTGGGGTACACATTTTTGTATGTAACCTTAGAATAACGATGTACATTAGGAGCATTATGATTGTAATAATGAATGACATCTCTTTGTATGCCTTCGGTAATTACTTCTGTATTTAAGTTAGCATTTACTAATACAGCATCCATACGATAGGTTTCGATTGTCAAACTTTCATTTGCTGTTAAATGATTCCGTTTTAGCTCCAATCTTTCTTTGAGCGATTTAGGAAGTCTATTTGATGGTTGCTCTCCTAATGTCTTTTCGAACTGATAAGCAATGCGGTCGTTGAGTAAAAATATTTTTGCGCCACCATCTTGCATCATAAACCGTGCTTTGTGGGCATCTTCTCCGGTAATCTGTCCTTTGTTTTCTTCAAAGGCGAGGGAGCCGGAAGAGAGCATTTGCTCCATTTGGCGATTGGTTTTATCGGTTTTTGATTTTAGCGCACTTACATCTTGTGCTTTGAGGGTTGTAATACTTACCCCAACGGCTAAGCATAGGCTTGAAATTGTTTTCCCGGATTGTTTAATGCGGAAAAATAAATTGTGGATTGATTTCACAAAACGTGTTTTTTTAAGATGAAATATTTAATGATTATTACGAATAGTTAATTACGAATTTTGCAATGTTCACTTGTTATGTCAATGACTATAGTCATCTCTACCATTTTTTCGTTTCCATTATTTAAAATTTCTTTATTTTACATTTTGAATGATGGTATAGAGTGATTATCCATTAATAAAAGTGATTATTTTCGCTGTAAAAGTCCGATGAATGGCATTAAAAGTCTATACCTGAATTCAAGTAATTTTCGGACGATTTTCTACCTGTATTCAGGTATAGGTTGCATTTTTACTAAATAGTATTTTTGTGGGGTATTTTTCTATCGTGAGTGGGGGAAACTACGCATTATAGTGCGAACAATGAAGGTAGGAGCAAGTGAAACAAATTTGAAATTATTAAGCTATAAAAAGAAAAATGAACCCTTGCAGCTTGCACTGAGAGTAGCCAAAATATGGGTATAACAAGAGTGTTGAAAAAGAACTAAAAATAAACACTGAACAAAATATTCTCCATTAAATATTTATCTATAAAAACTGCTATAAAATGAAATGTATTTTCAGCTTAATTATCGGAGTATTTCTATGGGCATTGTGCCCTATTAGTTTAAACGGGCAAACAACCGGGGAATTAAAAAAAATGGAAATAGACTCATTGGAAAATGTGTGGAAAAACATGCCGCAAAATGAGGCGGACACCGTGAAGATGAGCGTGCTCAACTGCCTATCTAAAATATATAATTCTCAAAGCAATTATGCTCAGATATTGCAATATGGTAATAATGCGATAAGTATATATAACAAGGCTATAGGCAATGCTTCTGGGAAAACAAAAAGCACGCTGCGAAAACAGGTGGGCTTTAGCTATAACCTTTCGGGATTTGCATATCTGCAATTGGGTAAAATAGACTCTGGGATGGTACTGCTAGAAAAATGCATAGTGCTTTCTAAAGAAGACAACGATTTATCTCGGCTTTCGAGTGTTTACATAACTATGGGCGATGTAATGCTTAGGCAAAGTAAGTGGGAGGAAGCAAAATCTTATTATATGCAAACATTGCACATGGCTCAGAAAAACAAAGATGAAGGAAATTTGTTGCGTGCTTTTAATAGCTTAGGAAGGGTAAATTTGATAACAGGCAACCATACTGCTGCTTTGGACTATAACAAAAAAAGCCTTAAAATTATTGAGCAATCAGAGGATGCTGCAATTAGGGAGAGAGTAGCAAATGTCTATGTTGATATAGGAGCAACATATATGTCAATGGAACAATCCGATACCGCCCTCTACTACTATAATAAAGCATTAGAACTACATATTGAAATGGAGAAAAAATCTTCTGTTGCCTTAACTACCATCAATATAGGGCTGATATATTACAGACAAAACAAAACTGCTTTAGCTTTAGAAAAATTCATTGAGGGAGCAAAGTTAGCAGAGGATGCGGGCAGTTTGGAACAAATGGGGAAAGCCTACTCGCTGATAGGGGCAATGTTTGAATATCAAGAAAAATACAACAAGTCTTTAGAATATTACAAAAAAGCATTAGACATTTTCCAAAAAATGGAACATCAGACAGAAACACTAAGGATGTACGCTGAAATTGGAAGCCACTACGTGAAGCTTAATCAATTAGATTCGGCTACAAAATACCTTACGGAAAGCCTAAACTTAGCCATAGCAAACAACGACAAACGCATTGCAGGAGTGAGCTATGATGATTTAGGAGCTATATTTTCAAAAAAGAAAGATTTTACTAATTCATTAAAAAATTATCATTCCGCACTAAAGGTGTGGGAAGAGATGGAGCTACCTACAATGAGAGGCAGAACGAGCATAAGCATAGGCAATTTATGGCTGCAAAATAACGTATCGGATAGTGCAAAAGTATGGATATTAAAAGGCATTGAGCTATTAAAACCCTACAACGACTATTACAGTTTGTTTAAAGCATACAATAAAATGTACGAAATCTACAATACCGAAGGCAATCATGAAAAAGCCTTAGCCTTTCATAGCTTGATGTCTGATGTTAAGGACAGCCTTACAACTTTGGCAGATCAAGAATCGCTGAATAAGCTATTGGTAGAATACCAGAGCAATGAGAAAGAAAAAGAAAATACAGAGCTAAAATTACTGAATACCGAAAAAGAGTTAGCATTGGTGCGCCGCAACAGAATGTTGATAGGAGGCGGAATAGGAGCATTTGCATTACTTTCATTTTTGGGCTTTAGTTACCGCAGCAGCAGACAAAAGAGAGTTATCGCAGAAAAAGAAAAATCTATTCAGGAAGAGAAAGTAAAATCATTGGAGAGGGAGCGGCAGGTAATATCCTTACAAGCTATGGTTAACGGACAAGAATCCGAACGCAGTCGTGTCGCTAAAGACCTGCACGATAGTATGGGAGCTATGTTTTCTACCTTAAAAATGTACCTAAGCACCATCGAAAGCAAAGAAACTCATTTGCAACAAAATGAGCTGTATATTAAAAGCAAAAAATTAGTTGACAGCAGCGCAGAAGAAATGCGCCGTATTGCTCACGATATGATGCCCGAAGTGCTACTGCGCTTAGGTTTAGTGCAGGCAGTGCAGGAACTGACTGACAATATTAATGCTGCTAAATCTTTACACATAACCTTTCAGCATTTCGATATGGAAGCCAGAATGCCGGCTTCTTTTGAAAGAATGCTGTACAGAATTGTACAAGAATTGCTAAACAATATCATCAAGCACTCAGGAGCTACAGAAACCGTAGTAGAATTTATAAAATCTGAAAATAGCCTCAATATAACAATAGAAGACAATGGCAAAGGATTTAATGCCACTAACGATAAAGAAGGGTTAAACACCGTAAAGCAGAGGGTACAATATTTAGATGGTAAAATGCAAATAGACTCCGAAAATAATATTGGCACTACCATAATGATGGAATTTGCAATCTAATTCTAAAATAACTGCTGACCAGAAACAAAACTTACTAATAATTTTTTGTTTTTTCTTGCAAAATATAAGATAGATATATTACCTTTAGTCTGCATTCTAATACCCAAATGTCATGATTTCCGTATTAATTGTAGATGATCACCCTTTAATAGCCGATGGTATTTCGGTAATGCTGCAAGAACACGAGTATTACCAAATAGTTGGTAGTTGCAAAACAGGTAAAGAATTTTTAGAACTTTCCTCTTCCAATACTCCCGATATAATTTTGTTAGACATTAACCTACCTGATATAGACGGCATAAAACTTTGCGAACAAATACGAAAAGACAATAAAGACACAAAAATAATAATGCTTACTTCTATAAACGAAGCAGCAATAATTAGTAGAGTACTTAATGCAGGTGCTAATGGGTATCTTTTAAAAAATATGGATAAAGAGGAATTGTTAAATGCTTTTAATTTAGTGTCGGAAGGAAAAATAGCATTAAGCAAATCTGCTAACGAAAAATTATTAGAAAGCTATACATCGGTTAATAGTGCTACAAGAAACAATAAAATTATTATTACAAGAAGAGAGTTAGAAATACTAAAACTATTAGAAGAAGGAAAGTCTGGTCCGCAAATTGCAGACAGCTTAAAAATAAGCCCCTTAACTGTAGAAACCCACAGAAAAAATCTAATGCAAAAATTTAAAGTAAGTACAACTGTTTTACTATTAAAAACTGCGAAAGAACAAATGTATCTTTAGTTTCACTACCTAAGCTAAATACCAAATTGAAATACAATTTATCCATAATTTAGAAAGTATAAAACATTAACTACAATGTATTTATACAGACATTTCTAAAATTGATAAATCTACACACAATTAAAATCAGTACCTTTGCGCTTTCAAAATATCTTAACCGATATGTCACAAAAAAAATCTCTTCTTGGTGGTATAGCAGCAATGAAATGCCCCAACTGCCGCAAAGGCAATATGTTTTGCAACAAAAGCATTTTTCCGCTTAAAGAAATGTTTAAAATGCCCGAAAAATGCGAAGTATGTGGTCAGAAGATGGAATTAGAAATTGGGTTTTATTATGGTACAGGATATGTAAGTTATGGCTTGTCTATTGCCTTATCTGTTTTTAACTTAGTGTGGTTTGCCATTTTTGTTGGCTTATCGTGGAGAGACAATAGTTTCTTTTGGTATCTGGGTATTAACATTGCCATTATAGCCATTTTACAACCTTGGATTATTCGCTACTCGCGGGTATTGTACTTAAATATGTTTGTAAAATATGGTCGTGGCTCTAAAATAGACAAACCACATCACGGACAAAAAATAGCAGAAGAACAAACAACTAAAACTACCACAAACGATTAATAATATTTTATGCAATTATCATTAACCGGAAAAAGAGCACTCATTAGTGGCAGCACGCAAGGCATTGGATTTGCCATAGCCAAAGGATTGGCAGAATTAGGAGCATCCTGTATCTTATTAGCCCGAAACGAAAATGCGTTACAAAACGCTATTCAGTCTTTAGACAAATCACAAGGACAACAACACGATTTTTTAGTAGCTGACTTTTTTGATTATAAGTCTGTCGCCGAAACCGTAAATAATTACGTAAAAACAAACAACATTCACATTCTCATCAACAATAGTGGCGGACCTGCCGGCGGGCCTATTACAGAAGCAAATCCCGATGCGTTTTTACAAACATTTGAACAGCATCTTATTTGTAATCATTTGCTTGCACAGGCTGTTGTTCCCGGTATGAAAGCTGATAATTACGGACGTATTATTAATATAATTTCTACTTCTGTAAAAATACCGCTAAAAGGATTGGGAGTAAGCAATACCATTAGAGGTGCAGTAGCATCGTGGGCTAAAACTATGGCAAACGAATTGGGTGTTTTTGGCATTACGGTAAATAATGTATTACCCGGAGCTACAGCTACAGGCAGACTTAGAAGTATTATTGCCAATAAAGCAGCCAAACTCCAAACCGAAGACGATGCCATAGCAAAAGAGATGATGGAAGAAATACCGATGAAACGATTTGCTGACCCCGAAGAAATTGCAGCAATGGCTGTATTTTTGGCAAGTCCTGCGGCTTCTTATGTTTCCGGCACAAGCATTCCCGTAGATGGTGGTCGCACTGGAGCTATCTAATGTAATACAGCAAAAAAATAATTGAACCTTTGTCTTATCTTAAAAAAATTAAACTTACACAGTTTCGTAATTTCAATTTCGACACTTTCGATTTTGAGAGTAAGGCAATAGCAATTACCGGAAAAAATGGAATGGGAAAAACCAACCTCTTAGATGCCATTTATTATCTATGCTATACCAAAAGCTATTTTCAGAGCAAAGAAAGCAATAACATACAGCACAGTACCGATGGTTTTAGATTAGAGGGTTTTTTTGAAAACAAAGTAAATAATGCCGAAGAACAAATTTGTTGTATTTGGAAAGAAAGCAAAAAAACAATTAGCCACAACAATAATGTGTACGAAAAAAACACAGACCACATAGGCAAATACACTGCCGTAATGATAGCTCCCGACGATACCGAATTGATTAATGGCGGTAGCGAATTAAGACGAAAATATATAGATGCTATACTTGCGCTTCAAAACAAAGACTATCTTACCAACTTATTGCAATATCAGAAAATATTACAGCAACGAAATGCTTATCTAAAAAACAATTTCAACAAAACCATTAACCATCAATTGCTTGATGTGTATGATGAACAATTAGCGCAAAATGGTGCTTTAATTATTGCAGAACGACTTAACCTTTCCGAAAAACTACCATTATTAATCAACGAATATTACCATTATTTATGCGGACAAAAAGAAAGTGCTCAAATTAAATATCAGATTTCTGCTGCACCCGATAAGTTATTAAATGCACTAAGGCAATCGCGCCATAAAGACATAGAGTACAAGCGCACTTTAGTAGGACCTCATACCGAAGATTGGCAATTTCAGATTAAAGATATACCCTGCAAAAGCCACGCATCGCAAGGACAAAAAAAATCTTACCTTATTAGTCTGAAAATGGTACAACTACATTTGCTCAATAGTATCGGGCATCAGCCTATATTGCTGTTAGACGATATTTTTGAAAAATTAGATACATCTCGTCTTAATCAACTTTTTTCTTTGCTGACGCAATTCGATTTCGGGCAAGTATTTTTAAGCCATACCAATAAAGACGATTTCGATAATCGGTTAATTTCGAGTTTTGGGGAGGTGCAGTTTTTGGAGTTGTAAGGAAGAAGAGGAAAAGTACTAATATTAAAGAGACGTTGCCTTGCAACGTCTCTTTAATTGACAATTATAAATGTGGTAATATTTCTCTTCAATTTTTTATACGCCTAATTTCTTTTTAATATCCGAAGGCAGTCCTTTTTTATTCAGTAATATACCTGTGGATTTGAATTGTACATAGGCTTTGCTAACATACAAATATCCTTTATAGTCGTTTTTTTCGCCCCAAGAATTTTTAACGATATAATATTCTTTGCCGTTTTGGTCTATAGCCAATCCTACTATGTGCATACCGTGGTCATCTGTGGTTAAGTAACGGTCAAAAGCATCTTGGCGTGCTTCGGCTGTAATTTTCCTTTCTGTTTTAGGTCCATCAAACATAGCCTTGCGCTCTTCTTCTTCCATATCTTCGTAATCTTTTTCGGGAACAAAAGCTACTCCATTTTTCCAACTAAAATATTTTTCACTTACATCTGTAGCCCAATTTACTGTATATCCATTTTTCAAGGCATTATCGATAATTTCTGTTAGTTCATTCATCTTTACATTATACGCCATACCCAAACTCCAATTATCGGGGATAGGAAGTATAAACTGTCTGTACAGTGGGTATTCGATAAAAGAGGAGATTTCTATATAATCATCGGGGTTAATGCCAACAACTTTATCTGCAAATGTACGTGGGGTATATTTTTTGCCTTCAAAAGTAAAAGACTCCGGTGGGGCGCCTAAATAAGCATCAATAGCAGCAGTATAAGCATCTAACCATTTGGTAGATAATTTGCCTTTTTGTGGTTTAATAACAGCATTTAAGATAGCTTCTCTAATAGCTCCTAATTCCGAAAAATCATTGAGCTTTGTTCCATAATTTAATCCGGTATATTCTTTTTGAGGTAGGGCACCGTATTTTCTGTACATATCTATTACATCGTGCAGAGAGCCTCCATCACCTAAGGCAGTAGAGCCGTGCATTTTTACAAACTGTTTTCCTTTTTCTATATACACACATCTTGCGGAGTACATTTCGGAAAGGGCTACAGGTTTGCGACCGGCTTTTATCATTTCGGATTCGAGAAAAGAATTAGAGCTATAACTCCAACAAGTACCGGAAGAACCTTGATTTTTCACGGAAGTTCTTTCGATATTAATTACTTCTTTAAAAGTAAATTTCTCTTTGCTTGTTTCGCTTTTATTGTCTTTAAGGGCATTTACCAAATTGTCTTGAGCGTGTACATTCGCAAACCCAAAACACATAAAGGCAAGCCCAATGATAATGTATTTTTTCTTCATAATTTTTTAATAATTGAATGGCGAAAATAGTAAAATAATTGGGATTTATAATGGCTATTTTGTAGATGTTAGACAATGCTACAAAACCCTTTATTGTTACATTCTTTTCATTGTTTATTTTCAAAAACTGTTCTTTATGCGCTTCATTTTTGTTTTCATTTATGGAGCTTATGTGCCTTCGGGCTGTCTTGAAACAAAAGAACCAAAAAATCAAGGATTGCGAAAAAATGCTACAAAACAAATCGGCTCGCTAAAGTTGATTTATTTTCATTGTCGAATTGTAAAATTATCGAATTGTAAAATTGTAGAATTGTTTGCACTTTTGCTGAAAATTCGATTTCTGCTTTGTTACAAAAATCACTTGTTGTTATTGGAGGTGGCGCTGCCGGATTTTTCTGTGCGATTAATGCTGCCATTGCTAACCCTAAACTAAAAATTACCTTACTCGAAAAATCGTCGAAACTTTTGAGTAAAGTGAAAATAAGTGGTGGAGGGAGGTGCAATGTTACACACCAATGTTTGGATATAATAGCAATGAGTAAGCATTACCCTCGCGGCGAAAAATTTCTTAAAAAAGCATTCTCACAGTTTTCGGTAAAAGATACCATACAATGGTTCGAAAGCAGAGGTGTGCATCTTAAAACTGAACCCGACGGAAGAATGTTTCCGGTGAGTAATTCTTCGCAAAGTATTGTAGATTGCTTATTGTCGGAAGCCGCAAAATATAAAATAGATATTAAACTAAATATCGCTGTACAATCAATCACTAAAACCGAAAACCATTTTACGCTTAGCACTAACACTGCTAACAACAATATTCTTAAAGCAGATTATGTATGTGTGGCTTGCGGTGGTTTTCCGAAAGCAGAAATGTTTGATTGGTTAAAACAATTAGGGCATAGCGTCGAAAATCCGGTGCCGTCTTTGTTTACATTTAATATGCCAAAGCATAAAATAACGCAATTGATGGGTGTGAGTATTAAAGATGTACAAATAAAAATTACCGGAACAAAATTAGTACAAACAGGTGCATTGCTCATTACTCATTGGGGATTGAGCGGTCCGGTAGTGTTGCGATTAAGTGCTTGGGGAGCAAGGATTTTAGCAGAAAAAAATTGGAACTTTTCTATACTTATCAACTACTTACCTGAGTACAATGAAGAAACGATGCAACAAAAACTTTCTGAATTACAGCAAAGCATTGCATCGCGACAAATCAGTAATAAAAATTTCTTTGGATTGCCATCTCGATTCTGGGAGTATCTAATATCCGAAGCAGAAATACAATCGGAAACACGATGGGCGGACTTAACCGCTAAGTGTAAAAATAAATTGGCAAAACTACTTTGCGCACACCTACTCGACATTAAAGGCAAAACCACTTTTAAAGAAGAGTTTGTAACTGCAGGAGGTGTTAATTTAAGCGAGATTGACGCACAAACGATGATGAGCAAAAAACAACACAACTTATTTTTTGCAGGCGAAATATTAGATGTAGATGGTATTACAGGTGGTTTTAATTTTCAGAATGCTTGGACTACAGCCTGGATAGCAGCACAGTCTATGGGTAGTCTTAGCAGCTAAATTTTCCTTTTTAGTGCAATAGATTTTACCGGCTGATACACTACCGGTATATATTCTACCAACACATCGTTTCTGTCTAATCCGAATGCTGTTTCGTCTTTAATACCAAATTTTTTAAGAAAAAAGTAGGTTTTTAATATTACACCTTCTTTAAGAGCAAACTCGTTTTCTACCGATAAGAATTTTTCCATTACTACAAATTTGTAATCTACAGTTGGGTTGTATTTAGTGCTACCATTATTTTTAAGATGCAAATTGAGTTCTTTATTAGTAATTAGTTCTTCAAATATTTTTTCGAAATAGAGTTCTGTTTTGGGTTGAATTCTAAATCCGATATTGAGTACTATTTTTATTACTTTATCTTCTACCAATTCGTACACTTCGTAGTCTAAAGTATAAGGATAATTGGTTCTGTTGATGTGAAAAAACCAATACACATCTGCTTTTTTAGGGCGTTTGTCGAAAATAGATTGCAAAATGCGTGCTTCTATTTGGTCTTTATGGTCGGCTTTGGTAAGGTAGATTAAGTGTGTCGCGAATTTAGGGATAGCTTTGTCTTTACTGAGTTCAATTATTTTTTGAGCAGACTTATTAAGGTTTTCAAATTTGGTATATCTGTTATTAATTTTTCTGCCGAAATAACTAATATACATTATAGCAAAAAACACAGCACCAACCAATACCGTAATATATCCACCATCTTGCAGTTTTACTATATTGGCTACAAAAAACGAAACTTCCATTAAAGTAAATATAGACATCAGTGTGAATACTACAACTTTATTCCATTTAAGTTTATATACTAAAAAATAAGTGAGTAAAAATGTGGTCATTAGCATAGTAAGCGTAATGGCTAAACCATAAGCGGCTTCCATACTTGCAGAGCTCTGAAAAAACAAAACCACAAACAAACACCCTATCCATAAGATAGCATTGATACTCGGAATGTAAATTTGCCCTTTGGTTTCTGTAGGTTGTTTAACGGCTATTCTTTGCCAAAAATTTAAGTTCATAGCTTCGTTAATTAATGTGAACGAACCACTTATTAGCGCTTGCGAGGCTACAATGGCAGCTATCGTAGCTATAATTATACCGGGTAGTACAAACCAATGTGGCATCATTTCAAAAAAAGGGTTTCTGCCATTTAACTTACTTTCCCCTTGATGTAAAAGCCAAGCCGCTTGTCCTAAATAATTTGCCATTAAGCACACTTTTACCCATGTCCAAGTAATCCTAATATTTTTTTTGCCACAATGTCCTAAGTCCGAATACAAAGCTTCGGCTCCGGTAGTACATAAAAACACAGCACCCAGAATCCAAAATCCCTTAGGATACTGTACTAACAATTCGTATGCATAACGTGGGTTAAGTGCCGCTAATACCTGCGGAAACCGCATTAACTGATATATACCTATAGTTAATAACAAGCCAAACCACAACACCATTATAGGTCCAAAAGCTTTGCCCATTTGCTGTGTGCCAAATCTTTGAATTAAAAATACAAACGACACTACTATTAGCACAATTGGTATAACCGGAATATGACTAAAAGCATTTATTTTTTCTAAACCTTCTATTGCCGATGTAACAGAGATAGCAGGTGTTATCATTCCATCTGCGAGTAATGCTGCTGCACCTATCATTGTCGGTATAACCATTTTTTTACCGTACCTTCTTACCAAGGAATACAAAGAAAAAATACCACCTTCGCCTTGGTTATCTGCCATTAGTGTAAGCCATACATATTTTAGTGTGGTTTGTAAAACTAATGTCCAAAAGATACACGAAACGCCACCTAATACCAATACTTCACTGATAGATTTTTCGCCCACTATGGCTTTAAATGTATATAGAGGACTGGTGCCTATATCGCCATAAATGATGCCCAATGCTACAATTAACGAAGCAATGGTAACTCTGTTATGGGTGTGGTGTTGATGCAACAAATTATTTTTTTCCATAGCTGCAAACTTTTAATAGTATTTAAGCAAAAATTGCCCCAACATAAAGTTGAGGCAATTAGATTTACTAAACAAAATTTCTTTTATTTTTTGACCATAGTTTTAAAAATACTCTCGTTGATTTGCAATGGGTATTTTTTCTTCAATGCTTCGTTCCATTCGTTTTCTAAATATGATTGATACTCTGCTACTACATAACCTTTGGCTTCGTCTAAAGTTTTTGGTTCTGCATTGGGTATTACTTTATTGGAAAATACAACTGTATAAGCATTTTCGTTTAAGAATACCGGTGTCATTTTATTAGCTTTGAACGATGATGATTCTGTTCTAAATTTATCCATTTCAAACCTACCTTCTTGCATAGAAATTGTAGTAGGTTTTTCCTTGTCGTCGTACAAAGCATCATAAGCCTCTTGCCAATTTTTACCACCATCTACCATTTTTTTAAGACGTTCTACATCTTCTTTGTTACCTGACTGAAACACTTGTCCTTCAAAGCTTGGTTTCCATTGGTATTTACCTTTTCTGCTTTCGTAAAATTCTTTTATCCCCACAGTATCCGTAGATGCCTTAGTCCATACTTTTCTTTCCATTAATGCAAAAAGTAAAATGCCATCTCTGTACTCTTGTAATGTTTCTCTGAATTCGGGGTTAGATTTTTCTAAATTATCTAATTGCAGATTGTACAGCGCTTCTTGTTGGTACATATTGTAGATGTCGTTGATTGTACCTTCGGGGTTATTTCCGTGTATGCGTCCGCGAGTAAGTTTGTTGGTATATTTTACAAAATCGGTTTGTGTATATTGTTTGCCTGCAATCGAAAACATTACTTCGTTAAATCCGTTAAAGTTTTCCGCTTTAAAATCTTCTTGTAATTCTTTTTTGTTTTTTACTTCATTAATAATTTTTTGAAGTGCAGTAGCATTTTCTGTAAAGTTGTATTGTTTTTTTACTTTATCGTCGTAAGCTTTTTTAGCTATTTGTGCGCGTTGGTCTTTTTCTATTTCGGCTGCAAGTTGGTGTTTAATAGTATCTATCGGTTGTAATGGAATTTTCTTTGCTAATTTAAAAATATGGTAGCCATATTCTGTTTTTATTGGTTCCGAAACATCGCCTACTTTTTTAAGTCCGAATGCTGCATTTTCTATTTCTTTGCTTTTAGTGCCAATGCCAAATGGCTCTAATAATCCTTTGTTAGGTTTAGAGAATTTGTCGTCGGTATATTTAGCTACTAAATCATCAAAAGCTACACCTTTCTTTAATTCTGCCTGAATAGATTTAACTTTTTGTTCTCCTGCTTTCCATCCTTCTTCGCCTCTACTTGCCGGTACATTTACCAATATTTGTTGTACTTGTACTTTTCCGGTAGATTTTCTTTTGTCTATAACTTTAAGAATGTGGTAGCCAAATTGCGTGCGGAAAGGTGCAGAATATTGCCCTTTGGGAGTATTGTACGCTACATTTTCGAAATCGTATAAAACTTGTAATGCAGTAAAATACCCGATGTTACCACCTTGTGTAGCAGTAGATTTATCGTCAGAATGTTTTGCCGCTAAATCTTCGAATTTAGCACCGCTTTTTAATTGTGTATAAATGCTGTCGATTTTTTTCTTAGCAATAAGAGAATCGAAGCTCGGATTAACGGCAACTAAAATATGCGATACATTTACTTCTTCTTTGAGCCTGTCGTAGGCTTCGTTGAGTAGTTTTTGGTTTACGTCTTTATCGCTAAGGTAATTTTTAGCTAATTGGTTTTTGTACGTTTGTAGTTCGTTGCTTACTTGTTCTATGGTATCTAATCTAAGGTCGTTGGCTTCTGCTACTTTCATTCTAAAAAGTGCGTAAAGATTAAGCGATTCTCTTAAAGATTTTTCGTCGTTAAGGGTTTTTCCCTGTACTGTATTCTTGTTATGAATTTTCAGGAAATCTTCTTTTGTGGCTTTGTTGTTTCCGAAAGTAAACAACTCTTGTGCAGTAGCTTTAAACCCGTTAGCAATAAACAAAACCGTAAAAGATACAAATAATAACTTTTTCATTTCTCTATTATATATAATTAAATTTCAAAATTGGACGTAAAATTAAGTAAAAAAAACGTTAGATTGTTACATTAAAATTAATATCATTGTTATATACCCCTGCAATGTTAGGCGTTTTACAGCATTTCCTGTTTTTACCTCAGTCCCCAATCTCCATACTTCGACGCAGCGCAGTAACCAAAGGAGAGGAGCTCCTCCTCCGTAATTATTTCATCTGCATTTTATACTACGAATGAACTGTGTAAAATAAGAGCGGGTAGGCTAATCGAAAGTCTCGGCTTCTCTACCCGCAAAATCCGCTTCCTTGTTGCTTTTGTTTTCTTAATTTAGCGAAAAATTAAACGGTTTATCATACCTCGGAGCTACAGGAAACTCATCACTTCCTTTTTCGCTCCTTCATCAAGCCACAAAATGTAAGCTAATATACTGCGAAACACCTTAACGAAATGATAGCAATAAAAAAAGATAAAGACTCATTTCAACGATTTACAATGATATTTTGGATGTTGATTTTATGCAACTTCACAGTTTTTTCGCAGGTAACTAAACAACAACTCGACAGCTGTTACAAGAATAATCAGGAGAAAGTGTTAGAGCAGACTTTTGTTAATACTTACGATACTGAAAAAATATATTGACTTTCACAAACAATGGCACAAGATATAGTATTTACGAAAGTGGTATTATGATAAACATGGTTTCCAAAAACGTTGATTTGAAAGCAATTGAAATTGATAAAGCAACTTCCTTATCAAGTTTAAAAGTGTGCAACTTAAAAACCTGAAAATAAAACATGGTGATACCTTTTAATATTAAGGTGATATTTTCCATAATAAACATATTGCCTTTTTTCGCTCTCGTAAGTCTTGCACAGCAGAATGATATAGCGAGTAGAGAGAGTATGTCTTAAAAGTTATAAAACAATTAACCCACTCAAAGGAGTGGGTTAATTGTTTTTGGTGATCCCGCTGGGACTCGAACCCAGGGCCCATACATTAAAAGTGTATTGCTCTACCAACTGAGCTACGGAATCTTTCCACCTTTTTCAACCGCAAAAACTTTCGCTTTTTGGTCGAATGGGCTGCAAAGGTAAAAAAGTTTATCGAATTAAAAACATTAAGCTAAAAAAAAGAAGTAATTTTTTTTATTTAATTAGTTATACCTAATGTAGTTTTAATTTTAAGTTATCTATTTCTTGGTGTAGTCTTATCTGGCAAGCTAACCGAGAATTGGGTAATAAATCGGGCAGGGTATCTAACATCATATATTCGTCGTCGCCCATTTCCGGTATATTTTCTAAGCCTTCTAAAATATCTACACAGCAAGTAGCGCACAACGCCATACCGCCACAGGTAGCTAATACGTCGTATTCGTTAGCTTTTAATAATTCCATAAGACTAAGCCCCATATCAGTAGGGGCTTCGAGTGCTGCAACTTCGCCATCGCTATGCACTACGTTTATGGTTATAATATTTTGGTCTTGACTCATTATTTTTAATTAAAACTCAGAAACTCCATTTACAGTGGTGTATTTCATTGTATATTTTACTCCCGGATTTACGTATTTGAATGCACTATGGCTCATTAATGCCGCTTCGTGAAAACCACAAAGGATTAATTTTAGTTTATTGGTATAAGTATTTATATCGCCAATGGCATATACGCCCGGTACATTTGTAGAATAATCTTCGGTATTTACTTCAATAGCGTTTTTATCTACACTTAGCCCCCAACCCTCAATGGGTCCTAATTTTGGACTTAACCCAAATAATGGAATTAAATAATCGGTTTCTATTTCTTTGGCTTCTTTAGTTTTACTGTTTTCAATAGCTACAGAGTTAAGCACTCCGTTTCCATTTACTTTGGTAAGATTGGTGTTTAATATCAATTCTATTTTACCTTCTTCGGCTAATTGCATTACTTTGTTTACCGAATCGGGAGCTCCTCTAAAACTTTCGCTTCTATGGATTAGGGTTACTTTATCTGCAATGTTGGCAAGGTGTATCGTCCAATCTAATGCACTGTCGCCGCCGCCTGCTAATACCATTTTCTTGCCCCTATATACTTCGGGGTCTAATATCATATAATTTACACCCTTACCATTTTCGAATTGCTCTAATCCTTCTACAGCTGGTTTTCTCGGTTCAAAACAACCTAAACCACCTGCAATTACTACTACTTTGGCTAATACTTCTGTGCCCATATTAGTAACTAATCTAAAATCGGCTTCTCCTCTTTTTTCTAATACTTCTATCCTTTCTCCGAGGGTAAATGTTGGTTTAAAAGGGTCTATTTGTCCTTTTAAATTATCTACTAACTCTTGCGCTAATACAGAGGGGTATCCCGGTATATCGTAAATTGGTTTTTTAGGATATATTTCGGAAAGCTGTCCGCCTATTTGTGGTAAATAATCTATGAGGTGGCACCGCATTTTTAATAATCCTGCTTCAAATACGGCAAATAATCCTACTGGTCCGGCACCTATTATGGCTAAATCTGTTTGTATCATTTTTTAAATTTGGCTGCAAATTTACGAATTCGTTTAAGATAAATCTATAAATAATCTCAATGAGTAGGTAAATGCTCTTGATTTATGACAATTTTTTTACAATTCACCCCCTTCTCTCTTAGTGTAAATAGCGAAACCCTATTCGCGCTATTCCGATTTCTTACAACAGTCGTCTAAATTAGCATAAGCTGTTGCATCTGCTTTGAGCTCGTCGGCACTAAATCCACTTTTGGTTATAGCTATTTTTATATCTTCTAAGGTTACTTTTTTGGTGTTGTACGCTACTCGAATAATGTTTTCTTTTTCGAGAATATCTACCCTTTTTACACCTTTTAGTTTGTAAATAGCGGTTTCTAAATTACTTCCACAGCTCTCGCAAACTTTACAATGGTCGCAGGCAATCTCCGTTTTTATGGTTACTGTTTCGGTCTTTTGTTGTGCAGTAGCATTTAATAGAGATAGCAATGCTATTGCAACTGTTAGGATTAGATATTTCATTGTTCTTAATTTTTGTTTACGTAAAAATGTTTAAATTGATTCTTCGATTAATTGCTTTCTTCATTTTCTGCGGTTTCTATTCTGCTTTTACAAAGTGAGTTTTTGGCTACTTTGCCTACTGTTAAGCCTTGTACTACTATCGAAAATAATACTACTATATAAGTAATTTCTAATAATAACTCTTTGTGTTCTCCTTGAGGCATAGATAATACCAATGCAATGGATACGCCACCTCGTATGCCTCCCCATACCATTACCGGGATAGAGCCTGGGGTATATGTGTTTTTTCTTAATAATGTTTTTAATGGTATAAATATAGATATTAATCTGGAAAATAAGACAATAAAAATGCAGGCTATCCCTAATAAAATATGCCCTATTAAATCGTCTATCAATAACAATTCAAAACCAATAAACAGGAATAAGATTGCGTTCATTATTTCATCTATCAGCTCCCAAAATTTTGCAAGGTAGTCTTTGGTAGTTTTTGACATTGCTACTTTTTTACCATAATTACCGATGATTAATCCTGCTATTACCATTGCCAATGGCGATGAAAGGTGTAATTGTTTCGCAATTAAGAATCCTCCCATTACTACAGATAGGGTAATTAATACAGATACTTTGTAATCATCTATTTTCTTCATAAGATTAGAAGCAATGTAACCCAATGCAGCACCTAATAATATACCACCTCCGGCTTCTATTAAAAAGAATTTGGAAATGGCTAATGGTGTAGCGTCAAAATTAGAATTGGTTGCTATCTCTAATACCACTACAAATAATACTACTGCCACACCATCATTAAACAGTGCTTCTCCCGTAATTTTGGTTTCTATGGATTTGGGTACTTTGGCTTGTTTTAATACTCCTAATACTACTATGGGGTCGGTAGGCGATATGAGTGAACCAAATAATAAACAATAGATAAATGGTATCTCAACACCAAATAATGGTGCTGCATAAAATAAAATACCTGCCACTAAGAATGCAGACATTAACACACTTACAGTAGCATAAGTGGCAATAGACCATTTGTGCTCTTTTAAATCGCCGACATTAACGTGCATTGCCCCGGCAAATAATAGAAAGTTAAGCATTGCTCCCATCAAGATTTCATTAAAATCTAAATCGTTAAACATCGTAAAAAGGCTTTGTGCAGCCTCCGGAAATAAATTACTACCTACTAATCTAATAATTACAGATACTAACATTGCAATTATCATAATGCCGATTGTGCCCGGTAATTTTAAAAATCTAAGATTGATGTATGCAAATATGGAAGCAAGAACGATTAATACGGAAAAAGAATAGTATAACTCCATTATTTAAATAAGAATATTGATGAAACTGATGTGCAAAAATATAAATAACTGATTACAATTCGACAATTGGTTGATTGGTTAATTGGTTTCTGAGCGAAGTCGAAGTACGACAATCTTTTTTTAGTGGGTAAAAGTTACGTGATTTTTTAATAAAATATTATAATTCAATATTAAATTACTTTTTATCCTTTGCCCCTTTGTGAGAAAATTCAAACCCTCACTATTCTTAACTTCTTAATGGTTTAATAAAATAAAACCCTCACTATTCTTAACTTCTTAATGGTTTAATAAAATAAAACCTTAACTATGCTTAACTTCTTAATGGTTTAATAAAATAAAACCTTCACTACTCTTAACTTCTTAATGGTTTAATAAAATAAAACCTTAACTGCTCTTAACTTCTTAATGGTTTAAAAAAAATAAAACCTTATCTACTCTTAACTTCTTAATGGTTTTTAAAAAACAAAACCTTAACTACTCTTAACTTCTTAATGGTTTAAAAAAAATAAAACCTTATCTACACTTAACTTCTTAATAATTTAATAAAATAAAACCTTAACTATTCTTAACTTCTTAATGGTTTAAAAAAATAAAACCTTAACTGCTCTTAACTTCTTAATGGTTTAATAAAATTAAACCTTAACTGCTCTTAACTTCTTAATGATTTAATAAAATAAAATCTTCATTATTCTTAACTTCTTAATGGTTTTAAAAAACTTTGCCCCTTAATGTTCTTTGCACGAAAAAAACTATTCTTTGCGAGAAAATCCACTTCCCACTCATTCTAATTGATTATTTTTGCCGACAATTTTTGAAAAAAATAAAAGATACAAATGTTACTTTCGCTTAATAATGTTTCATTTTCGTTTGGCGCGCGCCAGATGTTGGATAGTGTAAATTGGCAAATAGGTCCGGGAGAAAGAATAGGCTTAGTAGGTCCAAATGGTGCCGGAAAATCTACCCTATTGCGTATTATAATGGGCGAATACAGCATTGATAATGGAAGTATTCAAAAAGCAAACGATACTACAATCGGTTTTTTTAATCAAGATTTATTGAGCTTTTCTACCGATAATTCTATCCTTTCTGTAGGTATGACGGCATTCGAAAAAGCCGTAGCAGCAGAAAAAGAGTTGGCAGACATTACCAAAGAGTTAGAAACATTACCAGAAGACGAAGACTTACTTGCTCAATATGCAGAAACCTTACATAATTTTGAGTTAGCAGGCGGTTACGAAATGGAACATAGAGCTGCTGAAGTTTTAGAAGGATTAGGCTTTAGTACAGCAGATTTACAACGCCCCTATAATCAGTACAGTGGAGGGTGGCGTATGCGAGTGCTTTTGGCTAAAATGATGTTGCAGCAACCCGATATTTTAATGCTCGATGAACCTACCAACCACTTAGATTTGCCCTCTATCGAATGGTTAGAAAGATACCTCCAAAGCTATCCCGGTACGGTAATTATAGTTTCGCACGATAGGTATTTTTTAGATAGAATGGTTACAAAAATTGTTGCTTTGTTTCAGCAAGATTTGGATTTTTATAGCGGTAATTATTCTTTCTACGAAAAAGAAAAAGAAACCCGATTAGAGTTTTTGGAAAGAGAGTATGAAAACCAGCAGAAATATATTAAACAACAAGAGCGATTTATAGAACGCTTTAGAGCCAAGGCCACCAAAGCAGCACAAGCGCAGAGTGCCATTAAGCGATTAGATAAGTTAGACCGAATAGAATTACCCGATGCCGATGCACCCAAAATGAATATTAGTTTTGATGTGGACGTACAGCCCGGAAAAATAGTATGCGAAATAAAAAATGCATCTAAAAGTTATGGCGATTTATCCATATTGAACAATGCAGATGCAGAGATTTGGCGTGGCGATAAAATAGCATTGGTAGGTGCCAATGGTAAAGGCAAATCTACGTTGATGCGTATTATTGCTGCTACGGAAAGTTTTGAAGGAGAGCGCAACGGTTGGCATAATGTAAAAGCGAGTTTTTATGCTCAGCACCAGTTAGAATCTTTAAATTTAGAACATACTATTTTAGAAGAATTGGCTACAAGTGGCAGTGGTAAAAATGATTTGGAATTACGTCAGTTATTAGGCTGCTTTTTATTTACGGGAGATGATGTTTTTAAAAAAATTAAAGTATTGTCGGGTGGCGAAAAAGCAAGAGTAGCATTATCCAAAGTTATTGCAGGAAAAGCCAATTTTCTCTTACTCGACGAGCCTACCAACCACTTAGATATACAATCTGTAGAATTATTAATAGATGCCCTAAACCAGTACGAAGGCACTTATATATTAGTGTCGCACGATAGATATTTTGTAAGCAGAACAGCGCAAAAATATTGGGAAATAGAAGATGGTAAAGTACTCGACTTTAAAGGAACCTACGAAGAGTGGCACGAGTGGAAAGAAAAGCGAAATAATACTAAAGATAGTATAGTTAAAGAAGTGAAGAGTGTGCCCGAACCCGAAATTGTTAAAGTGCCCAAACACCAAGATGGTGCACAAAAACAAATGCAAAGAGAATTGCAAAAACAACAAAAGCTTTTAGAAAAAACAGAATCGCAAATCAATGCTATAGAAGCAGAAAAGATAGTGTTAGAAGGGCAGTTAGCAAGCCCCGACATCTATGCTGATAAAAATAAGTTTATAGAAACAGAAAAAAAATACAATGACATCTGCGCTCAATTATCTGCACTCCAAAAAGAATACGAATTAATTTTTGAAAAAATTATAGAATTAGAAGGGTAGGGGTGTGTTGGGATTTTTGTTTTTTCTTTTGATAAATGTAAAGTTTGTCAAAATAGGTAATTGAATTGAAAATGATTTTCTACTCCCCTAAAAATGGTCTAACCCTTTGATTGCAGCTTATTTCTTTCCATAGTTCAATAAAAAATCGGTAATCAATCTTAACCCAAATCCTGTACCGCCTACGGGTCTGTAATCCTTACTGCTACTACCGAAAGACACACCTGCAATATCGAAGTGCATCCAAGGATAGTCTGTAAAATATTTTAAAAACATTCCTGCGGTTATGGCACCACCTACCGGTCCGCCTATGTTTTTTAAATCTGCAATTGGCGATTTTATCATTGCTGCATATTCGTTCCAAAGTGGTAATTCCATTAAACGCTCGTATTGTGTTTCGCCACTCGATTTGAGTTTGTTTTTTTGTTCTTCATCTATATTGCCCATACAGATAATACCGTTATCGCCCACAATTGCCGATGCTGCACCAGTAAGTGTGGCAAAATCAAAAACTATTTCCGGATTGTATTTTTTAGCATAATGTAATGCGTCTGCCAATACTAATCGTCCTTCTGCATCGGTATTTAAAACTTCTACGGTAGTACCATCGTACATAGTAATAATATCACCGGGAACATAAGCGTTTTCTCCCGGGCGGTTTTCGGTAGCAGGTACTAAAGCTATAATGTGTAAGGGTATATCCAATGTGCCGGCAACATACATTAATCCTGTTACCAAAGCGGCGCCACTCATATCGCTTTTCATAGAATCCATAGAGTCTTTAGTGGGTTTAAGGCTAAGCCCCCCGGTATCATAAACAATACCTTTCCCTACTAATACTATTGGGTTTTTATTTTTAGCTTTTAAGGGTTTATGCTCCATAATAGTAAATGTCGGAGGCAAAATGCTGCCTCTGTTTACCGCAAGGATACCACCCATTTTTAATTGCTCTATTTTTGCTTTATTCAGTACCGTAACTTTAAATCTTCCTTCTTTGCCTAATCGGGTAATTTCTTTGGAAAGTTCTTCTGCGGTAAGGTATTGCAATGGCTCGTTTACCAAATCCCGTACATTGTATAATGCATCGGTAATGGTTTGGAGCAGTAGTAAAGATTTATTGTCTATGCTTTCTTTGTCGAAATACAATTCCAATAAGCTATTTTTTATTTTACGAGCATCGGATTTGTATTTAAGAAACTGATAGTTTGCAAGTGATATGCCTTCTGCCAACAAGTAAGCAGCGTTAGGGGTTTGCGATTTATTGCTTATTGAAGCAGTAGTAGATTTTAATTTATTTAATTGATTACAAAGTAGAGCACCTTGTTTTCTAATGCCTTCATTCGCTAAAGCAATATCTTTTTCTTCATTAATGATTACTATAAATAATTGATGGCTATATTTATTAATCGCAATAATTTTTTGTTCATTTTTAAATTGCGATTTCACATATTCGCTTTCTTCTTTATTGCAAACACTTTCTACAGAAGTAATGTTATCAATTATATAAATCAAATGCCCTTTGGGACTTCTTGTGATACTGAAATGCATATATTATTAAATTAAAAAGTCAAAATTAAAAAGTCAAAAATAGTTGATTTGATGATGGTTACTGAGCATTTCGACTTCGCTCAATGACCACGTAGTCGAAGTATGATAATTTGATGATGGTATTTAATTAAAAGACCTTTGCGCCTTTGCGAGAAAAAAATACTCCGTGTACTCTAATACTCTGTCATCTCTGTGAGAAAATAAAAAAAGCCTTCTTCGCGCCTTTGCGAGCAACAAAACTATTTTTCCTTAGCTACGGAAAGAACAGTTTTTACTTTAAGGGCTTGTGCTGATCGCATTACGGCTACTATATTATCTGCCGTTGCTAATTTATCTGCATTAATAACTACTGTAGGTTCGCCATCGGTGCTTTTAGCAACTTTTTCTGCAATTAACTGTTCTAATTCTTCTACATTAACTCTCTGAGTACCTACATAAAACATTTGATTAGCATCAATAGAGACCACAACCGTTTGTTTCGCTTTGGTATCGCTATTAGCTTTAGGGTTCATTAGTTTTATTACATTTGGGTTAGCCAATGTAGCTATAATCAGAAAGAAAAACAATAGAATAAACAATACATCATTAAGAGCCGATGTATGTAGTTCGGGCTGATGTCTTATGGATTTACGGATATTCATTTAGGAATTTCAAAAATTTACTTCGTAAGAGAATACTTCAAAAGTAAAAATTAAAAAGGTATTATTCAAAAAATAAACTTCGGAGTGATTTTAAATACTTGGTATTGTAATTAAAAAAGCTGCCACTATTGGACAGCTTTTTTAAGAGATTATATTTTTTTAGGTTATCTAATAACAGTAATTTCTCCTTTCATATTAATGGGCTCAAAGTTAGAGCACTTACCTGTAATATGGTAGAAGTATGTATCATTAGGAGCTTCTGTGCCATTAGGCATTGTACCGTCCCATTTATCTGAAATGTCATTACCGACAAATACAACCTGCCCTAATCTATTATATACCGTCATTCTAAATTCTTTTGGAATGGAGCGGCTGTAGAGTTCTAACTTGTCATTTAAGCCATCGCCATTTGGAGAAAATGCTGTAGGTGCAAACATTTGGCAGCATTTTTCGGATATTATAGAAATGTCTTTGGTGTTCTCGCAAGTCCATATATCTCTACCAAAAACTCTTATAGTGGTATTGTCGTAATGTATATAAGCAGTTTGTTTGTCTGTGGTATCTCCAAATCTTAATTCTTCTTTGGGGGTTATATACTCCCATTCATAATAAATAGCTCCGGTTGCAGATAGTTTTAAAGAATCGTGAATACATATTATACCATCATTACTTTCGGGGTGGGGGGTAATAGTAATGATAGGTAAAGGATGCACTGTTACTACTGTTCTATAAAAATGATGCCCCCATTCGTAACGGAAAGTATCGTAATACACGCCGGTTCTATCATACATTACTGTGTCTAAATAATATTTTTCACCTATACATATATGAACAATATTGGTATCTAATTTCCAGGGAATTACTTTAAGCCTGAGTGTAAAATTACTATCGCAACCTAAAAGCGTTTGCCAGCGATAATTATATGTACCTTCAAATTTGTGATGAATACCCGCTATAGTAACCGAATCTCCTTCATAAATGGCAGTATCTATGTATGTAGTATAAGTTGGATTTACGGTTAAAACTGTTACTACATTGCTATCGCAATTAGGATGATCTACAAAAGGAAAAACATCTACATAAGTACCACTTGTGCTATAACTACTTGTACCTACTTGGTAAGTTTGTCCTTGACATATTGTTACATACGTTGTGTCTGGTTGGTCGGGGCAGTCTTGATAGTAAAGCTCTATCCTTGCAATCTGAAGATTCATTTCCCAAAAAATTTGGTTTGCCGGAACAGCAGGAGCAACATTTATATTGCTTGCTTGACATCCAAATCTTTGAAGTTGTATTGGGTTCCCCCCAATATTAGATGCAAATGGAGTTGCTGAAGCACTATAAGAATTAACACTTCCGGCAAACCCCAAAACACCCACTCTTTGACCTGCTAAAATTGGAATATTTACCGTTTGAATAACTCCATTAGGTGCATTAGGTATGTGAACCAAATTGGTAACACCTGCTATTAATGTAGGCCATGCAGGTACAGGATTGTCATCAATTAATACAACTTGCATACTTTGAAGTCCCATTCCTGCTTCCGGAGGCACTCTTAGCCCTGTAATTGTAAAGTCAATAGGGGCAGTAAACCAATAACCCCTAACATGCGTACCAGATGCGTAATTGTTCACATGAGGTGGTATTGGCATTAATGTACCTTGCCCTTCTGCTGTTAATGAAAAGATGGTAAGCCATAAAAATAAAAATAGTATAGATTTTTTCATTTTGTTATTATATGCGTTAAATGTTAATGTTATTTTTTTTTAAATACGGTAAATTTTAAAATATAACCCAAATCTATATTAAAAATTGATAAGAATACAAAATATTTTTTTATGTCAATTTTTCATATTCACAAATTGCAAAGGCAAGTTAAGATTACTACTCCTACATAGTTGTATAACTGCTTGTAAATCATCTATCTTTTTGCCGGTAACTCTTATTATGTCGTCCATTATCGCTGCCTGAACTTTTAAATTGCCGTCCTTTATTAATTTTACAATTTTTTTGGCATCATCGCGGTCTAAGCCGTTTTTTACAGAAACTTCTTTCCGCACATATTTTCCCGAAGCGGAATGATTTTTACTAAAGTCAAATACACTCGCATCTAATCCATGTTTCATAGCTTTAGAAAGCAGCAAATCTTCTATTTGTTGCAATTTCATTTCGCTTTCTGTTTCTATTTTCAACAAAAAAGTTTTTTTGTCTAAATCTATATCCACGTGATTGCCTTTGAAATCAAAACGAGTAGATATTTCTTTTATGGCTGTATTTACTGCATTATCTAAAGTCTGTACATCTACTTTAGCAGAAATGTCGAAAGATGGCATATTTTATATACTTAGTTTAGTCGTTGCAAATATAAAATATCTTATAATTAATCCCAAACTTATTCATAACTCTATGTGGATTTCCTTTTTTTTTAAATAGATAATATAAAATTACCTTTGCATTTATGCAGCTTTTAGACGGAATTTTGGTATCCAAATCTATATTATCTCGAATTAAAGAAGAGGTAGATAACATTAAACTTACAGAAAAAAGAGTGCCACATTTGGTAGCCATATTAGTGGGTAACGACCCCGCAAGCGAAACCTATGTAGCAGCCAAAACGCGTACTTGTAAAGAGATTGGCTTTAAATCTACTGAGTTAAGATTAGATGTTTCTATTAGCGAAGAAAAGTTATTAGAGCACATTCGCTCTTTTAATTCTAATTCGGAAATTGACGGAATATTAGTGCAATTGCCTTTGCCCAAGCATATTTCGGAGTTTAAAGTAATCAATACTATTGCTCCCGAAAAAGATGTGGATGGTTTTCATCCGGTAAGTATCGGCAAAATGGTTATCGGTCAAGATACTTTTGTTTCTGCCACTCCTAATGGTATTATGATGATGTTACAGCATTATAATATAGATACAGCAGGAAAACATTGTGTAGTAATTGGCAGAAGTAATATTGTTGGTACGCCAATGAGTATTTTATTGAGCAGAAATACCAATCCTGGAAATTGTACCGTTACATTATGTCATTCTAAAACACACAATCTAAAAGAAATCTGTAAAAGTGCAGACATAATAGTAGCGGCAATCGGCAGACCAAAATATGTAACCGCCGATATGGTAAAAGAAGGTGCAATAGTTATAGACGTAGGGATCAATAGAATAGAAGACAATACCCGTAAATCGGGAGCAAGATTAGTAGGCGATGTAGATTTTGATGATGTAGCACCATTGTGCAGCTATATTACCCCTGTACCTGGTGGAGTAGGACGAATGACCATTTGCGCTCTGATGCAGAATACTTTAATAGCTTACAAAGTAAAAAACAGTTAATTTGTCAATTGGTTACTGAGCGAAGTCGAAGTGCGACAATGATTTTTAGACATACAAGATAAGATAAATTATTCAAAATTCAATAAAGTTTTCCCATTATCATTTTGACGACGATAGGAGGAAAAATCTAAAACAATTTAAAATATAGCCTCTTTGATTCTAAACAACCTTTGCGAGAAAAACTTTGTGAACTTTAAAACTCAATAAGCTCTGTGTGAAATTAATCAAAACTCTGTGAGAAACAATTCATAATTCAACATTTAAAATTATAAAAGTGCAGCAATACCTTAATTTACTACAACATATCTTAGACACCGGAGCTACCAAAGCAGACCGAACAGGTACGGGTACTATTAGCTGTTTCGGTTATCAGATGCGGTTCGATTTACAAAAAGGATTCCCTTTATTAACCACCAAAAAACTGCATCTAAAATCTATTATTTACGAATTACTTTGGTTTCTTAATGGCGATACTAATATTGCTTACTTAACAGAAAATAATGTTCGTATTTGGGACGAATGGGCAAACGAGAATGGCGATTTAGGACCTGTTTATGGCAAGCAGTGGCGCAGTTGGCAAGGAGCAGATGGTAAAACTTACGACCAAATAAGCGATGTAATACACCAGCTCAAAACCAACCCCGATAGTAGAAGGATAATAGTAAATGCTTGGAATGTGGCAGAGCTACCCGATATGGCATTAAGTCCTTGCCATGCACTATTTCAGTTTTACAGTACGCCACCAGAAACGGAAGGTGGGAAACGGAAATTAAGCTGTCAATTATACCAACGAAGTGCAGATGTGTTTTTGGGTGTTCCGTTTAACATAGCATCGTATGCCTTGCTTACTATGATGATAGCGCAAGTCTGCGATATGGAATATGGAGAGTTTGTACATAGTTTTGGTGATGTGCATTTATATACCAATCATATAGAACAAGCAAAATTGCAGCTTACTCGAACTCCTTACGAATTGCCGGTATTAAAAATAAATCCTGAAGTAAAAGATGTTTTTAGTTTTAAATTTGAGGATTTTAATTTAGAGAATTATAATAGCCACCCACATATTAAAGCGCAAGTTGCGGTATAAAATTGTATTGTACAATGTAAAAATTGCCCATTTTTATTTAAACAACTCTTTACATTAATTACTTTGACTAATGCTTACCTTTGCTCGCAATCAATAAACTATAATTCAATAAAATTTTAAATAAATAAGATGAACATAATTATTCCAATGGCAGGTATGGGCAAAAGAATGAGACCCCATACACTTACAACAGCCAAACCATTAATTCCTATTGCCGGCAAACCCATAGTACAAAGATTAGTAGAAGATATAGCTGCTACAGCTAACGAACCTATAAACGAAATAGCCTACATTATTAATCCATTATTTGGTAAAGAAACAGAAACCTTACTCGTAAATATAGCCAACCAATTAGGTGCAAAAGGTAAAATTTGTTATCAAGAAGAAGCATTAGGAACAGCACACGCTATTTTATGCGCAGCAGATTCTTTAGACGGTAATGTGTTTATAGCATTTGCAGATACTTTAATAAAAGCAGAGTTTAAAATAGACACTACAAAAGATGCCATCATTTGGACACAAAAAGTAGAAGACCCTTCGCAGTTTGGTGTAGTGCAATTAGCCGACGACGGGCACATTACCGCTTTTGTAGAAAAGCCCGACACTTTCGTTTCCGACTTAGCAATAATAGGCATTTATTATTTTAAAGACGGCGCTAACCTTAGAGCCGAGATGCAATACTTAATAGATAACGACATTAAAGAAAAAGGAGAATATCAACTAACTAATGCGATGGAAAATATGCGCTTAAAAGGCAAAAAGTTTTATAGCGACCAAGTAGAAGAGTGGTTAGATTGTGGTAATAAAGATGCTACGGTTTATACCAACCAACGCATTTTAGAAATTAAAAAAAATAAAGAACAATTAGTAAGTAATAAAGCAGTATTGAATAACAGTATTATTGTGCCACCTTGCTTTATTGCAGATGATGTAGTAATAGAAAATAGTATTATCGGTCCGCACGTATCTTTGGAAAAAGGGGTAGTTGTAAAAGATTCTATCATTACTAATAGTATTGTAAGAGAGCAGTCCCAGATTAACAAAGCCAATTTTTCTAATAGTTTAATTGGAAAAAGCGTATCTTTAAGCAATCAAATACAAGATTACAGCTTAGGCGATTTTTCAATATTATCATGAAAACATACAAAATAATTTCATCGCTTTTTTATGTATCAAAGATATGCATTGCACTATCTATGTGCATATTCTTGATGAGCTATAATGCTATGGCTCAATCCAAAAAAAATAAAAAAAATGAAAGTAAAAATAGTGCTATAGAATTAGAGGCGTTACTTTCAGACGAGTATTATTTTAATGGAGTAAAAGCAATGCTATTAGGTAATTCTACGGAGATGTTTAATAACTTCAGTAAGTTTACAAAATTACATCCCGATTATGCAGTAGGGCATTATCATTTGGCAGAATATTGGACTAACGAAGGCAAATATCCAAAAGCTAAAAAAGAAATAGAATTGGCGGTACAGTTAGCCCCAGATAATATTTGGTTCAAAGAAAGAAAAGCCGGCATCTTAGCCTTGAATGGTGAAATTAGGAAATCGGCAGAAGTATTTGGCGAGTTAGCAAAAATGTCGAAAAATCCACGCCAATATCTTATTTATCAAATCCACCAATACGAAAGAGTAGGAGAAATAAATAAAGCTATTAAAATATTAGATACTTTAGAAGTGGTACTGGATGAAGAAGATAACGAAGCCATAATTTATAGCCGATACCAATACTATAATAACCAAAGAAAATACGATAGCGTTATCGTTAATCTTAAAAAATTAGTAGAAATAGACCCATACAACGAAGCCTATTCCATTACTTTAGCAGAGCTATATATGAGTAATAAAAAAGATACTGCCGCTGCTATGGAAATATATCAAAAAGGATTAGAACGTTTCCCTAATAACAAAGCTTACCACATTACGCTTATTCGACATTACAGACTTACAGGCGATTCCGTAAAAATGTACCAACAATTCGATAAAGTAATTGAGAGTAAACACTTAAAGGCAGAAGATAAAATTTCGCTCATTTATCCCATAATTGATTTTGAAAGTACAGATACTGTAGCCTTCTTTAAATCTAAAGGTTACTTGTATGCTCAGCAACTTGCTACACAAAAACCGGAAGAGTTTTTGGCATTAATATTTTATGCCGATATACTGAACGAATACAATAAAACCGACGAGGCATTGGCAATGTATAAAAAAGCAATTGCAATAGATTCTACTAATATTTCACCATACCAACAAATTATTTCTATTTATTTAAACAAAGAAAATTACGATTCGCTAATACACTTTGCAGATAAAACCAGCAAACAATTTCCAGAAGAGTTAGTGCCATATTTTTATAAAGGCATAGGCTTCTTACAACAAAAAAAATATGATAATGCCATATCGGTTTTTAACAAAGCAGTTACCATAGAAAATGAGAATTATAGTTTGCGTTCTGCCATATATTCTTCGCTTGCCGATGCATACCAAGAATTAAAAAAATACGAGCTTTCGGATAGCTGTTACGAAGCTGCTTTAGAGATAGATGCAAGCAACGCCACTGCTTTAAATAATTATGCTTATTACCTCTCTAAGCGTAATAAAGATATGGACAGAGCCGAAAGGATGTCTGCAAAATCATTAAAAATACAACCGGAACAACCATCTTTTTTGGACACCTACGGTTGGATAAAATACAAACAAGGCGATTACGAAATAGCCAAAGATTACATTAAGAAAGCAATAGAGCTTACGGAAGAGGACGATAGCGCAGTGTTATTAGAGCACTTGGGAGATATAGAATACAAATTAGGAAATACCAATAAAGCAATAGAACTATGGAATAAAGCGTTATCGATAGGTGATGGTTCCGACTTGTTGCCTAAAAAAGTGAAGGATAAAAAATTGTATGAAGAAGAATAAACGTAGTAGTATATTGAATGTTGTAAATTTAGGTATTAGCTTTGTGCTTATAGCTGCTCTATTCCATTCGTGCGTAAGTACATCTACACTTACCGACGGTAGCGACAAACCCATTAAAGGAAAAGAGCCAATAACGTTTTACAACAATACTATTAAATACAAATCGTTTTCGGCACGTGCAGCATCGTCTTACAAAGACGATAACCAATCGCACAACTTTACTACACATCTCAAAATGCAATATTCCGAAGGTATATGGTCGTCAGTAACAGCTTTGAGTGGTGTATTAGAAATAGCAAGAGCGTTAATTACTCCCGATACCATAAAAGCATTATTAAAATTAGAAAAACAAGCCTTCCTTTCATCGTATCCCGATGGTGTGGCAAAGCTTAATACGGATATACCTTACGATGCTTTAGAAAATCTTTTTATCGGTAATCCCTTAATATCCGGTGCTGCTATTAATAAGGTAGAACAAACAGACACAACGATTACCATTTATGTAGCTAAAGACGATTTTGTGTCTTCATTAACTTACGAAACCAATTCGGGGCAGCTAACCCACCAATACATTAAAAGTGACGCAAAGCAATTTAGTTGCGAGTTGCTCTATTATAATTACAAAGAAATAAGCGATAAACAAATGTTTTCGTTTAAACGTATTGTAAATATTAATAACAAAGGAAAACCAATGACTTTAACTTTAGACTTTAATAAAGCCGAAATAAATGTGCCGGTAACATACAGCCTAAATATACCATCTAATTACACCATTATTAATAAACTGTAAATGAAATCTTGTTGTAAAGACACTTTCCAAAATCAAAAAATGACAACACAACCAGACCAAAATAAAAAATCTTACTTAAATAAGCTACAAACAAAGTGGCAGGTAAAAAACATTTTACAAGTTGTACTTATCTTATGTACGTTTGCCATAGGTGGGAGTTTGTGTGCCTTTTTAGGACGGAAAGTTATGCCTTTATTTACAATAGAAAATAAAGCCGTTTGGACTATTGTTTATATCCTTATTGTTACTATTCTATGGCCCCTCTGTGTATTGGCAATAAGTATTCCTTTTGGGCAGTTTAGCTTTTTTGTAAAATATCTTTCTAAAATGGGCAGAAGGATGGTAGGGAAAAAGTAATAGCAATTTGTTACTTGCACATTCAGCAAGCAACAAATTGCCAATTACATTATCTAATAAGATGTACTTGCCCCTTCTTAATATAAACACTACCATCGCTACAAGTGTATTTTAAATAGTAATGATATACTCCTGCATCTGCCGGTTTTCCTTTATGCATTCCATCCCACCCTTCTTCCTGTTTGTAAGAAATAAATACTCTTTCTCCAAAACGATTGTATATAGCAAATTCATTTATGCTTTGTTGTGCTATGGTATGTAAACGGAAAATATCGTTTAATCCATCGGCATTTGGAGAAAAAGCATTAGGTATATTCAAGTCACAACAAGGTTTAGTATCGATAAAAACGGAATCTTTATTTTTACAACCATAAGCATTAGTTACCTCTAAAGAAATCCAACCCGGAATATGAATGAATGCTTTTGTATTTGCTTGATCCATTGGGAATAAAAATTCATCAGGAAAATATATTTCCGGAGTCCATAAATAACTTGCATTTACATCGTAAATTTTAGGATGAAGACTTATGGTGTCTTGTTTGCACACAATTTGTTCCTCTAACAATATTGTAGCAGAGGGTAAATCAATAACCCTTATACTATCATAAGCTGTAGCCGAAGTGCAATGCTTGTAAGTTACATACAATGAAAAATGATTAACCCCCGGAGTATTCCAAGTCATATCAAATTCATTGCCTCTATCTATTGCATTGCCATTATACTGCCAATGATAATCAACGCCTCCAAATCCTGAAATGCCAATAATTGTTGCTTTTTCATTTATACACACATAGTCCGGTAAGGTTATTGTTGGTATGCCCGGTCCTTGAAATACATCAATCGTTTTGTGTTTTGGCCCGTCAAAACAACCTCTATTTTCAATTTCTAAAGAAATTGATTTTGTACCTTGAGTGTTCCAGCTCACTCTAAATGTATCATCGCTAATCTGCTGTGTAATGCCATCACCCCACATCCAATTTACATTTGCACTATCGGGTGCATATCCGGTAAATACAACACTTATAGTATCTCCGGAACAAATAGCTGTATCGGGTATTACAATGAAATCTGCAATTGGTTGCTCTAATATATATACCTCTATGGAATCTCTTACTCCTTCACAATTATTAATAGTTTGGCTCACATAATATACTTGTTTTCCTAAAATAGCAGTACTCGGTGTAGGAGCAATAGCATTGCCCAAACCACCGGAAGAATTAGTGTACCACAATAAATTGTTGCCATTAGCGGATAAAGGCTGTGCCGTAGCTCCCAAGCAATAATTTATAGGGCTATTTACTATTGGCGCATTAGGAATTGGATGCACCACTAAGTTTAATGTTTTAAACGAATCACACCCGTTTTGTGCTGTATATATATTCGTATAAAATCCGGTGGTATTGTAATGAGTGCTATTAAAAGCAAAACTATCTCCCTGACAAATTTGAGCACTTATGGTATCGCTATAAATTGGTAACACATTAAATATGAGTGTAACAATAGAATCACATCCGTGTATGTTAAATAATGTATCGTGATAGGTGCCACTATTGTATATTTGTGTTCCTAAGAAATTGTACGGTAGGTCATTCAGGCATAGACTGTCTGTATGCCAAGTACTGTCGGTTACATTAATAGTAAGATTTAAAACTGAAGTGCTATCACAGCCATAAATATTGTTAGTAGTATAAGAGGCAGCATAGGCTCCACTGCTATTTACATTTATACCATTCCATATATAGGGCAATTGGTTATTGCAAATTGTATCATAAACGAATACACCTACAGAATCTCTAAAATAAAGATTGGTTGTAATGATAGAGTCGCAAGTATTAGCTATCGTTAATGTATCGGTATAAATACCGGAAGTATAAGCTGTATCACCACCCGGAAGTACATAATAATCTTCAAAACAAATGGTGTCGAAAGTTTGACGTGTTAAATATGGGTTTACGGTTAATGCTAAGGTAACTATAGAATCACAACCCCTAGAAGAATTAAAGTAGTGGGTATAATTCCCACTTGTAGTATAAGAAAAGCTATTGTACACAAATGTATCACCTTGACAAATTTGTTGCTGAATTGTGTCTGTGTATTCAGGAAGAATAGTAAATATTAGTGTTACAATAGAATCACAACCATTGACATTTTGCAAAGTATCGTGATATGTTCCATTGCTGTTTATCGGTGTGCCTAAAAAATTATATGGCAAACTACTTATGCAAGTGCTATCTGCAAAAGAAATGCTGTCTTTTAGATTAATTGTTAAATGTAAAATTGTGGTACTATCGCAGCCATAAATATTATTGGTAGTATAAGAAGCAGCATTGGCTCCGCCGCTATTTACATTTAAACCGTTCCAAACCAAAGGTAATTGGTTACTACAAACTGTATCATAAACTATTACACCTACAGAATCTCTAAAATAGAGATAGGTGGATACAATGGAGTCACAACTATTAGTTACCAATAATGTATCAACATACACACCGGAAGTATAAGCTGTGTCGCCACCAGGAAGTACATAATAATCTTTAAAACATAAAGTATCGTAATGGCTATGTTGTGCAAAAGGAGCAGAAGTTACATTTATTGTATCACTAAATGTACATCCATTGATTACCACTTCTACCCAATAAGTACCGGAAGTATCTACATTAAAAGTTGCGTTGGTACTATTGTTTTGCCATAAGTATGATGTAGCATTAGAGTGATATGCATTTAAAATGAATCCGGAAGCTCCTACACAAATAGAAGTATCGTTTCCTAAAACATTAAATGTATCATTATTATTCAATACAATAAAAGAATCTCTTACTGTACAACCATTAAGTGTAATATCTGCCCAATACACTCCGGGCGAAGAAACTTCCAAAATAGAATCTGAACTGTTATTATTCCATAAGTAAGTGGTTCCTGAAAAATTTCTATAAGCATTTAAAGTAATAGTATCTTCATTGCTACATACCGTAAAAGTATCTTTAGGGTTTGCAAACAATGGAGTGATATAAACATTGATAGAATCTTTAACAGTACAACCTGCATAAGTTACAGATACTTTATACCAATTACTTCCAGTTAAGTTAGCCAGGAAAGTAGGGTTAGTAGAATTGTTATGCCATAAATAGGTACTGCCATTATGAGATGTTGCATCTAAAAGTAAAGAATCGCCATAAGTACAAATAACTGTGTCGGGACCTAAGTTAACTCCCGGACGGGGCGGAATTGTAATTTGTTGTGTGGCATAAGCAGTGTCGTTACAATCTGTATTAATAACCCTAAGAGTTACAGTATATGAAGCAGAATTAGCCAATGCTGGATATCTAAATTTTGGAGCTACTTGTGTTGATGTTTCATTATTATATCCAAAATCCCATAGGTATTGAATAGAATTGCCATAAGTGCTGTAATTAACAAATACTGCGGAATCGTTAGTATTACAATTGAAAGATCCAACAAAGTTCGCATTTGCCAAACAGTTATTAAGAGGAGAACAAGTATCGCCATGAATTACCGAACTAAGATTTAATGTAATAGTACCGGTAGTAGGATAGCTTGGACTATTATTGAAATAATATTTAGGTACAAACACTTGTATGAAATAACTATTTCCCGGTATCATACATTGATATGTATTTTGTGTTTGTGCATCTAATACACAACTTTGTTCCTGCATAGCATTACAATTTCCAGTCATCATTCTATATTGAATCTGTGCAGAAGTTGCATTGGTATTTTCTGTTAAATAAGTAGTAACATCAACTGTGTCTGTTCCTGTAATATCTATCCTAAACCAAGAGGTTTTGTAATCATTCTTAATGCCGTTTGGCGGGCAGGTTAATGTATCCGAAAATTCGCCATAGTCGGAACCAATAGTATGACAATCTACCAACAATGATGCCGATGCTGTCCCGTTTCCTGAAATGTTTGCTACAATGGGGGCGCTACAATAATCGCCGGCATCTTCCGTAAGTCTTATTTCCGGAAACACCATTTCATCTATTCTATCACAACCAGTAAGTACTAAATAATAAGTACCTTGACTAATACAGGATAACATCCAATAAGAACTAGATTCATAAATATATGATAAAGAAATGTGCTGCAATCCATTAATTGTAGAGTCTCCGGGTGTTAACTCTCTATACAATCTCATGTTGTTGGCATTGTATGCAGTCTGGGCTATACTATCTAACCAAATTCGAGCTTTAAATTTTCCGGTTACACCATCTGCTACGGTAAATTTATACCATAAAGTTTTTTGCCCGCAAGAGGGAATAGCATTAGATGGATAAGATGCATTTCTTGTAGCACAAGCATAATTGTCTTCGGGACCAAAATGTGTACCTAAATCGATAGTGTCCATATCACCCGCGGTAGCATAATAATCGAATTGCGTCATGGGTGGTATTATGGAATCCAATTTTACAGAAACTTCAACTTGATGATTTGGGCGCATATCATTATTGCCGGGATTATAACCATAATATGAAGGGTTTCTATTGTCCACTACTACATAATAGCGTTGAGATTGATTGAAATTACATGGTTCTACAAAAAAGGAAATTTCATTATATCCTTCACAATAAACTGTGTAAGGATGCCCGTTATGTATAATGTGTGTTAATCCTTGTGCTAATGAAGAATCTACCAAACCATTGGTTACTACTTGAGAAAAGTTAAGATTCCCATCTACATCTGAGCGATAAACTGCATAACGCACCTGCGACATTCTTCCGGGTGTCTTGTTGTCTACCTTTACGCTTACCCACCCCGGATGGTTTATTTTGAATGTGTACCAAAGATTTCTTCTCGTAATGAAATAACTAGTAGTATGTGCTGGATACAATACATTATTTGTATCTGGGCTTTGATATACTAATGGGTTGTAATCAGCATGGCAGGAACTATTTGTAGGGTCTGTATTTTGCGCTCCGGTAGTACAATAAAAAAAGTCATTACTTGGAGCTCTACCCGAATGTAGTGGGTTTACATCGCCAAGTTTGCCATTGATATATGCATTATTAGGGGGAATTGTATCAAAATCATAAGCATTATTTGCATGGTCAAATCTTGATACACCTACCTTATCTATATAAATTACTGGTGCAATACTATTACAAACATTAGATATTCCGGCAAACAATACTAAAGTGTATATACCTGGTTGTGCTTTACAGATTTCTATTCTTGAGGAGTTTTGCATACATGCTTGCAAAGGCAATATTGTATTGTCGAATTGAGCCGAATCTGTACGTACATCAGCTTTATATATTTTTGCCCAATGGTTTCCGGGATAAAAAACCAAATAACTTTCTTGGGTTAATTCAAAAGTATAATACGCTACCCTATTATTTGAAGTATGACAAGCATTTATAGGATGTGTAGTAAATGGGGTATCTACAGAACAATCAAAGTTTTCTGTAGGTAGTGTTATGCTTCTTGCGGTAACCGGATATGCTCCTGTATCAGCCGCCGCATTCCATTCTACTAATATGGGATTATTGCTTATAGGATCTACGGCAGCTTTATGGGGTCTGTTGTATTTAGGTTTTGCACACTCATAAGTTAATGTTACGCGTACCCAATTGTATCCTCCTGCATCTCCACCAGAGATGTCGCCATTAGGAAATGGATTGTCGTAACTCGAACCAGTTCCATAACTCACTATTGTGTACCAACCGGTATCTAAAGGTTCGCATGCAAGTGTACTTCTATTTGTAAAACATTGCCATTCTAAATCTAATGAGTTTAATCCACCTGTAGAAGCTCTTCCTTTAAATAAGGAAAGTGTACCGTAACCATACCTTGTAATGGTTGTAAATGCATTTTGACTTAAATAGAATTCTCTATAAATCGCTTTTTTTGCATTGCCACATGGAGGTGTTCCATTAATAGTATCAGCATTGTTGTAACAAGAAAAAGTATCTGTAATGCTATTAACATATCCTCCATTTACATTATTAATAATGGAAACTAAATCGCCCATATTTTGTGCTACATTCGGACTATGAAACTCTGTACTATAAGTTCGTAACCTTACAGAAGGACGGTCTGTTTTTCCAACAAAAATATCTGTACCAAGCGTAACCAACGAATATGTATCCGGTACTACGCAAACATTAAAAGCATTATTGTATTGAAAACAAGTACTGTAAGGAATTAAACCGGAAATAGTATCAGGGTACGACCATACGTTTTGTGCTTGTGCTAAAGTATTGGCATTTCCTCTGTATAATTGGTATTTATAGTAATGATAGGCATTTAATTCATAAAAATAAGAACTTCTGTTGGGTACATCCAATATGCCACTATCTGCAACTACAAATTGCCTGTACATTGCCTTCTTGTAATTAGTATCACAAGAATTATTAGCAGGTAACACTGCATTCATACAACCAAAGGTGTCATATTTGGCTAAATGATTAGTACCAATATTTAATGGTTGATAGTTATAAATGGTATCAAATGCGCCATTTTGGAATAAAGAAAAATTATTCTCTGCATGTACTGTGTTTTTCACTAACGACAATGTGAATGGTTGTCCAAAATTAGAAAACATACAAGCCGAAGAAGTGGTTGTCGTTAATGAACTATAATATAGAATAACTTGCTGAGAATCTGTGCCCATTACTTGTATGGTGTATTTACCGGGTGGAATACAATTTAGCCACTTAGAATTAAAAAACTCATCATAAAGTGCAGTAGTGTCTAAATCATTGCAGTTATTAGTAACACTATCACTAAATACTCTAATATACCGGTCTCTGCAATTGGTAACCCCCGAAGGATTATTGGCATTAACCTGTATGTTACATACTTCATCAACTTCAAATGTAAAATAGGTGCTTATATTATATCTATAGCCTCCTCTTACTATTCCATTTGTCGTCTTTGTATTGCCGCATGCGTTATTGATATGTAAGGCGTTACATGCAAAATAGTCCGTTCTATTTGTAGTTCCGAATGGTAAAACACCCAATTTGTTATCATTGTGTATTTGAGATGCTATAGGTAGAGGTCCTTTTGCACTATCAATACCTTCTTTAAATATTCCCAATCGAATGGCTGCATTAAAATCGTGTCGGAATATTAGCTGAATGGAGTATGTTTTATTAGGATCTAAAGCACCACATTTGTAAGTTCTTCTTGCAGGATAATAACCAGTAGTTACAAGAGTATCGCAAGTGTCTAAAGGAATGAGAGAGTTGAGCGAAGTTGTTCTCGCATCTCCTTCGTACAATCTATAGCCAATAGTATGATTAGTATTAGTGGTAAAATAACTACCACTACCCGTTGCTAATAGTATAGCAATATAATCGAAATATGCAGGGGTTTGGAATGTATGCCAAGACGTTTTTGTGTATAAATTTGGGTTAGGTAGTCCCGAACATACTTCGTCTATGCTTTCTTTAGAATGACATCCAATTTCATAAATCACATGCTTTCTTGCTTGGTTCATTATGCCAAATTGATATGCAGAATCTCTTTCGTCATAAGGTGCATAAGTTGGATCTATATCTAATTCTATAAAAATAGGTCCATTTGCAGTCATTTTAGAGGAAACTTGAATGAGATAATCACCCGAATCTACACATGGATGATAAGAATTTCCAAAAGTTTCAATTGGTGTAAGTTTCAGGCTTATTTGAGAATTATTGGGTAAGCAATTTTGAGTTTTATAAATGGAAAATCCAACATCACCAGCTGTAATAGTAGTTCCCGGCTGTTTTAGCGTAGCTCTAAGCTGTCTATTAGTAGCTATTTTAAACTTAAACCACACCGATTTTTGATTTTGACCCGCAACCAAAATTGCCGGAGGTACCGTTTCCCCAGATTGCATTGTAGCAGAGCTAATATCTATCGTATCAGAAACAAATATTCCTGTAGCATAGCCGGAGTTAGGTATAATAATTTCGATTGCATTATTGCAATTGTCATTTATAGGCTGTGCAATACTTATAAAACAAGATAATATCGAAATTATAAAGGTAAATATCTTATACATGAAAAAGCGATTTTGGTTAGTAATTAGTATGTTGTTTTATGAACGCATAATATAAAACACCACAAAGGTAAATTTTTCGTTATTATTTTTTTAGTATAATAATTGAATGTCTATTAAATTATTGAAAACAAAATGCTGATTCACAAATACATACACCATATTTATTAGTTGTTTCCGGCAAAATAATTCATCTCAAAGTACAAAAATATTATACAATTGGAGAATGAGGTAGTTATATTACACAAGATGGCTTGTTTTGCTTACAAAAGCATCTTGAATAAGTCTTGCTAAAAACATCAATTAATGTAGCATTGATTGAGTAATATTGCTATAAACGTATTATGCGTTTAATTATATTTTGTATATCCATAAGCAAATGCTGTTAATTCTAAATTAGCCTAATAATTGTGCATTTATTTGTCTATTTGTTTAATTGATGTTAATGCAGATTATTGTCTGTTAGTATTTGAGTATTATCTTATGTGTTTTGTGCTTCCAAATAATTAATGTATCTTCGCACATTATGATATAGGTGGAAGAGCTTATTTTTTCAAGTGTTTAAAAAGCAACTATAAATATGTTTAATTATCTTTTTATCTTATTGATGTTTTTAGGTTCCTTTTCTTACGCGCAAAACACCATTAACTCCAGTGGAGGTAATGCTATAAGAGGAGGAATTACTTTTGAGTGGTCTATTGGAGAAATGACACTTGTGCATACTGCCGCAGGTAATGGTATTGCAGTTACACAAGGTGTTTTACAACCTTTGATTATTGAAGAAGACACAACAATTAAAGTAGATGAACCCAAATTGTCTCAAAACCAATTACATTTATTTCCCAATCCTACAGAAAATAATTTATATCTTCAACCAAATTTAGCCCCTAATTCTGTATTAGCACTTAGGCTTTATGATATTAGTGGCAGATTATTATATGATAAAAAAGTATTTTTACTTCTCGGAAATGAAAAACAAAGCATTAATCTTAGTGGCTATGCAGCAGCTAACTATATATTATCAGTAACTACAGAAGAACGTAATACTAAATTCTATAATTCTTTTAAAATAATTAAAAAATAAACTACAATGATGAAAAAAATTTTTCTTTCTGTTTCGGTATTAATTATCGCAATGGTTTCGGTATTTGCACAATCTCAAAAGTTTAATTATCAGGGTATCGCAAGATCCGGCGAAGGTGAACCATTAGCTAATACAGCATTATCTCTTCGAATTACTTTAATAGACAGTATAGTAAATGGTACAAATCTGTATGCAGAAACACATAATACCACTACTAATAAATTTGGTTTATATAATATTGCTATCGGCAGTGGAATAGTTGTATCTGGAGATATGACTGCTATTGATTGGGGTACTAACGACAAATTTGTAAAAGTAGAAATTGATCCTAATGGTGGTAGCAATTTTACCGATTTAGGGACTACAGAATTAAATAGTGTACCCTATGCTATGTACGCACTAAGTGGCAGCACGCCAGGTCCTGTCGGGCCACAAGGGCCCGCTGGTCCAACCGGAGCCACTGGTCCTGCAGGAGCACAAGGGCCTGCTGGTCCAGCCGGAGCTACAGGAGCAACAGGAGCACAGGGACCTGCTGGTCCAGCCGGAGCAACAGGAGCACAGGGACCTGCTGGTCCAACAGGAGCAACAGGAGCCACAGGAGCAACTGGGCCTGCCGGCAGTGCTAATATTAATGGCACAGCAAACCGAATCATTAAATTTACCGGAGCAACTACAGGTGGTAATTCAATAATTACTGAACTTTCGTCAAGTATTGGAATTAATACTACAAACCCTAATAACGGTAGTTTGCATTTGCATCAACAAGGAACATCAACTTATGGAGGGCTACATATCACTAATCCCAATACAGGTGAAAATGCAACTGATGGCTTAATTTTAGGTGCAGCTAGCTCCACTTCTCAAGAAATGGTACTTTGGAATTTTGAAAATACATCGTTGTCGTTTGCTACTAATTCTTTAGAAAGAGTGCGCATTCAACCAGATGGCAGAGTTGGTATAGGAACCTCATTTCCACACGCTAGCTCCTTACACACACAAAGTAACAGGGGCTCTCTTAACGCAAATGTACGCATACAACAATCTGGTGGATCTGGTTATGTAGGCTTATCGTTGCTTACATACTTGGGCGTTCCCAATGGAGCTATCATATATGCACGAAATGGTAGTGGTTCTACAGGTGGCGGTTTTAATTTTACTGATACCAATGGTGGTGGATTTTGCAGTGTATATGCCCTCGCATTTAATGTGATTAGTGATAAAAGAGAGAAAAATACCATTAATTATATAGGAGCAGAACAGTATAATAATTACTTAGAGGTAATAAGAAAAATAGAATCTGCTACCTATTTTTACAACAAAGAAAGCAAAGAAGACCGCTCAATTCCCCACATTGGTGTTATAGCTCAAAGTTTGCCTCCGGAAGTACAAACAGAAGTAGATGCAGACCCTTCGGGCAAAAGCAATGAAAAAAGGATTGGATACAACTCCGGCGACCTTGCCGGGCTTACACTCGTTGGTGTAAAAGCATTAGACTATAAGGCGCAAATCCAAGAACAAAAAATTAAGGATTTAGAAAAACGAATAGAACAATTAGAGCTAATTATCCAAAAGTTAGATACTGAATAACATCATCACCACAAGTAAACCTGATTTCAAAGGATATAAGTACGTTTTAAACCCAAATTATTAATACTTTAATAGTTTGGGTTTAAAACGTTGCGCTATGTATGATGTAAAAGCAAAATTTCTCCCTTTGTTAACCCACATTGCGCACTACAATCACCTAAAATTGCTTAGATTGGGGCTTTG
>CAYUXT010000011.1:0-85022 GCA_964448955.1 uncultured Taibaiella sp. | reverse complement strand
ATTAAACAGTTAACAAATTTCTCTATTCAATATACTTGATAGCGGTTTATTATAAAAACTGCACGTAATGCAAATGCATTGAAAACACACTAAAAAGCACAAGTCGAAAAAAAAGTGTTTCCAATCATTATGGAAACACTTTTTAAAAAATTATTAAACCCTAATTTACCTCGCTATCACTACCTGCTTGCTACCTTGTTTATTATCGCCTACTACCTGCACTGTATAAGTACCATTGCTAAGGTTTCCTGTTGAAACAGTAATTTCTTTTTGAGTAGTATTAGTACGCTGTTGTAATACCAATCTGCCCATATTGTCGTAAATGTTGATAGCATTTACTCTTTCGTTGCCTGTATTTATGGTTAATTGGTTAGTAGCAGGGTTAGGAAAAATGTTGAGTTCGAGGCTAAGTTGTGGGTTTTTAATATTAATTCCTGTTGTATCAATTTCGTAGTAAAGAGTAAATAAAAGATCGTCATTAGATACAGCCCAAGTGCTGTCTAATGGATTATATTCAGAAAATGACTCTAAAACTTCGAGTTGGTCGAATTCGTTTCTGTTGTATTTAACCAATAATGTAGGGAAAAAGAAACCACCAAATTCTTCTTCACATATAAAGCTATCTAATTCATCATTTGCATTGTAATAATAATGGTAAAGGTTATTTTCTTCCCAGATAGTACCTGAATATTCGGCAATAGTTTCTGTTTCCGGATTTATACCTGTACCATAAGTATAAGAAAATTTAGTAGAAGAATCCCAAGCTGAATTTATATCATCCCAATCAAGCATTATACATTCCAATATTTGGTTACTACCTGTATATTCGTATAAGTATAATTCAGAATTTTCTAATCCTCCCCCATTATCGTATTTATTCAAAACAGAAGATAAATTATCAAAAACATCATAGCTAAATTCATATTCATCTGAAAGATTGAAAACCATATTTAATGCATCGTAATTATAGTACGATTCTTTGGTCAATAAATCATTAGTGTTGTATTCGTATTCGATATAGTATGCTAAAGTATATGCAGATCCATCGTAAGTTTGCCAACCCTCAAAAATTAGATTGCCATTGGCATCATAGCTAAAGGTGTCTTTTCCATATACTTCAAAAGCAGTTCCATTGTAATTTGCACCGATAATTTCTATTAATCTATTTCCCGAATCATAAATATACTCACTCTGATATTCGTTTTCATAATCCACCCCATTTAAAGAAGTTACAAGCATATTTGTAATTAAATCATTAGCATCTATTGAATTATTTAGTTTTAATTCCGCGGCTTCATTAAAAGTAGCACTTGTAGATTCCCAAGCGTATAGCTCCATCGAATCTACTTTTTGGCTTATATAATCTCTCTCAATTCTTTCTTTAGGACTTAATAGACTATAAGGCTTGAATGGTTCTATATCTAATTCTAATGAGAAAATATAATCGAAATTCATACCAAATGTATCGTGCCAAAAATAACGCAAAGAATCTTCGTATTCGTAACCTGTACTGGCAACATTATACCAACCGACAGTACTTGCTAAGGCAGCCACTGCATCGTTGTTAGGTCTTGCAGCGGTATTTTTACCTTTTACTAATTGCAAATTGCTTTTTTTAATAGTCCGTATTACGTGGTTGTCTCGATTAGTTTGTGGTAATATTTTTTTTGGCGACCTTCTTGTTTGTTGGTGTTGGGCAGATGCCTGAATACTTCCAAAAACAATAATTAAGAGTAGTAAAACTTTAAGCTTAGACATAAATGTGTGTTTTTTCGTTAAATGAATTAAGATTTCTTAGAAACGTAAATAATAACCCTTTATTGCCAAAGCAATGGTTTTTATTTTTACTTCCTACCTCTCCAGCTTACAAAAAAACCAATTATCATCACTATTATACCACCCCAAAGTAGATTGACATAAGGGAAAATGATAGCTTTCATAACGATATAATCGTCTTGCTGCCCTTGTTGGTATATGCCAAATTTTACAGTTTCGTCTTCCGGGTTTATTTTGTCTATACGTGCACACACGCCCAAATCTCTAAATGTATCTACAATAGTATTAACTTGGGTAGTATTATTAATTACAAATACAGGGTGCAAAGAGCCTGTACGTCCGTCTAAATCGTAACTGTGCAAGATTGCTTCTACTGCAATATCGCCTTCACTGTGAACATAATTTTTATTAGAAGTAGTAGCTTGTAATTTTTCAAACACTAAATATCCATTGGCTAAAAATACGGTATCGCCTTTGCCAAGCGTGTGTTCTTTGTATTTAATAGAGTCGGGGTGTGTTTCGGATTCCGAAAAAGAATTAATATAAGTAAATACATCGTAAGTAAGGTAATGACGCGCATCGGGATTAGCACTCTTTTCCTTTTTATAAGCCTGTGGATATAAAACAAAGCTCTCTTTTAATTCATTGGTTTCCGAATCTCTTCGATCGTATTTTACTTTAAAATAAGTAAGTGGTGGTGCCGATTGTACTGTAGAGTCGCCAAGATAAGTAACAATATAATTACCCATTGGCATATTCGTATTTCTAAACAGTAGCACATTTTCTCTACTCTCTTTCAGATTTTCTTCAAAAGTTTCTTTTTGGAAATCTATATAAGTGTTAGTCCTATCTAAAGAAATTACGCGTTTATTATAGCCCGAGATAAGCACTCCAAGCAGCATTACCGCAAAACCAAAGTGCGTAATAGAACCTCCGGCTAATTTTAGCTTTGCTTTCTGGGCAGTAACCAAATAATACACATTAGCAATAATGGCAAAGATTACCGAAAAGCCAAACAGCATTATCTGTATGTGCTGTATGTCTTGTAATATTACTAATGCAAAGGTTAGCACCAAAGATATAGCTGCCAATAGTCCGAGTTTTATTAGAGCTACTTTAGGATTAGTTTTTTTGTATTTAAAAAACTGAATAGCACCAGACAACAAAGCAACAAAAATGCCAGCCCACACCATAATGCTATTGTAAGTAGTAATTGGGTCGAGCCAAGGCGCAATGTCTATTCCGGTAATGGTTTTGTACAATCCGGACCATACAGGCAAAGAGGTAAAAAGTATAAGTATTGTAGCTGCTAATAAAATAATAATACTTCCTAAAAGCATCCAAAATTCTCTCGAAACCAAATCTTCCTCTCCTGCAATAAATGGCATTTTTCTCCACGACTTAATAAGCAAAATGATGGATATGCCAATATAAACTGCCAAAGCAATAATTAAGTGCCAATATAATGCCTTGCCTTCTCCGGTAAACGAATGTACCGATGTGTCGCCTAATACTCCTGTGCGAGTAAGGAAAGTAGAGTACCAAATAAGTACAAAGGCAAGAATAAAAAAGATGATAGTAATTTTGAGCGAACGCCCCGTAGCCTTATAAATGAGCAATGTATGTAAGCCGGCAATAAGTATGAGCCAAGGAACTAAAGATGCATTTTCTACCGGATCCCAAGCCCAATAACCTCCAAACGTCAATGATTCGTAAGCCCAAGCACCACCCATCATTATACCTAAGCCAAGAATGGCTGTAGCAAGTAGTGTCCATCGGAGGGTGGGTTTTACCCAAGTTTTGTATTCTCCTTTCCACAGTGCGGCTAGCGAGTATGCAAAAGGTACTATGCCGAGTGCAAATCCTAAAAACAATACAGGAGGGTGTATTACCATCCAATAATTTTGGAGCAATACATTAAGCCCGTTTCCGTCTGTAATTTTAGAAAGGTAGTCTGGGTTTTCGAAAATGGGAGCTGCCATTTCGTTGCGTAAAAGAGTAAATGGCGTAGCACCTAATTTTATATCGGGAGCTACATATATACCGAGCAAAAGCGTACACAATACAGCCTGACAAAGTGCTATAATGGTCATTGTACGAGTTTCCCACTGCTTGCCAGAGCGCATTACAAAGAAACCAACGATAGCTTGTAAAGTAACCCAAAGCAAAAAACTACCTTCGGAGCCTTCCCAAAATGCAGCAAAAAGATATTTTGTTTGTAAGCCTTTGGAGGTATGTCGCCAAGCATAATTGTATTCAAAAAGATGATTGGATATAATGTATAATAGAGAAAGGAATACACCTATTGCCGCTATTGTGTGCAGTGTATATGCAGTCTTACCGATTTTTTGCCAAGGGCTTTTTATCTCGGAATTTTCGTGGCGAGCAGCAAATAAGTAAGAAAACGAAGATAATAATGCTGTCGTAAATGCAAGTACAATCAAAAATTGTCCTATAATGCCGGGAATAAGTTGTTCGTTGAGAAATTCCTGTTTCAAATCGTTCTAATTAAATTGAGCTGTTTAGGATTTATTTAATTTATATATTGCTTTCTGCTTCTACAATTTCATAATTTTCGTATTTCGATGGGCATTTCATTTGTATTTTACTACAATGAAATTCGTCACCTACAATTTTGCCGGTCATTACTAATTCTTCGGAGCGTTCTATATCTTGCGGTTTGCCGCCATTAAAAATAACTTTTACGGTTTCTCCTTTTTTATCTTTTGCAAAAAACTCAAATCTGTTTGGGTCTTCTATCGGATTAAAGTGCATTCCCGAAGCAGAGTCTAAATAACCTACCACATAAAACGATGTGCCGGGTTTTTCTTTAGCACTTGCAAAAGATTCGTAAGTACTGAAGTCTGCAAATTTAACCACAATAAATGCAATGGCTATAGCTATAACCGCTAAGATGACTATGTTTATTTTTTTCATATCAGGAAAATTTTTTCAATTACCAATAAAAAAGCAAGCAAAGTTAAGGCAAATAACGAATTGATTGCAGTTTGTGTAACTTACAGCGATGTTAATATTGACGAATAGCCATTCAGCCATCAAAAAACCTTTTTTAAAAGAAAATCTCCCCTACTGACATACTGTTGTCACTCACCATTATGACCTTTGTCCTATAATCAACTAATATATATAAATTATGGAAAACAAAACATCTGTGCAGGAAATTTTAACCCCTGCAGAATTATTAAAAAATTGGCAAGGACACAGAAACTTAACTCGTAAAGTAATAGAGGCATTTCCTGAAAAAGAATTATTTGAATTTTCGATTGGCGGTATGCGCACCTTTGCAGACCTCACCAAAGAACTGCTTGCTATTGCTGCTCCGGGATTAAAAGAAATAGTTACCGGTGTAAATTTGGCTTTCGATGAGAAAAGAGAAGGATTAAACACCAAAGCCGATTTGCTCAAAGCATGGGACGAAGCCACAGAGCAAATCAATGTTTATTTTAATCAGATTTCCTTAGAGAAATTTAGAACCACTAATAACCTTTTCGGGCAGTATAACTTTCCAGTAATAGACAATCTTTTCTATTTTGTAGATAATGAAGTACATCATAGAGGGCAAGGATATGTATATCTTAGAGCACTAAATATACAACCCCCATTCTTTTGGGATAGGTAGAGACTTTGTATTGCACCATTCTATATTACATATTGCTATTAATATTAGCACAGACCGATAGGGCATTAATGCCTTATCGGTCTTATCCGCTATGCTAAAAAACAAAGAAATGGTAAAATACTTAACTTTGCATTCCTAATTTATATATAAAATGAAAAAACTCATTGTTCTTTTACTAATGGTTGCATTATTTTCTTGCAATCAACATCAATCTGACCAAACCATAATTTCAGGTAAATTTATAAATACTAAAGAAGGTAAATTTACACTTAGAGGTAATTCTTTTTCCAAAGAAATTAATGTAGGTGCAGACGGCTCTTTTTCCGACACACTAACGCTTCCCTATAATGGTGCTTACGAAATCGGCAGACAAGAATTATTCTTACTAAATGGCAAATCCCTAACAATAAACGCCAACGCCGAAGAACCCGACGCCATGAAATTTGAAGGAGATTTGGCTGTAGAAAATAATTATATCGCTCAAAGAAATCGATACCTTTCCGATATAATGCAAAATAACCCAAGAGCCTTTTATTCCTTACCCGAAACAGAATTTGTAGCAAATGTTGCTGAAATGGCACAATTACAAGAAAAATCATTAGAAAGCACCAATTTTACAGGAAGCGATTTTAAACAAATAGAAACACAAAACCTTAGTTACCTTAAAGAATCTCTTTACAGAACTTACACACTATATCACGGGAAGATAAGCGGCGATAGCTTGTTTAAAGTTTCCGATAATTTCCCCAAAAGCAATGATAATATAGATTTAGACAATGCAAAAGATTTTGACAACTCCACTGCTTACAGGGCTTTGGTACAATTGCATTTCAATAAAAAAATAGAAGAGGAAATGGGCAAAGAATACAACGAGGAAAAATATAATGCAGCGTCTTTAAATATTTTTAAAAATATCAAAAGTCAAAACATTAAAAACAGTTTTGCCAAAAACCTATCTTACTCCATCTCGCCATCTAATGCGCAAGCCGAAACCCTGTACAACGAAATAATGGCAAGCGTTACAGACGAAACATTAAAAAAAGACCTTACCGAGCAATTCAATAAAATTAAAAACTTAGTAAAAGGAAAACCATCACCTAAATTTAATTACGAAAACTACAAAGGAGGCAACACCTCTTTAGACGATTTTAAAGGAAAATTTGTGTATGTGGACGTATGGGCTACTTGGTGTGGACCCTGCAAAGCTGAAATTCCTTATTTAAAAGAAATAGAACATAAATACAAAGGCAAAAACATAGAAATTGTAAGTATTTCGATAGATGCAAAAAAAGATTACGAAACGTGGAAAAACTTTGTAAAAGATAATAATCTGGGAGGTAATCAATTATTTGCAGATAAAGATTGGAAGTCGCAATTTGTAGTAGATTATGGCATTCAAGGTATTCCGAGATTTATACTCATAGATACAGAAGGAAACATAATTTCTGCCGATGCCCCGCGCCCTTCTGACCCTAAGTTAATAACTTTACTTACCGAGTTGGGAATATAGAGAGGCACTAAATTGTGATTATTGTGAGGCGAGTTGGTGTTTATGGTTGTGTAATATTTGCAATTTGGTAAGGATATTTTTTCATTTTACCCTTTCAATACATTTTGTGCACCAACTAATCGTCATAACCGATTTCGACAATGTCGAAAACGAGCATTTTATTATCAACGAAATGTTCCGAATTGGTTTGTGCAATTTACATTTACGCAAACCGAATTTTTCTTTAGAGGAAATCAAAAATTGGATAGAAAAAATAGAACCAACGTACAGAAAATATATAACCGTTTGGCATCGCCACTTTAGCGCATTGCAGCAATATGGTGTGTACAATATTCATTTTCCCGAACAAGACAGAATAGCTTTAACAAAACAAACCGATTTCGACACATTAAAAAAGCAAGGCGTTCATCAAATTTCTACTTCTATACATCAAGCAAAAGAATACTACAACTTAGACAAAGCCTTCGATTATACATTTATCAGCCCTATGTTCAATAGCATTTCCAAACAAGGATATAAAGCAATCGACAAAGATGAATTAACCATTGTACATAGTAAAAAAAACACAAAAATTATTGCACTCGGCGGTATCGACAGAAGTAATTGCAACACTGCATTAAATATGGGCTTAGACGGTGTTGCCGTATTAGGTGCCATTTGGAAAAACAGCAATCCTCTAAATGCATTTATAGAAATAAAAAATGAGCTACAATAGACCCATAGTACTAAGCATTGCAGGTTTCGACCCATCGGGTGGTGCGGGAGTGTTGGCTGATGTTAAGACATTAGAACAGCATCATTGTCTTGGTATGGCAGTGATTTCGGCTAATACTATCCAAACCGAAGATTCATTTTTAGAAACACATTGGACGCCCATCGAAGATATAAAAAATCAAACTTTACCACTGCTTTTAAGATATAATATAGATGTAGTGAAAATTGGAATGATACAAAACCTAACTGTGCTAAATGAACTTACACAATGTTTAAAACAATACAGCCAATCCATAAAAATTATTTGGGACACAGTATTATCTGCAAGCGCAGGATTTTCTTTTATAGAAAAAACAGACACAGAACAACTAATAACTATTCTCCAAAACATTTACCTGATTACTCCTAATTACAACGAAATTAAAATACTTGCTAATAATGATGATGATGTAGCTGAAGCACAAAAGCAATTGGCTCAATACACCAATGTATTACTTAAAGGTGGACACAACCCTAATCTAAAAGGTACAGACATATTGCTAACAACCGAAAATAAAAAAACTATAATTGCCCCTAACGATACCAATATTATTTACGCTAAACACGGCTCCGGGTGCGTCTTGTCGGCTGCCATAGCTGCTAATATAGCTAAAGGTAATGTCTTAGAAGCATCTTGTGTGCTTGCCAAAAAATATATAGAAACCATATTGAACAGTAATCCCAATTTATTAGCTTATCATAATGTATAGTCGCTATCAGTTTATATCGCAAGGGCACACTAAAGAAGAGCAAGCAAGCAATATTAAAAAAGTATTGGACAAAGGCATCGATTGGATACAACTCCGATGGAAAAACCAAACCGAAAAAGATTTGCTTTTGTTTGCAGAAGAAATAAAAAAATTATGCCAGAATTATACAGCTACTTTCATTATCAACGACAAGGTGCATATTGCCAAAACTATTGATGCCGATGGAGTACATTTGGGTTTACAAGATACCGATATTGCAATTGCTCGTACTGTTTTAGGAGAAAAAAAAATTATAGGTGGCACTGCTAATACTTTGCACGATGTACAGCAGCGCATTAGCGAACAGTGCAGTTATATAGGCTTAGGTCCTTTTAGGTTTACTACCACCAAAAACAATCTTAGTCCGGTATTAGGATTAGATGGTTATAAGGAAATAATACAGAAATTAGGCACGAATACTGAAATTCCAATTTATGCCATTGGTGGTATTGCAAAATCAGATATACCACACTTATTCGCTACCGGCGTATATGGCATTGCAGCATCGGGTATGTTTTTAAACGAAGATGTAAACACATAGTATTATATAAAAATAATTTTTCAGTTATTATTATTTTTTCAGAAACTTTTATATTTTTAGAGCCTAAACTAAATATATATATTCCAATGAGTAATTCTTTTAACACCAATTACGACACAAACGAATTTTCCGTTTTTGAAGAAAAAGCACCCGTACACTATGGTTCTTTTTGGGAGAGATTTGCTGCCGCTTTTATCGACGGTATAATTATAGCTATTCCTAATTTTTTCCTTACAAGTCTTTTAAATGCCGGCGAGCCGTATGGCTTAGGCAATCTAGCAGGGTTAATATTAGGTTGGTTATACTATGCACTTCAAGATTCTTCTAATGCGCAAGCTACTTTGGGCAAAAAAGCAATGGGATTAAGAGTAACCGACGAATCGGGCAATAAATTAAGTTTCTTAAATGCAACTGGAAGACATTTTGGTAAAATACTATCTGCTTTGATTTTATGTATTGGTTATCTTATGATGCTATGGAGCGATAAGAAACAAACACTACACGATAAATTAGCAGGAACATTAGTAGTTAAATCTTAATCTTAGATACAATAAAAGCAAAACCGCAAAGTAGATAATTACTTTGCGGTTTTTTTATTTGTAAATTACTTTAGGTTTAGAAACGCTCTAATTGGCTAAAGAAAAAGTTACCTTCTATACTTGCATTTTCGTCGCTATCGGAGCCGTGTACTGCATTTTCGCCTATAGAACGAGCAAAAAGTTTGCGGATAGTACCATCAGCAGCTTCGGCAGGATTGGTAGCACCTATTAATGTACGGAAATCAGCTACTGCATTGTCTTTTTTTAAAATTGCTGCCACTATCGGACCACTGCTCATAAAGCTAACTAATTCGCCATAAAATGGTCTTTCTTTATGTACTTCGTAAAATTTACCTGCTTGTGCTTCAGAAAGACGAGTGTATTTTAACGCTACTATTCTGAAACCGGCACTGTTAATCTTTTCTAAAATAGCACCAATATGCCCATCTGCTACCGCATCGGGCTTAATCATTGTAAATGTTGTGTTAGACATTGTGTGTTAATTGTAGTTTTTCTTTTTATAAAAATTGGCTGCAAAGTTAATCTAATATTGTACTAAGTTCCAAAAAATGGTTTCGATACTTCAAGCTATATTAGTTGCTTAATTAAATAGAGCTTGCCAATTAGCTCAATGGCAATATTGTATCATTTTTATACAGTGTATTATAGCTTTGTTTAGCATTGGTTATATTTTATGTAAATAATATGAATGCCACGAATGCACGAATAGATATTCGTGCATTCGTGGCTAATTATTTATCCAAATATGCTTTTTTCATTTTAGATTGCCAAGTCATTTCAGACATAAGTATTGCAAGCTTTTCGGGCTGATATTGTAAAATCCTTTGCAGGTAAAATACCTAAAACGGTTTGAAAATACTTGTACAATATAGAGAAGGTAGTTGTTTCGCAAGCCCTAAATACATAATGGAAGATTAGTTTTTAATCACTCTATAAAAAACTATTTGACAATACTACTAACTCCCCACTTTCAAATCTAAACTTCTCAAATGTTATTAAATTATTAAAATGATGATTTTTTTGATTTGTTTTTGTTTAAACCAAAATTATAACCATACCTTTGCGCCGCATTTGCAAAAAAATATAAAAATTTATTTTATGAGTTCAAATAAAAACGGTGGCGTAAATTTCTTACAGCAATGGGCAGATATGTCTAAAAGCACTATCGAAAAATTTACAAAAGCTAACGAAAAATTACAAGAAGAAGTAATGGGAAATTTCTCTAAAAACCCTTCTGATTATTTTAGCAATTGGTTCGAAAATCAAAAGAAATTTTATGACCCTAAAGCTTCCGCAAAAGCAAGTGATAGCACTAACGAGTACGCTGCTTATTTTACCCAATGGTTCGAAAACCAAGTAGATGCAAGTAAAAAATTATACGAGCAAGCGCAATCTTTTTGGAGCCAAAATCCTTTCTTTACTCAGTTCCAAAATGGCTTTAGCAGTTTTAACAATCCTTGGTCGGCTTCTTTTACAGAAATGTTGAAAAATATGAGCAATACAGACCAAAAAGAATATTTTAAATCTATGTTCAACAATGCCGAAACATTTGCAAAAATGTACCAAGCATGGTTGCCTATATACAAAGCATACCAAGAAGGAAACTTTAATGCAGATACTTTCAAAAATTTCTTAAAACCAGAATCGGTAAAAGAAATGATGGATAAATTCTTAGGGTATATGCCTAACGAATATTCTGATTTTGTAAACTATTGGAACAACCAATTAAAATCTTTTGGCGAAACTATGCAAGCACAGTCTAAAGATATGTACAATCAGTTCAAAAATAACTTTCAAGAAGGCATCGCCAAAATGGCAAATGCTCCATTTGAGCAATGGAACGAAATGTACCAATCCGCAAACAGCCAATTTCAATTTGCATCTAATCCATTTATGAAAATGCTGACACCCGATGCAAACAAAGAAAACATAGAAACACTACAAGAAATTGCCGATAAAATAGCACAGTTCAACCTTCGTAACTCCGAAATGCAATTTATGGTGTACGAAAAAGGTACAACAGCAATGAAATCTTTCGGCGAAAAATTATACGAAAAAATTCAGAAAGGAGAAAGCATCGAAAGCTTTATGCAATTCTATACAGAATTCTTAAACACAATGGATAGCCACCTTACAGAATTATTCGGTTCCGAAAACTATTCTAAACTGCAAGCAGAATTAAGTTCTCTTGGTTTCAGATTAAAAAATCAAATTTCTTCTCAGTTAGAAAAACAATTTGCAGACTTACCAATTGTTACTCGTTCCGAAATGGACAAATTGTACAAAACAATTTACGAAATGAACAAAAACTTTAGGGAAATGTCTCGTAAAGGAATGGACAACGCTAAAGAAGTAAGCAAAGAAGTAGCAAAAACTACCGTAGAAGCCGCAAAATCTTCCGTAAAAGTAGCACAGTCTGCTATTAAAACAGCTACTAAAGCTGCTACTAATACCGCAAGCAAAACTACTGCCGCTAAAAAAAGCACCACCAAAAAGTAATTTTCGGCAGGAAATTAAAAGTATAGCGTTCTAAATTTTTAATTTAAAACCAAATTACTACTTTAGCCGTAATTTTTAAATTACGGCTATTTTTTTAACAAAACTCAAAAAAGAAATATAATGATAGATACCACAAAATGGATAGACGAACTAAACCATGTAGGTAAAAAATTGGTTGACGGCTACGAAACCCTTTTAGATATAGAAGAAGTAGATGTAGCTACTACACCCAAAACCAAAGTATGGCAAAGCGACCACATAAGCCTTTACAGATACGACAGAGATACTCCCGCTAAAGGAAAAATCCCTTGTTTGGTATCTTTTGCCCTAATGAACCGCCAAACTGTATTGGATATAGAGCCCGAACGTAGTTTAATGCGTAAATTGCTCAACGAAGGTTTAGACCTTTACATTATGGACTGGGGCTACCCTACACGCCAAGAGCGCTACCTTACTATGGAAGATTACATCGAAGGCTATTTTAACGATGCCATCGATTTTATAAGAAATACGCACGATTTACCCAAGATACACCTGCTCTCTATTTGCCAATTAGGTACATTTAGTATGATATATACTGCACTTAATCCGGAAAAAGTACAATCTTTAACTACATTCGTAGCTCCTTTCGACTTTACCGGCAACGAGTGTATGCTATACCGCTGGACTAAAGACATAGACGTAGAATCTATGGTAGAAACATACGGTACAGTACCGGGAGAAGTTTTAGACCAAGGCTTTGGAATGCTAAAACCTTCTATGAACATCAGCAAATACATCGGCGTATTAAACAATATAGATAATAGAGAAAAATTGCTTTCGTTTCTCAGAATGGAACAATGGAAAACCGACCTACCCGGCATTCCCGGAGCATTGTTTATTAAATATATCAACGACCTATTTAGAGATAACAAACTAATGAAAGGCGAATTTGAACTCGGCGGTAAGGTAGTAGATTTAAAAAATATGACAGTTCCATATCTTAATGTATATGCTACAGGAGATACTATAATCCCTAATAGCTCTACTTTACCTATTATGGATAAGATAGGCTCTAAGGTAAAAGAAGCATACCCATTCCCCGGAGGGCATATTGGTGTGTTTGTAGGAGCTAAATCGCAAAGCGAATTAGGACCGAGCGTAGCACAATTTGTATTAAAGCACTCATAACCAAATAGTTAATGCAACAAAAAAGGCTATTCACCTAAAAAGAAAAAAATATTTTGACTTGTACCCAATGGTTATTGTTAAAATATCGTCTTAATAGTGAGTTGTTTTGTGAGGTTGTGAGGCTGTGTTTGCAAAACTCTTATTAACTTGTTAAGCATAAGAAAAAAGCAACCTAAAAAGAAAACAAATATCAACTTTGGCAAACCATTTGCAATTAAGCAAATAATTAAATTATCAAATAAGTCACTAATTTTTAAAAAATAAATAAATAAATATGAAAAAAGCAAAATTAATTATGGCTGCTTCTATGTTAACTTTAGGAGCATTCTCAATGGTTACATTCTCTTCTTGCGGTAAAGACGAAAAAGTATGTGAAGTAGGTTACGAAGGCGACGATTGTAAAACTTTAATGAGAGATAAATTTGTAGGTAACTGGACTGGTAAAGACATTTGTACTTCAGGAGAATATCCTATTGATTTAGGAGTAGAAAGATCTTCCGTAAGCGAAATCAACGCATTAGTTAGTAATCCTGGTGGATTTGGAGGTACAATTAGAATAACAGGTACTGTTATAAATTCTACAACTTTAGAATTTACTAACCAAGATGTTGGTGAAAACAGAACTTTAAATGGCAAAATGACCATCTCAGCTTCAGGTAACGATTTAGCTTTCTCCTACACAGTAAACGGTGATGTAGATGACGATAGCTGTAGCGGTAACTACTCTAGACAATAATTAAATATTATTCTTGATATACAAACAGACCGACAAAATTTTGTCGGTCTGTTTTGTATATATCCATATCTTGCATTTGCAGGTTACAAATTGCAATTGGGAATTAGTGCATTTTATAAATAACAGATTCTCTCTTTGTTATTGTGCATTATGAGCAACAGTCAAATCTTAACAATACTCCTTAATAGTTTAAAAAAACTAAAAACCTTAACTATTCTTAACTTCTTAATAGTTAGAAAACATTAACATCTCGATGGTTATACAATTATCGAAGATAATTACACTATCACGTAAAACAGAATTACCCCAAAGTTTATCCATTCATCGCTTTCTTCATTTTGTTTCTGTAAAACACCAAAGCCACTTGCATTGCCAAAGAAAGTAGTATCAAAGCCATTCCCCAATAAGTGCCGGAGCCGAGTTGTTTATTTTCTTGCATTATTACAAATGCCAAAACAATGCCATAAACCGGTTCTAAGTTTACAGAAAGTGTAATGGTAAATGCACTTAATTTTTTAAGTGCAGACATCGCTAAGTTTTGCCCCCAAACCGTACAGCAATAACTCAAAAGAAACAACCATAAATAATCCAAACCCACCGGTAGTAATGCTTGCTCTGGATTACTATTAATATAAAATGGTAAAATTACAGACAGTACCATAAACCCAAATAGCATTTCGTAAAATACAAGCGGACGAGCTTTGTACCTTTGAGCAAGAGGTTTGTTTAAAATGGTAAATAATGCACTAATAATCGCCGCAACTACTCCGAGTAGTACTCCTAATTCAAAATTAGGCATTCCGCTTGTAGCATTACTCCCAGATGGCTGTAAGTAATAAATCAGAAATACACCAAATAGTGCTACAATACTAATAACTATCTCTTCGATGCGGAGTTTGGTCTTATTGTACAATGGGTCTAAAATAGAGGTAAACACTCCGGCTGTAGCTAAGCATATCATTGCTATAGAGGCATTAGCGAGCTTTACAGATGCATAAAAAGACACCCAATGTACAGCAAACATTGCACCTATTCCGGCTACTTTAAGCATATCGTTTTTGGGCATTTTAATCCACTCTTTACGAATGCTGATGATAGCTGCAATGATGATAGCCGATAGCAACATTCTGTACCATACTAATACAAAAGCCGACAAAGAAATGGCTCTACCCAAAATGCCGGTAAAGCCCCATAAAAATACAGCTAAATGAATTTGAAATAATGCCTTTTGCATACAATGTATTTAACGAATGTGTTGCCATCCGTACTTTTCTTGTGCAAACATACAGTAATGCGGCAAGCTAAAGAAATTTGATGTTGTTTGTTGGGGGGCGTTCTACTAAAATAAATTACAATTATTGTTTACCTCTTTAATAGTAGCTTGTTGGTCTCTAATGGTTACATCCAAAAAAATATATTGCGCCACTAATCCTAAAGTGAATATTAAAATTGTACAATAAGTCTCCAAAGCCATATAACTGTAAACGCATATAGATTTTATCTTTTCTGTTGATATTTCATTAATAGTTTCCGTAAAGAAAGTACCGACAACTGCTACTGTTTAAAAATACTTGTTACTGAATTTTCATTTAATATGTTGCCATATCTTTTATTCACTTCGTTTATATTTTTATTATTGTGTTCCGGAGAACGCTTCGCTTAGTTCTGCCAAATTTAATTCCGGACTATAAAGGGGGGGGGGATAACATATATATATTATCTGGTACATTTAGCTTTATGGAATGCTCTGTTATCTAAGACCATAATTTTGAATTCATTTGGATTAGATGTAGATACCTCATTTAAAAATAACTGGAAGGTATCTGCATTACAGTTAGGTAGTTCTAATTTAATTTTTGTGTTCCCATCAAGGGCGAAAAAGCTCCAAAAAATAAGTACATTCTTAAAAAACTGCCGAAAAATACACACCAGCTGTTTATCTCTTGCGGTAAGCCCTATACTATATTTAGTATGAAATCCAAATCTACGCTCGTCCTGAAAGTATAATTTTTTCAAACTTTCTTTTACAGAAATAGATAAAGCAAATGACATTGTAATGATATGTATTACAGAATAAAACAATTGTCAAAACATTGGTCTAATTTACTTTTCATTACCATATTACATAATCATCAAGCGGATACTCAAAGTGTTGCCGCAGCACATGTCATCAGATGCTTGACAATATTCAAAATAGTAGCCTTCAATTATAGAAACCGAAGAAAACAATTTGCCCTAAGATTAAACCAGATCGCTGCTTTTACTAATCTCAATTTATGTAAGTGGTTTAATAAACAATTCCAATCCGTTTTTATCCCCAATGGTCTCATCATCCGAAATGGTAAAAATTATTTTTTTAATTGGTGTATTTTTTAGTTTTGGTTAGTTCATAATTATACACAACGGTAAAGAAGGAATAATTTATTTTTTCACAAACAATAAAGCTTGTATTATTTACCCCCCCTTTGCATTTCTCCCCCTATTTCAATACTTTTGGCTTTATTATAAATAAATTTATGAAAATAACCTTACGTATTATACTCTTTATTGCGGTTGTTTTTGCTTTAGTTGGTAATAATTTTCCGTCTTTGGCGCAACCCAAAATTACTTATCTCGCAGACCCCGACAAAGCACCGCGCGAGCATTTTGTAGATATGCAACATTTGCTTTTAGAGGTTGCATTTGTCCCTCAAGAAGCTAAGGTAATAGGCACTGTTACACATACTTTTTCTCCTAAAAGAGATAAAGTAAATACATTATTTCTCGATGGTATTCGCATTACAGTTAAAGCCGCAACCCTTGATGGTAAAGCTGTAAATTTTGCAAGCTCAGATACTGGAGTGGCATTTTCTTTTTCGCAAAATTTACAAAGAGACAAACGGTACAAGCTCAAAATAGATTACGAAGCCACACCACGCAAGGGCATTTATTTTGTTGGCTGGAACGACCCGAGTAATATTTCGCGCAAGCAAATATGGACGCAAGGGCAAGCCATAGACCACCGCCATTGGATACCTATGTACGACGGACTTAACGATAAAGCGGTAACAGAAATTAAGATTTCTTTTGACAAGCAATATCAAGTAGTCTCGAATGGTAAATTACTCGGCAAAAAATCGCAAAAAGAAAATAATCTTTGGCACTACAAATTAGAGCAACAACACGCAACATATTTAATGATGCTGGCAATCGGAAATTACGATATGCACCTTATGCAATCTGCTTCTGGAGTACAATTACAGCAATGGCACTACCCCGACCACAAAGAAAGAGTAGAATGGACATACCGCTACAGCGAAGAAATGATGGATTTTATGGAGGCAGAAACGGGCGTGCCATATCCTTGGGGAAAAACGTATAGCAATGTTCCGGTGCAAGAGTTTATGTACGGTGCTATGGAAAACACTTCGGCAACGATTTACGGCGATTTTCTTACAGCAGATCGCAGAGGATTTACCGACAGAAATTATATTGGTGTAAACACACACGAATTAGCACATCAGTGGTTTGGCGATTTGGTAACGGCTCGTAGCGCAGCACACCATTGGCTACAAGAGAGCTTTGCTACATATTACCCTATGATTTTTGGCAAGCAGATTTTTGGTGATGATTATTACAATTGGGAAAAAAGAAAAAGTGCCAACAATGCCATTGAAGCAGGCACAAAAGATGATTATCCTGTGGCACATAGTAAAGGAGGCAGGGCAAGGGTATATCCCAAAGGGGCTGTTGTTTTAGATATGCTTCGTTATGTAACCGGCGATGTAACTTTTAAAAAAGCTATTCAATATTATTTGCAAAACAATGCTTTTGAAAACGCAACTACCGAAGACTTGTTAGCTGCATTTCATAAAGTATCGGGAATGTCTTTAGATTGGTTTTTCGACCAATGGCTCTATCGCGGCGGCGAACCAGAATATACAGTGAGCTATCGCAGCATTACGGAAAACTTAAAACCTTTTACCGAAATAGAAGTATTACAAACACATAAAAGAAATGAAACGGTAGGCTTGTTTACAATGCCTGTGTGGCTTGAAGTGCATTACAAAAACGGCAGTAAATCGAGAGAGCAGCATTGGGTAAGTAAAGAAAGAGAGACCATAAAAATTGCCAATATAGACAATAGAGAAATTGCGTTTGTGCTGTTCGATGCAGACAATGCTATTCTTAAAAAATTAAACTTTAAAAAAGACGTTCCGGAGTTGTTGGCGCAAGCGCAAAATGCCACCAACATTATGTGCCGTTACGATGCAATGAAGGCTTTAGAAAAAGAGCAATATGCAGCAAAGGCATATCCATATTCTAATATTTTTAAAAATGCAAAATTTCATTTACTCCGCAGCGAAGTAATAAATCAAATTGTAAAAGCATTGGAGCTTTATCCAGATTTAGCTGCTCCCACTTATCTTATCGATAGTGCATTAAAAGATAATGATTTGCAAGTTAGAAAAGCGGCTGTATATTCTTTAAAAAGCATCAATGCACAACAAGCTACTATATTAGAGTCCTACTTTACCGACAATAATACCAGTTACGAAACACTGATAAGGAGTTTAGAATTGTTAGTAGCTTACAATCCTAATAATACAGAGAAATATCTTAATCTTTCTAAAAATATTAAAGGAATTAACGGACTAAATTTTAGAATAAAATGGTTAGAAACAGCGATTGATGGAAACATTAATACCACCAAAAACACAGAAGAGCTTGTAAGCTATACAAGTATTTCTTATGATTTTCTTACACGTGTGGGTGCGTTTGAGTCGTTGTATAGATTAGATATTCTGAACGAAGAAATTTTGAGTAATTTAAATCAAGCGATTACGAGTGCAAACAGTAGATTAGCCAATCCGGCTAAAGGTGTTTTAGAAAAATACAGACAAGTAAATAAGTATAAAAAAATGGTGGAGTGATGATTGTTTCGCACAGAGGAAAAAGAGTTTTTGAGATACGGAGATTTTTTCACTTCGTAAGAGAAATTTCTCGCGAAGACGAAAAGGAACAAAGACACAAAGATTTTTATCATCAAATTATCAAATCAGCACATCATCAAATCAACTATTTTTGACTTTTTAAAAATATGTTTACCGGAATAATAGAACAAATAGGAACAGTAAAAGAGATTGCCCCAATTGGCAGTAATATTACATTTACCATAGAAGCTGCATTGGCGCAGGAATTAAAGATAGACCAATCTGTTGCACACAATGGTGTGTGTTTAACTGTAATTTCTATCGAGGGCAATACCTATAAAGTAACTGCAATAGACGAAACGCTAGGCAAAACCACATTGGCTCAATGGACAATAGGACAGTATATTAATTTAGAGCGAGGAATGATTATGGGTAGTCGCTTAGATGGGCATATAGTATTAGGACACACAGATACTACCGCCGTATGCACCGATATTAAAAACAAAAATGGCAGCAATGTTTTTACTTTTACGTTTGAGGAACAATTTGCTCCATTGCTGATAGAAAAAGGCTCCATTTGCGTAGATGGCATAAGCCTTACGGCATTCGATGTAGGAAGAGATAGTTTTTCCGTAGCTATAATTCCTTATACTTTGGAGCATACTACTTTGCAATATTTGCAGCTTGGTCAAAGAGTAAATATAGAGTTTGATGTAACAGGGAAATATATTGTAAGAGGCATTTCTTTGATGGGGAAAGACGAAGAGTAACTACTCCACCCCTTTTACCACAATAACAATTTCTCCTTTGGGAGGGTGGTTTGTATAATGCAGTGTGAGTTCTTCTAATGTACCTCTTTGGGTTTCTTCAAACATTTTACTCAACTCTCTCGATACGGCAGCAAGCCTGTCTTTGCCCATATATTGCTGTAACTCTATAAGTGCTTTTACTAACCTGTGTGGCGATTCGTACAGAATAATGGTACGCTTTTCGGTAGCTAATTGTTGTAATTTGGTAGCTCTACCTTTTTTAATTGGCAAAAAACCTTCGAATACGAAACTACTCGCAGGCAGTCCGCTTTGTACCAATGCCGGAACAAATGCCGTAGCACCAGGCAAGCATATAACTTCTATATTATTAGCTACACAAGCACGTACTAACAAAAATCCGGGGTCGGAAATTCCAGGAGTGCCGGCATCGGTTATTAATGCCATACTGCTACCGGACTGTAGCCTTTCTATAATATTGTCTAAAACTTTATGCTCATTGTGCTGATGAAAAGGGAACAATGTTTTTTTGATGTCGAAATGCTTGAGTAATTGTCCGCTCTTTCGTGTGTCTTCGCAAAGAATAACATCTGCTACTTGCAATACCTCTAAAGACCTTAAAGTAATGTCTTTAAGATTGCCGATAGGCGTGGGAACTAAGTATAATATAGACATAGTTTTAAAATACAAAAGTCAAAAATAGGAAATTTGATACTAATGGTTGCGGAACAAATTTAATTGTGTAGTCGAAGTATGGTATAACAAAAAGAAAGTTGTTTATCAAGCCCTAATTAATTAAAAAGAGCGGAAGGTATTTGCCCTTCCGCTCTTTTTAATTAAAATGTTTTTTTATTTTTTGGGAACTACAATACCATAAGCTAAAAAACGGATACTCTTTTCCGGTTCGGTAATAGCATCTATTTCTTCTTGAGACTTTTTAGCATCTTCTGCATAGTGTCTTAACTCATTTACCGAAGTTACTTTTTCAAATGCTTCGCCTTCTAATACCACCGTTTTTCCAATCATATCATCGGGAACAAAGAATGCATAATCTTTCATTTTTACAAATATCTTAGTGTCTTCGTCCACATACAAATCCATCCAACAGCCTTTTTTAGCACACACGTTCAAGACTTTGGCATATATTTTTACATTTTCTACTTTTTTGTTTTCGCTTTGCGCTATTAATTCGGGAATTGTAGCAATATCCACAGCACCATCTTCTGTAATTGCTTTACCGTAAGTTTGTCCAGGTACAGACGAAGGGCGGCTAACTTCTTGTGCAGTAACATTACCAATTAATGCAAAAACCAATAAGGCAATGTAAGCTATAAACTGTTTCATATTAATTATGATTTTAAATATTATGACTGCAAAGTTAAGGGGCAGTATTAATATATATTGGTAAAATTTTGGTAAAAAAATTTATTCTTTATTGGAGATAATGACGATTTGCTTGCTAAGTCTTTTTAGGTTTCTTTTTAGCTGCCGGAAAAAGAACATTGTTTAGTATTAATCTATATCCGGGCGAAGTAGGGTGCAGTTCTAACTCAGTAGGAGGGTCTCCTACAATGTGCTGATAATCTTCTGGGTCGTGCCCACCATAAAAGGTAAAGGTACCGTTGCCATATTCTCCGTGTATATAACGCGCTTCGTTAGCGGCTTTGTTTTCGCCCATAACCAGAACGCTGCTTTTTAATACTTCTTTACGGAAAGCAGTAGTTTGTCCCATAAATCCTTTAATGGTTGTAGTATGATTTTGACAAAGCATAGATGGCACGGGGTCGAATTTTGCAGAAAATGTAAAGAGTGTAAAATAGTCGGTCTCCATTGGCACTCTTCTGCCGGCTACGGGTCCATTATCTATATTAGAATATTCGTAAACAGATGGATGAGTAATGAGAGTAAAATCTTTAAATGCAAAACAATGAGTATAGTCTAACTCGTTTTGAGCATTAGGCGAAACGGGGTCGCCGTCGAATGGGTCGGCGCAAATGTCTGTGCCTTCGGCAGAAAGCGCAATATCGTAGCTATCGGTAGCACTACACATAGCAAAAAGGTAACCGCCACCTGCAACAAAATCTCTTATTTTCTTAGAAACCGCCAATTTCAAATGCGATACTTTTTTAAATCCATGTTTGGCAGCCATAGCCTCTTGAGATTTTACATCTTCAATATACCAATTGGCATTTTTGTACGAAGCCCAAAATTTACCATATTGTCCGGTAAAATCTTCGTGATGGAGATGCAACCAGTCGTATTCCATTAATTTGTCCGAAAGCAATTCATCGTCATAAACTTTATCGTAAGGAATTTCGGCAAAGGTTAGTGCCATTGTTACGGCATCGTCCCAAGGAAGTTTGCTTGCAGGCGTATAAACCGCAATACGAGGAGCTTTTTCTAATTTTATTATATCACCATTAAAATCGGGATCTGCAATTTTTTGTACTAAGCCCGCATATTGTGCATCAGCAATAATCTTGTAATCGACACCACGAAGTTTACAGATTTTTTCTAACTCACTATTTTGTTGCATACAAAATGCTCCACCATCATAATTGAGTAACCAATCTACTTCTATGCCTGCCTGAAGTGCTTTAAAAGCTAATCCGTAAGCTTTAAGATGATTGGTTTGGCTCTCTGCATCCATTGGAATGTATAGCTTTGCAGCATTGGTATTTATTCCAATTAAAATAATAGTGATGACTATAAATAACCTTTTCATTAGTAAAAAATATTTATTGAGTACTAATCAAATAAATAAATGCGTTCAAATCGTTTCTTTTAACCGACTCTGTCCTTACTCCATTAATCCTTGCCGATTGAGCATATTGTTCAAAAGTTTTTGGAGGACATTCTTTGGCATCTATAATTTCTACAATTTGCTCGTCTTCAAAAGCTATATCCGATATTTGAAAAGTATCCATTGTAGGGATAATAATTTCGTAATCGGCTTTATTTCCTAAATCTAAAAACATTACACTTGTATCGTATTTTACAACCGGAAAAGGATTGTAATAGTATGTATCGCTTCTGATGATTTCATTAAATTTACCGTTTTTGGTGTATTGGGTAAAAATAATATTTTCTAAATCGTAATCGAAATATCCTACAAATGCGGCACGTAAAGGAATTGGGTTATTGGGATATACACACTCTAAATTATTCTTTTTGTTATTGCAAGAAAAAAAGAAGGCAATAAAAATTGCAATAACGATAGTGCTAAAAAAGTATTTGTTTGTGGTGGTCATTGTTCGTTTTTTTCTAAAAAATTATACGCAAATGTAAGATTATTCAATAACGATTATCTTTTTCTATTTGTTAATAAGATTAAATGCATTTCTTTAATGGCAAAACGTACATTTGCATACCAATTATTAAACAAGACTATAGTTACATCAACCAATTTTTACAATATTGAAAAATAATTTTTTAACACGCTTTTTTACAACAGCACCGATATTTTTTCCATTAATTGCTTTGTTTCATATTGGATTAACGCTTTACGAAGCATCTAACTTTTGGGAAATAAACGATTGGCATTTTGCATACAAATTACGCCCTGTGGTAATGTTGGTTTATACACTATTTTGGATGGCTGCTACATATTTACGCAAATGGGGAGCTACGGGCTATATTGCTTTTTCGGTAATTATGGCTTTAGTATATTTTTCCGGATCGGGAACAGAAATATTAGGCTTTAAACTCAATTTCGTTAGCGAAAACAATTTTTACAAAAGAGCATTAAGCGACATTTTATTACAGCCATTGCCATTGAATATTCTATTTTCTGCTTTAGCGTTGTTTTTCTATAGAAAAATGAAATAGAGAGAAAACTATTTGTGAATTTTAGTCTAAATTATTTCATATTTGGTATAAATAAATCGGATTGCATATTTGTCCGAAAAAAAAGCTACTTCGTAATACGAAGTAGCTTTTTTTTAAATAATATACCCTTTAGCTTATTCAGCAGCCGGAGTTTCCTCTGTGTTAGAAGCTTCTGTTTCTTCAATAACAGTATCTTCTTGAGGCTGAGCTGCAACAGCTTTAGCAGCTTGTTTTTCAGAAATAAGTCTTACAGATTCTTGTTCTGCTTTTTGGCGTTTTTCGCGCTTAACTTGTCTGTTTTTCTCTTCTCTGTCTGCTACTAATTTCTCGTGATCTACATTCCATTTTTCAAATTTTTCCATAGCGGCAGCTTCGTCAAACAAACCTAAAGTTACTCCTCTAAGTAAGTGTTTCATATACAATACTCCTTTGAAAGACAAAATCCTTCTAACGGTGTTAGTAGGTTGTGCTCCTTCCTGAAGCCAATACAAAGCCCTCTCGCGGTTAATGCGGATAGTTGCCGGTACAGTTAATGGATTATAGGTACCTAATTTTTCAATGAATTTTCCGTCGCGTGCAGAAGTGCTATTTGCAGCTACGATAAAATAAAATGGTCGTTTTTTAGACCCTTGGCGTTGCATTCTTAGTTTTACAGCCATAATAATTGAAATTATTTGCGTTAATAAATAAATAAATAAATAAAAATAAGACAGCGAAGGTATGATATTAAAATTATATTTCCAAACAATCTATTAACCTAACGTCTCCAAGCCAAGCAGCTAATAACACAACTGATTGATTTTGATCAGAATATTCATTTAATAATTCTAAACTATTTGATTCCGCCAATTCTATATACTCCGGCTTAAACCCTTTTTGCTCCAAAAGCTCCCAACATTCTTTTTTTACTACCGCTAAAGGTTTAATTCCTTTTTGAGCTTGTACAGATACTAAGCATTGATAAATTACAGGAGCTAATGCCCTTTGTGCTGCATTAAGCCTTGCATTGCGCGAGCTAAGAGCCAAACCATCTGCTGCTCTACTTGTGGGTACTATATTTAATTGTGATTTTATACTTTCAATCTCCATCAATCTAGCTATTACCTTACATTGTTGATAATCTTTTTGTCCTAAATACAAAATATCCGGCTGTACAATATCTAAGAGTATGCTTACTACATTAGCTACGCCCTGATAGTGTCCAGGTCTAAATTCGCCTTCTAAAATTTGTGCTAATTTCCCTAAATCGTAATATTTTAAATTATTTGTGCCATTAGGATAAACGTCTTCTACTGAAGGCAAAAACAAAACATCACAATTGTTTTTTTCCAATAACACAATATCTTGTTCTGTCGTTATAGGGTATTTTGCAAAATCTTCGGTATTATTAAATTGTGTAGGATTTACAAAAATGCTAACCACTACAATGCTATCGGGCTTTTGTGCTGCTTTAACCAAAGTTAGGTGTCCTTCGTGTAATGCGCCCATAGTTGGTACAAATCCTATTTTTTGATGATTGCTTTTAGCATTTACCAAAAAGGAAATCAAATCGGTAGATTTACGAAAAATGAACATTTGCTAAATATTTTGTACCTTTGCAGCCAATTCGGGTTTTGCGCCACAAGATTTTGCCCTTCCAACGTTTAAAAACAAAGGAAATTTATTGGCATTTTGTGCGTAATTAACTTGGGTTGTGAGTTTTAGTATAATGTATGGTTTGTGTATCATTATTACTATAATGGGCAAAGTAAAGTAAAATTGTATTAAACTACCAAATTTAAGTTTAAAAATATTTTTACCCTTTTACTAAGCGTAGTAATATCTAAAGCACAATACTAATTTAATTGTTCATATTTCTTAATAAAGTACAATATAATGTCGGTACCAGCAAAAAAACGAGTATTAATCATTACAAATGAGCTTTCTCCTTATTTAGAGTTAACAGACTTTGCCTCTATCTTAAATAAACTTTCTGTAAAAACTTTTGATTCCGGAATGGAAATCAGAGTAATTATGCCGCGATTTGGCGTAATAAATGAAAGAAGACACAGGTTGCACGAAGTAGTTAGGCTTTCGGGAATAAATGTAGTGGTGGATAAAGAAGACCATCCTTTATTGATTAAAGTAGCTTCGCTTCCCGATGCAAGACTGCAAGTGTATTTTATGGACAATGAAGATTTTTTTAAAAGAAAATATACATTTACCGATGAGCAAGGCAACTTTTTTGCCGATAATGCCGACAGAACCATCTTTTTCTGCAAAAGCGCATTAGAAATTGTAAAAAAATTCGGTTGGCCTCCCGATGTAATACACTGCCACGGATGGATGACGTCGCTTGTGCCTTTATTCTTAAAAACATCTTACAAAAAAGAGCCGGTATTTGCTAACTCTAAAATAGTATATACCGCCCAAAACGAACAGTTTAACCATAGCCTAAGCGATGATTTTCAGCAAATGATAAACAACAGCGTGCAGGTAAAAGAAAAAGAAGCAGAGCCTTACAATAATGGCGACAATCTTTCGTTAAATATCGGTGCTTGTAAATATGCAGACGTAATATTGCAAGGGGAAAAAACTTTAAACAAAGAAATATCTTCCATAAAATCGGGCAGATATAAAAAAGTAATTACCCATAACGAAAACTGGTTGGAAGATGTAGAGCAATTACTAAGTGTGTACGATAGCCTTTCGAGCGAAAACAACAATTAACAAAAAGAAGAATTTTTAATACATTGAATAACATTTTTCTAAACTCAAGGACAAAAGCCTTAGCCGTTTGCGTAGGCTTTTTTTCATTCATTGCTTTTACGGGATGTAAAGAAAAAGCAATAAGTGGAAGCGGACTTATTCCTCCGATAGACAATATTCATACCTTTAACGAAAAAGAATTTGCAATAGGTATCAGTACACACAGCCACGACTCTTTGTTTACCAACGACTACTTGTATATGGTGTCTGGCTTAGGGCAAATTAGCAACGACCCATTCTTTGGAGCTACGAACGCAAGCATTTATTTTCAAATAGTACCCCCCGAAAACAATTTTAAGTTTCCTGAAGGTATAGTTATAGATAGCGCAGTATTGTTTTTGCCGTATTTTGTTAGTTCTACCGGCAATTCTTATACCTATGGAGATACCACTACACAAACGGGTATGCCGCTAAGCCTTAATGTACATAGGGTTACGGGAGCATTTAAGTACGATTTAGAAAAATTATATTATTCTTTCGATAGCATTGCTTATGCCGCTACACCCATAGGCTCCGGTACGGTAAGGATTAAAGATATTAAAGACACTACAGCTTTGAGCAATGGCGATACTGTATATAATACACTTCGCCTCAAAATGACCAATGCCTTTATTAACGAATTAGCAACAGCGTCTTCTAATGTATATGCAAGCGCAGATGCATTTACAGAGTATTTTAGAGGCTTGTACATTACGCCGTCTGCGCCAAGTAGTTTCTTGGCATATTTTAGATTAGATGGGGTTCATGTAGCCAACTATTCTTACGCACAAGTGTGTTTCTTTTATCACAAATCTGATGATACAGGAAAAACCACGCTGAAGAAAAACTTTAAACTTAGCTTACAACACAGCTCTTTCTTTAACAGAATTACAAGAAGCTACTCCGGCTCTTTAGCTACACCATATTTAAACAACGCAAACACCGATAGCATAGTAATGCAAGGCATACCGGGAATACGATCGGATATTACCATAGATTTAGATGGCAAAATTCCGACATCTGTGGTAAATAAAGCTACGCTAACGCTTACTGCTCTTAATGTTGGAAACGACGATAAATTTACACCTCCAACCCAACTTATTGTAATGGGCGTAAACGAAGACGGCTCCGAATATTATATTGCCGACAGAACTAACCAAAGCGGGGGGCTAAAATCAGACGGAATGGACTTTGTAGGCGGACGACCAAGTCCTGTTACCATTAATGGCAATACACACTTACAATACGAATTTAACATACCGAGAGAAGTGCAAAAATGTGTATCTGAGGGAAAAAACAAACTAACCCTAAGAATATATCCTTCTACCTCTCTACCTGGTGCCTACAGAATGATTGCAGGAGGAAATAATACCACCGATGAATTAAAAGTAAAATTTAATGTAATTTACACATTGAATTAATCCTTTCTAATCCTAACTTCGCATTTTAAAATTATTATAAACTATGTGTGGAATAGTTGGCTATATTGGCAATAGAGAAGCATATCCTATTTTAATAAAAGGATTGCAACGCTTAGAATACAGAGGGTACGACAGTGCGGGTGTTGTAATGCTACAAAACGGCAACTTTAATCTTTTTAAAAAAGCTGGTAAGGTAAACGACTTACAGGCTTTTATAGACAATAGAGATATTAGCGGTACCATTGGCATTGGACATACTCGCTGGGCTACTCATGGAGTGCCTAATGACACCAATGCACACCCACATCTTGCTAATTCGGGCAATTTAGTGTTAATACATAATGGTATTATCGAAAATTACGCAACTCTAAAAGAGCAATTAATTAAACGCGGGTATATGTTTCATTCCGATACGGATACTGAAGTGTTAATTAACCTAATAGAGGAAATAAAGCAAAAAGAAAACTTACCACTTGGAGAAGCCGTAAGAGTTGCCCTTAACGAAGTAGTAGGAGCTTATGCCATAGTAGTTATGGAGAAGTCTAATCCGGATTTACTCGTTGCAGCGCGTAAAGGCAGTCCATTGGTACTTGGTATCGGAAAAGATGAATATTTTATCGCTTCAGACGCATCGCCTATTGTAGAGTTTACTAAAAATGTGGTGTATTTAGACGATAAAGAATATGCCATTATTACTCGCAATGATGGTTTTGTGGTAAAGACGCTCGGTAATGTAGAAATGACCCCATTTATACAAGAGTTAGAATTGGATTTAGAAGCAATAGAAAAAGGCGGTTTTGATCATTTTATGCTCAAAGAAATTTACGAACAACCTAAAGCAATTATAGATTCGATAAGAGGAAGAGTAAGCGCAGAGGAAGGTTGGATAAAATTAGGCGGTATATTAGAATACATTAATCGAATCAATAAAGCCAAAAGGTTTATTATTACCGCTTGTGGCACATCTTACCACTCCGGATTATTAGGCGAATACCTAATAGAAGACATCGCAAGAGTACCCGTAGAGGTAGAATACGCATCTGAGTTTAGATACAGAAATCCTATTATTAACGAAAGTGATGTAGTTATTGCCATTTCTCAATCGGGAGAAACAGCAGATACATTAGCAGCAATAGGAATTGCGAAAGAAAGACAAGCGTTAATTTATGGCATTTGTAATGTTATCGGCTCTTCGATACCCAGAGCATCTCACGCGGGCTCCTATTCTCACGCCGGACCAGAAATAGGCGTGGCTTCTACTAAAGCATTTTCTACACAAGTAGTTATACTTACCTTATTGGCATTGCAAGTAGCACAGCACAAAGGCACAATAGCTACATCGCACCTACGCAGAATACTGTATGAACTTGAGGCTATTCCAAAGAAAATAGAAGAAACACTAAAGCTCAACGACCAAATAAAAGAAATAGCAGCAGTATTTAAAGATGCAACCAACTTTTTGTATCTCGGCAGAGGTTATAACTTCCCCGTAGCTATGGAAGGCGCTCTTAAACTAAAAGAGATTTCTTACATACACGCCGAAGGCTATCCAGCAGCAGAGATGAAACACGGCCCCATCGCCTTAATAGACGAGCAAATGCCGGTGGTGGTACTCGCCACTAACGAAAGTGCTTACGAAAAATTAGTTTCCAATATAATGGAAGTAAAAGCACGAAAAGGTAAAGTAATAGCAGTAGTAAACGAAGGCGATACTGAAATAAAAGCACTGGCAGATTATTGTATAGAAATACCCGCAACAGAAGAAATATTAACTCCCCTTTTAACAGTTGTGCCGTTACAATTACTTTCATACCATATAGCATTAATGCGTGGGGCTAATGTAGATCAACCGCGTAACTTAGCTAAATCGGTAACGGTGGAGTAAAATTTTGTATTGATTATTTTAAAGGCAATATTGTTCTAAGCGATATTGCTTTTTGTTTTTAGGGTAAATTCATTTATTCGTTAAAATAAGCAAACATTGTATTTCTTTAAATTTTAATTTTAACTTTGAAGAGTCAAATCAGTTAATTATCTGAGCTATAATAAAATATTTTATTTAAAATGAAGTATATAATACAATTAACATTAGTTGCCATTTTCTATTTCGTAGGGAACTCTTTATATGCACAAAGAACTTCTAAAGACGATATACAGCAATTAAAGCAATACGAAGATTCGCTCAAGATTTTGGCAGACTCTACCATTAGAGCAGAGCTACCAGACGAAAGAATGGGCTATTGTAATAAGTTTATAAAAGAACTAAAAAATGCACTTAATATTGATGGGTCGTATAACTATTCATTCGATAGTTTGGCTACACGCATACATATAATACAATCCCCGGATAAAAGATTTAAAATCTTTAATTGGGTAGTAGCTACAGCGCCTTCTTCCAAATATTATTTTGGTGCTATACAATTAGCTGATGGCAGCATTCTACCCCTTTATGATAAGTCTAATAGCATAGAAGATACGCAATTAGAAAAAATGATAGGAGATAGCAAAAATTGGTTTGGCTGCGAATACTATAATATAATAGAAGACAATACAGCAATGGGCAAACACTATTTACTCTTTGGCTTTAACTCCGGCAGCTTTAATAGTAACCGAAAACTAATAGATGTACTCAGCCTTAGCGAAGAAGGAATAGTTTCTTTTGGCAAGCCAATATTTGCCGATGAGTTTGGAAACTTAAAAAGTCGTTTTGTAATGGAATACAAAAAGGGGGTATCTACTACTCTTAATTACGATAACCAATACAAAATGATAATGTACACTCGCTTAGGCTCCGAAATAAATGCACCCAGCCGTAAAGACACCTATATACCCATTGGTCCAATTGATGGGCTAAGAAAAGACGGAGGCGTATGGCGATATGTAAAAGAAGCAATACCTGTATTAAAATTAGACGATGGGCAAGCTCCGATAGATGGTGTATTGAAGAATTAATAATTATTTACGCCCTCGAATTTTAAAATATTCGAGGGCGTATGTTTTTTTGCAAAAAGAGAAAAGCTACTATTTTAGAACTTCTAATTTTTTAATCATCCAATTATTGTCCTCTGCTTGTATTCTTATTTGGTATATACCCGATGCCATAGAGTTTAATGGTATTTCGTGAGTGTTGCTTTTAATATTCTCTTGATATACTATTGCGCCTGTTGCATTGTAGATTTGCACTGTTGTTAGCTGTCGGTTGCTTTTGTTCTCTATAGTTACTTTATCTTTTGCAGGGTTTGGATATACTGCTACTTCCATATTTGCATCTGTAGTTACTATGCCTGTAGGTAGATTAATATGTACATTTTGCGTATAGGTGTTTTCCGTACAATGATTTACTACTACTAATGTTACCAAGTAAATTCCTGAGCCTTTATAGACGTGTGTAGGTGTCCTTTGGTACGAACTGTCTCCATCTCCAAAATACCAACGATAGCTTGTTACTGCTTGTGGATTAATAGGTGCAAAAGTAACTTTGCCTAATTGTTCATAGAAATAAGGGATAAATGTAAATCCTTCTGTAGTAGGGTCGGGATAAAACTCAACCTTGGTATCGTCCCAACTCGGACAACCATACTCAGAAGAAACTGTTACATAATAAAAAATAGAGTCTTTGGCATAGATAGAAGGCGTAGTGGCGCCCGTACTCCAACTATAGGTAAATCCTAATGGAGTAGTAGCATCTAATAATACAGAATCGGTAGAGCAGATAGTGCTGATTGGAGGAAGCATTAATACAGGGCGAGGTCTATACACCACATTGGTTGCACTTACTAACTCGCAATTATCTACACTTGTAATTAATACACTGTAATTTCCACCATTATTAATGGTTAATGTTTGTGTAGTAGCACTTGTAGGAGTCCATAAGAAGTAACAACCAGTACTGTTTCCAGCATCTAAAGTTATGGTAGAGTCTGCACAAAGGTTATAACTTGGTGCTAAATTATTTACGGGTTGTAGCCCATTAGTTATCATTATTGTATCTCTACCAATACAGCCATTGGGTTGTGTTACGCGTACTCTGTACTCACCGGCAGTATTAATGTTTCTTGTAGGGGTTGTTAAATTACCTGGTGTCCACAGATATGTAGAACCTGCTACATTAGTGGCATCTAAGGTTTGGGTAATGCCCGGACAAATGGTAGTATCGTTACCCAAATCAACAATAATAGGTGTTACAGTAACAAAAATGGCATTAGAAGTAGCGGTTCCACCTCCTACTGCATCGCATGTTACCTGACATCTAAATTGTGTATTTTGTGTAATAATTGGCGAGGTAAGTGCGTGAGTGTCGATTCCAAAGTTAGTCCAACCACTACCTGTATTTCTTTGCCATTGATAAGAAATGCCCGGCATATTAGTATGTCCACTTAAAGATAAATCTACAGTACTACCACATACCACCGAAGCTGCCGAAGATTGTGTAATACCACTATTAGGAACACCACTGCAATACGGAGGGTCCATATCTATGCCGATGTATGCCAATCCGGCTCCTGCTCCGCTACTACTTGTACTATTTACTGTTCCCCACATCCTGCGGTTTCCTGTTTGGTCGTTATTAACAACATAAAACCCTGATGGAGTATAGCCTTGCTGTGATGCCTCTACCACTAAATTGGTAACTCCGTCCCAATAATAAGGGGTCGGGAGGGCAAATTCTATCCATTGGTTCAATTGTGCATTAACTGTTACACTTGCTGCAAAGTAAACGGTAGTTAAGCCCCCCATCCACGGTCCATTCACAGTATTGTTTAATGCAGTCGGCCCCATTCTTATCTGAAGGTTAGTGTAAGTTTTAAGTCCCGGGGTGGTATATGTTGGTTCCACCATATAGTAAATCTTATAAATAAACCCTGCAGATACCGCCGGCGTAAAATCGGCCGCGTGGTATATGGATTGTACTAAATTCGTAGTACTGTTAAATGGGAAAATATTATTGCTCGTACCATCGGGTGAAGTATGCTGTGGTTGGGCAAATAAAGATGCAATAAACGTGCATTGCATAGCACAAAATAAAACAATAAGTTTTAAGTAAATTTTTGTACTCATTTTTAGTTATTTTAGAATTTCTAATTTTTTAATCATCCAATTATTGTCCTCTGCTTGTATTCTTATTTGGTATATACCCGATGCCATAGAGTTTAATGGTATTTCGTGAGTGTTGCTTTTAATATTCTCTTGATATACTATTGCGCCTGTTGCATTGTAGATTTGCACTGTTGTTAGCTGTCGGTTGCTTTTGTTCTCTATAGTTACTTTATCTTTTGCAGGGTTTGGATATACTGCTACTTCCATATTTGCATCTGTAGTTACTATGCCTGTAGGTAGATTAATATGTACATTTTGCGTATAGGTGTTTTCCGTACAATGATTTACTACTACTAATGTTACCAAGTAAATTCCTGAGCCTTTATAGACGTGTGTAGGTGTCCTTTGGTACGAACTGTCTCCATCTCCAAAATACCAACGATAGCTTGTTACTGCTTGTGGATTAATAGGTGCAAAAGTAACTTTGCCTAATTGTTCATAGAAATAAGGGATAAATGTAAATCCTTCTGTAGTAGGGTCGGGATAAAACTCAACCTTGGTATCGTCCCAACTCGGACAACCATACTCAGAAGAAACTGTTACATAATAAAAAATAGAGTCTTTGGCATAGATAGAAGGCGTAGTGGCGCCCGTACTCCAACTATAGGTAAATCCTAATGGAGTAGTAGCATCTAATAATACAGAATCGGTAGAGCAGATAGTGCTGATTGGAGGAAGCATTAATACAGGGCGAGGTCTATACACCACATTGGTTGCACTTACTAACTCGCAATTATCTACACTTGTAATTAATACACTGTAATTTCCACCATTATTAATGGTTAATGTTTGTGTAGTAGCACTTGTAGGAGTCCATAAGAAGTAACAACCAGTACTGTTTCCAGCATCTAAAGTTATGGTAGAGTCTGCACAAAGGTTATAACTTGGTGCTAAATTATTTACGGGTTGTAGCCCATTAGTTATCATTATTGTATCTCTACCAATACAGCCATTGGGTTGTGTTACGCGTACTCTGTACTCACCGGCAGTATTAATGTTTCTTGTGGGTGTTGTAAGGTTTCCGGGAGTCCACAAATATGCAGAACCGGCAACATTAGTTGCATCTAAAGTTTGCGTAATGCCAGGGCATAGTGTAGTATCGTTACCGATGTTTACTGTAATAGGAGTTACAAATACAGAAATAGGATTGGTTGTGGCGGTACCGCCTCCGGTATTTGTACAAGTAACCTGGCATCGGAATTGCGCTGTTTGGGTTAATATTGTGGAAGTGGTAGGAGAGCTATTGCCAAAATTAGTCCAGCCACTACCCGTATTTCTTTGCCATTGATAAGTTATACCTAAGCCGGCGGTATTGCCATTCAATGATAAATCTACCATTCCTCCGCAAACCACAGAAGTAGGATTAGCAGAGGCAATTCCTGAATTAGGGATACCGGTACAAGACGCATTTACCTGAAGGGTATAATCTTCTATTTCTCCAAATGTATAAGAACCGCAAGGGTCGAATGCCGTCGTGGCAAATACACACATCACTCTCATTCTTTTAGGTCCATTGGTTGCCGTAAGGGGTATCATAAAAGAACTGTTAATTATCGTACTAGGAGCAATGGTAGTTGCAGAAGCATACATTTCTTCGCCTGCATCATTTAGAATTCCATTGTCATTCCAATCTACCCATATTTTATAGCCAAGACTCCAAGTAGGGTTATTGGTAAAAGAAAAATTTACATTTTGACCGGGAATGCCGGTATGAATCATTGATGTATAAATTGCGATGCCGTTAGCAAAAGCACAAAAAGTATTGTTGTTGGTTATATTAGTAGAGCCGCCTGTGGTAGAAAATGATTGCATAAAATCTCCTGATGAGCAACCTGAACTAAATGTAGGATTGCAATACTGACCATTTACGGAAGTATAAAACAAGAGTAGACCAATAAAGAGTATCGTTCTAATAAAGCTATATTGCATACTTGTTCATTTTTTGTTTATTGCATACATTATCCAAAGCAAACATAATATATTTTTCTATAAAAAAGAAGAGTTTGAGTAAAATAGTTAATCGTGTTTATACTTTAAGGCGTACTTTTGGAATATTGCTTCTGTATTTAATTCTAAAAAGTTTCAGACTATTATCAAACATCATATTTTCATAGATTGGTTAGCCCAAAGATTATTACAGCCTCTGCCCGGAATAGATGCACAATCTAAAATGGCAAGCAGTTACCGAAAAGTAATTCAGCCTATACCTGATACTGCCCGACAAAGTGGGGTATTACTTGCCTTATTTATAAAAGAAGAAAATTTGCATCTTGTTATTATAGAAAGAACAAAAGATGGTGGTGTACATAGTGGGCAGCTTGCTTTCCCTGGAGGCAAAAAAGAAGATAATGACAAAACCATTGTCGAGACAGCACTTAGGGAAGCTAACGAAGAAGTAGGCATTAATTGTAATGATGTTACGGTTATTGGCAAGCTAACAGAATTGTATATTCCGGCAAGTAACTTTGTTATTTATCCTGTTGTTGGTTTTTGCAATACAGAGCCTTTGCTTATTCCGAGCGATAATGAAGTGTCTTCTATTATGACGTATCCGCTTGCTCAAATATTTAGCAATAAAGGTAACCAAACCGCTAATGTAGTATATAATGCTATAGAAATGAAGATTAAAACAATTGCATACAATTTACCCGACGATAAATATATTTGGGGAGCTACAGCAATGATTCTATCTGAATTGGAAACACTTTGGAAGGAGTTTTGGGGAGAATTGGATTAATAATTCCAAATTTTCCAACTTTCTTCGGCTTGTGCTACCAGCATCGCATATCCATTAATAACAGTTGCGTTATTTTCTTTTCCAAATTGCATAAACCTTGTGATTTCCGGATTGTAAATAAGGTCGTAAAGGATATGATTTTTTGATAAATATTGATAAGGGATTTTGGGGTATTCTTCCAAATTCGGGAACATACCTAATGGCGTAGTATTTACTATCAGACAGTGTGTATCTATTATTTGTTTGTTAAGCTCTTCGTATTGGTAGGAGTTTGTCTTTTGAGAAGAAGAAACCAAGCTCCATTCTATCCCTAATATTTCGAGTGCATAAACTATTGCTTTGGCTGCTCCTCCAGTGCCCAATATCAGTGCTTTGTAATCTTTAATTGCAGGAAAAAGTTTTATGCTTTCTATAAAACCAATGTAATCTGTATTGTATCCGATAAGTTTTCCATTTTCAATTTTAATGCAATTTACTGCGTTTATTTCTTGTGCATCTTTTTGTACTTCGTCTAATAATGGAATCACTTTTTCCTTGTACGGAATGGTAACATTAAGCCCCTTTAGAGTAGAGTGCTTTTGTAACAATTCCGGTAAACGATTGATGTCTTCTATTTCAAATAGACGATAATCGGCATTGATGTTTTCTTTTTTAAATTTTTCATCAAAGTATTTAGCCGAAAAGCTATGTGCTAATTTTTTACCTATTAAGCCATACATATTTCATCAATAGTTTGTAATAAACGATGTTTACGCAATCACCAAAGCCCTTCCGTTATATTGGGGCACTACGGGGTGTAAGTTAAGCGTAGTACAATATTCCAAGTCTTTTAATAACCCAAAACCGCTTAATCTTCTGTAATGGTTTGTGTCTTTTAAAAAATGGAGCAGCTGGGATTCGTCTGTAACATTTTGAGCTAATTCTTGCATCATACGAGTGCTATCGCACTGTATAGAAAAATGGTTTTTGATTTTTTCTGCTACCATTCCGGCAAATAATGAATCTTCAAAATTTACTCTGTCTTTCCAGGCAGCACAGGCGAGTAATACGTTTTTGTTTTGCTGTATTAAAAAACTGCAAACTGCATCTATATTTAAAAACGAACCAGTAATAATAGCATCAGCTTCGCCTACCATGTGCAACAGTTTGGTGCCATTTGTAGTTGTTAATGCTAATGTTTTTCCTTCTATAAATGCTTTAGGATATTCTAAAGGTGAGTTTCCGTGTACTAAACCCGGTGCTACTTTGCCATCGCGCTCTCCTGCTGTAATGCAGCCTTCTATGCTTTTACCTAAAGCTATACATTCTTCTACTGAGGCTATGGGTATAATTTCTTTAGCGCCATTATGTAGTGCTGCTGCAATGGTAGATGTAGCTCTAAAAATATCGATAATGACTACAACTGCATTATTGCGTTCAAACAAATGAAGTAATGCAGGTGACAGGCAAGTTTCTAAAATAGGTTTTGTGTTCATTAGACAAATATAAATTTTACGTTTTCAAATACGCTAATCTTTTTCGCAAGCTGCCATTTATGTTGTGTGTTTTCTGTACATAATTATGGCAACGATGGCAAATATAAAATTAGGTATCCAGACGGCTATAAGTGGATTAAATCCTGAATTAATGGAAAAGGTATGCGAAAAGCGTTGAAACAAAATATACATTACACTCATAATAATGCCGATTACTAAATGGAAACCGCTTCCGCCTCGTATTTTCTGAGATGCTAATATTGCCCCGATTATAGTAAGTATAATACCAGAAAACGCTTCTGATGTTCTTTTGTACCGCTCTATCAAATAGGAGTTTACATTTTCTCTCCCTCGCTGTACCTCTTGTTTGGTAAATTCTATTAATCGAGGAGTAGTTAGTGCTGCTTTTATCTCTTCTCTATAATCAAAATCTTTGGGGCTAAGTGCATATTTTACTACCATAGAATCTTTGTGTGTAATAGACTCTTTTATGCCATCATTAGCTCTTATCGTTACATTTTTGAGCAGCCAATCTTGTGTTTCCTCTCTGTAAATGGCTTTATTAGTCATTATTTTTTCTTTCAGTAAAATGCCATCCATAGTTTCTGCCGTAAATTTTTCTGCTTCGTTTCTCTCGAATCTAAAATTCTGAACATAGATATACAATTCCGGCGAAAGCCTGATGTGGATGTTTTGGTCGCTGCTGTATTTTTTACTCCAAATATATTTTTCTTGAAAGTTATTAATATTTAAAGTAGCTAATGGAACTATAATATGATTGACTAATAAAGAAAACAAAAACAACAATACCGACCCGACTATATACGGTCTTAAAAATCGTTTGAAAGAAACGCCCGATGCAAGTACGGCTATAATTTCTGTTTTGTAAGCCATCTTAGACGTAAAAAATATAGTGGCTATAAAAATAAACAACGAAAACAGCATCGCAGTTATTTGGGGCGCAAAATTGAGAAAATAGAAAAGAATAGCACTAAATGGTGCTTTCTTTTCTACAAAATCATCTACCTTTTGGGAGTAATCGATTACACAAGCTATAACACCAATAATAATAATGGCAAAAAAGAAAGTCGTTAAAAACTTTCTTAGAATGTAGCCATCTATTATTGTCCAATATTTTTTTATGTTTATCAAATTTGCTTAAAGTCTTTGTTTGGAAATTTCAATTTTGTGTTTGTACCATTGTGCAAAATCGCCCTCAATAATATGTTGCCGCGCTTCTTTTACCAAATGTAAGTAAAAAGATAAATTTTGAATACTTGCTAATTGCAAGCCCAATATTTCTTTAGCGGCAAACAAATGCCGTAAATATGCTTTACTGTATTGATTAACAATATGATTTTCGCCTAAACCTTCGTCTATAATGTTAAAATCGTCGCTCCATTTTTTATTCTTAATATTTACTACTCCGTTGGTCGTAAACAACATTCCATTTCTACCATTGCGCGTGGGCATTACACAATCGAACATATCAATACCCAAACCAATACACTGTAAAATATTCCAAGGAGTACCTACGCCCATCAAATAACGTGGTTTTTCTTTTGGCAGTATATCGCAAACCAATTCGCACATTTCGTACATATCTGATTCCGGCTCTCCTACCGACAAACCTCCAATGGCATTGCCCGCTGCATTTTTTTCTGCAATATAGTTAGCCGATATTTTTCTTAAATCTTTATATACGCTTCCTTGTACAATTGGGAACAAGTTTTGCTCATAACCATATTTAGGCTCCGTATTGTTAAACTGTGTAATACACCTGTCTAACCATCGATGGGTAAGTTCCATTGAGTTTTTGGCATACTTATACTCACAAGGATAAGGCGTACACTCATCAAAAGCCATAACAATATCTGCGCCTATGCTACGCTGTATGTCCATTACATTTTCGGGAGTAAAGAGATGCCTTGAGCCATCAATATGCGACTGAAATACGGCTCCTTCTTCTTTCAGTTTTCTGTTAGCAGAAAGAGAAAATACCTGATACCCACCGCTATCGGTCAGTATGGGTTTTTGCCAACTATTGAACTGATGTAATCCCCCTGCTTTTTCTAAAACGTCTAAGCCGGGTCTAAGATAAAGGTGGTAAGTGTTTCCTAATATTATTTGCGCTTGAATATCGTTGTGCAATTGGTCTTGCATTACAGCTTTAACACTGCCAACTGTACCTACGGGCATAAAAATAGGTGTTTCTATAACTCCGTGAGCAGTGTGTAGCAATCCGGCTCTTGCTCCCGTTTCCTTATCTTGCACTATTAGTTCAAATTTCATATACGAGGGCAAAGGTACTGCCAAATTTGGATAATGAATTATACCAATTAGATTCTGTGTTAGCCACTTGAATTAAGGCACAGCCTTGTAAAACAATATTTATCGCATAATAAATTACAAACACTTAACTTTGCCCCCATTCAAAAAATTTAACTTTTTATTTAATCATTAAAAAACAATGGACAATATTAACAACGTTACGGTAGTAGGTGCCGGCACAATGGGAAACGGTATCGCTCACGTATTTGCGCAAAGTGGATTTACAGTAAATATCTTAGATGTTTCCGCTCCTGCATTAGAAAAGGCATTAGCTACTATTGCTAAAAACTTAGACAGACAAGTAACAAAAGGCTTATTAACAGAAGAGCAAAAAGCAAGCACTCTTGCTAATATTACCACGCTTACAGACCTAAAAGAAGCGGTAAGTAACGCCGACATAATAGTAGAAGCTGCTACCGAAAATACAGAACTTAAACTTAAAATATTTAAAGATTTAGACGCTAATGCTCCGGCACACGCCATTTTAGCATCTAATACTTCGTCTATTTCTATTACCAAAATTGCATCGGTAACACAAAGACCAGAAAAAGTTATCGGTATGCACTTTATGAACCCCGTACCGGTAATGAAATTAGTAGAAATTATTAACGGCTATGCTACTGATAAAGGAGTTACCGAAACCATTACAGGGCTTTCTAAAAAATTAGGCAAAGTACCTTGCGTAGCTAACGATTATCCAGGATTCGTTGCTAACCGTCTTTTAATGCCTCTAATCAACGAAGCCATTATTGCGTTACAAGAAGGCGTAGCAGGTGTGGCAGATATAGATACCATTATGAAATTAGGTATGGCACACCCAATGGGACCATTGCAATTAGCAGATTTTATTGGTTTAGACGTTTGCCTTTCTATAATGAATGTACTTTATACAGGTATTGGTAACCCTAAATATGCTCCAGCTACTTTATTGGTAAATATGGTACAGGCAGGTTATCTTGGTGCTAAAAGCGGCGAAGGTTTTTACAAATACACAGCAGGCAGCAAAGAGCTTGTAGTAAGTAAAATGTTTGATAAATAGTAATGTAGTGTTACTCTGATTATTATATAAATAAAAGAAGCGACAGTAAATTGTCGCTTCTTTCATTATTAAGAAATAGGAACATTTAACATCAGCACTTGTATCTGATACACATTTAATCTAATTTTAAAATGTATCTTTTTACATTTATTTAAAATTTTTTAAAGAAATTTGCGTTTCTCTAAAAATTGAGTCTGAAAAGTACAGGCGAATGCAAACAAAATGAATATAATAATTAAGGTTTTGGCGTTGGTTGTGTTAATGCCATTTTTTTCTTTTCAACTAAATGCTCAAGATGCTACAGTAAGTGGTACCGTTATGAGTACCGACGGTTATATTTTACCCAATGTTACCATTGACATTTCCGGCATACCCGATGGCAATACCACCGATAGTTTAGGAAGGTTTTCTGTAACCGTCCCTTCGGGAAAAAAAGTAAATTTTAAGTTTAGCTATTTAGGGTTTGAGGTAGAGTATATATCGGTAAATTTAAAAGCAGGGGAGGTCAAAAGGTATAATATTGAAATGAAAGCTCTTGTGAATATTAATAACGAAGATGCCATCATAACCGACCAATCGTTTCGTAACGAAACAGGAACCATAAAAATAGACCAATCTAAAGTGCCTATGAATCCAAGTACCATTGGTGGTATTGAGGCACTTTTAAAAATAATTTTGGGCGACCATAACGAGCTGTCCTCTCAATACAAAGTGCGTGGCGGTAACTTCGACGAGAACTTAGTGTATGTAAACGATTTTGAAATCTACCGTCCTTTTTTAGTACGAAGCGGACAGCAAGAGGGTTTAAGTTTTGTAAATGCCGACTTAGCCGAAGATGTTACCTTTTCCGTAGGAGGCTTTCAATCGCGATATGGAGATAAGCTATCTTCTGTGCTTGATGTAGCGTACAAGCGTCCTGAAAAATTTGGCGGCTCCGCAATGGGTAGTTTGCTTGGTGCACAATTACACTTAGAAGGTGCTACAAAAAACAAAAAACTTACTTACCTATTTGGCGCAAGGCAAAAATCGAATCAATATTTATTACAAGCACAACCTACTGAAGGGCAGTACAACCCTTCATTTACAGACATTCAAGGATTAATTAATTATAGGTTTAATGCAAGGTGGGAGTTAGAAGCTATTGGTAACTATGCTCGTAATCGTTTTTCTTTTATACCTAATAAAAGCGAAGAGTCTTTTGGGTTCTTTAATAATGTTTTTCGTCTTTATACTAACTTTTCCGGAAGCGAAGACGATAGATTCGATACTCGATTTGGAGGTATATCACTCAAATATAAACCAAGTGCTCAATCTTGGGTAAAATTATTGGTATCTGCATTTCAGACTAACGAAAAAGAAACTTACGACATTAAAGGCAGGTACGACTTAATGGCTATTGAGAGCGATATAGGTAAATCATCTTTTAACGAAAATAAGTTTTCGCTCGGCTCCGGTATGATTCACGACCACGCCAGAAATTACCTAACTGCTAATGTTATATCCGTAGCACTTAAAGGAGTGTATTTGTCTAATAGACACGGATTGGCATGGGGCTTAGACGCCACCTCTGTATCTGTGGACGATAAAATGTTAGAATGGCAACGCAGAGATTCTGCCGGATTTTCGCAACCATTCGACTCGCATAATATATATATGGCAAGGCATACTTTTGCTAATAACCAATTAGATTATGCTCGATTTGCAGCTTATATACAAGACAATATTTTGCTCGGTGCCGAAAAAAATATGACCTTAAATATAGGAACCCGAATTACCTATACGCCGCTCAATAATGAAGTAATAGTAAGTCCAAGATTACAATACGCTTATACACCCGAATGGGAAAATCACAATATAATATTTAGGCTATCGTCAGGAATGTACGCACAGCCCATTTTTTATAGAGAGCTGAGAGATATGAATGGAGCATTGCACCCCGATTTAAAAGCGCAAAAATCGCTGCACTTTGCTGGTGGTTTCGATTGGAATCTTAAAATGTGGGATAATAGACCATTTAAGCTAACGGCAGAAGTTTTTTACAAACAGTTGTGGGACTTAATTCCTTACGAATACGACAACGTGCGTATCCGTTATTTTGCCAATAATAATGCAAGAGGGTATGCTTATGGTGGCGAAGTACGTCTATTTGGTAATTTAGTAAAAGATGCAGAATCGTGGTTGAGTATGGGCTACCTTAAAACCGAAAACCAAATTTATGATGAAACCACCAATACGTGGAGCCATTTTATACCGCGTCCTACAGACCAAAGATTTACATTTGGTGCATTCTTTTCCGACTACTTGCCCCGTAATAAAAACTTCAAAGTTTTTGTCAATATTATGTATGCTACCGGATTGCCTTTTAGCCCGCCAGGAAAAAGCTTGAATCCCAACTTTCAACTCCGCATACCGGATTATAAGCGTGTAGATATTGGATTTTCTGCATTGTTATTAGATGGCACCAAAAAAGACAGACCTGCATATAGTATGTTCAACGCTTTTGAGTCTATATGGGCAAGTTTCGAGGTGTTTAACTTACTCGGTATTCAAAATACGCTTTCATATCAATGGATACAAGATTTTAGTTCGGATAGAATTTATGCCGTTCCTAATAGGCTTACCTCTCGATTGCTTAACCTAAAACTGGCAGTAAGATTTTAAAAAAATGCAATTTTTTAAAATATCAAATATACAGTAGCGTACATACCGTTAATGTCTGCTTTGGGAGCACCATTTAGTACTTGATTTCTATTTATTTTCCATACAGGAGTATTTATCCCTATTCTATATCCGGTTTCTAATCCTATTGCAAAAGGATGACAGTTTTGGAAAGCATATTGGTATCTAATACGTGGATTTATATAAATTCCTAATGCAGTATTAGCACTAAGTTCAAAATTTGGCGTTTGTAAAGACTGCGCAAAGGTATTGCCTGTATTTGCCGTATATTCAAAACTATAATTCATAACCCCTAAACCTAAAGAAGGCGATATTAAATGGTTGTTTTGGTTCCATATTTTGTAACCAAAGTTAAAATCGAAATTGAAGGTGCTCATATTTAACCGATAAGCATTGGTACGCCTTCCTGTAAAAAGTGCAGCAGACATATTAAAATCTACATCAAATTTGTCTATACAATCCATTATTAAAAACCCAATGCTAAACTGTGGCTTTGTGCCATCTTTAAGTATAGGGAAATTATTGTTTGAAGCTATGTTGTTGAAACTGTTGAGGTTATACTGCATAACCCCTATTCCGAGCTTTATGCTAAATTTATTGTCGCGGTCGGTACAAGCCTCTTCTGATTGAGCAAAAAGAGAATTAGATAGTATAAAAAACAACGGCAAGAAAATGAGTTTTTTCATAAGCATAATTTAAAAAGAAGTAGTAAGGCAAATATAAGCTAATTGGTCGTAATTGATAAATATAGACCTTCATTTTTTAAGTGAAGGGGTGTATGTAATTATGATTATAAGTATCAATGGAGCAACAAATCACTTTAAAATTGCTAAAAACAAGTAATGAAATATTGAGAAATCACAATTAAAGTTGGCATAACTTTGGAGCGTAGTTATTACATTAATAATCACTTAGGCAAGAAATAATACTTTTGCATTTTAATCATTAGAAATGGAACTAAAACTTTCGGAACTATCAAAAGGACAAAAAGTGTCGGTTAGCTCATTAGCAGAATGTGATGCTAAAGCATCAATTATGGAAATGGGTATTTTGCCACACACAAACCTTACTGTTGTAAACATAGCACCTTTTGGTGGCCCTATAACCGTAGAGGTTTCCGGGTACTATGTTAGTATCAGAAAAAAAGAAGCAGAGCAAATTATTGTTTTGCAAGATTAATACCGCAGCACGTTAAAAACAACAGATAGAAATGAACATAGGATTATATTTTGGCAGCTTTAACCCAATACACATAGGTCATTTAATAGTTGCTAATCATGTATTAGAACATTCGGATTTGGATAAGATTTGGTTTGTAATATCGCCACAAAATCCGCTTAAAAAATCTTCTACATTACTTAACGAGTACGACAGAATGCATTTAGTAGAATTAGCCATAGAAGATAACCCTAAATTTAAAGCAAGTAATATTGAATTTAAATTACCCAAACCAAGTTATACTATTGACACACTTACGTATCTGAAAGAGAAATTTCCATTAGAAAGTTTTACTGTAATTATGGGCAGCGACAGTTATCTTAATTTGCCTAAATGGAAAAATTACGAGCAACTAAAACAACAATACAAAATCATTGTTTATGAAAGACCGGAACACAAAATAGAAGAACAAAGCACAGAAAACATTACTTTCTTAAAAGCGCCTTTGATTGCAGCGTCTTCTACTTTTATTCGCAATTTAATAAAAGAAAAAAAATCGGCTCGCTATCTACTTCCCGAAAAAGTGTATCAGTATATTATAGATAGTAACTATTACAACGCTTAAATTATTTTCGTTTGAATGACGCCATACAACATACGGCAATTTTACTCTTAGGCGGTAACGTCGGAGACAGATTGTCGTTTATTAAAAAAGCTATTGTACAGATAATGGAACAATGTGGAGTAGTGGCGGCTCAATCTAAAATTTACGAAACAGCCTCGTGGGGAATAGAAACACTGCCGGCACACTTAAATGTTGCATTGCAGATAAAAACTACACTTCAGCCCGAAGAGTTGTTACATTCTTTACAAAAAATAGAAAACAATTTAGAAAGACAACGTAGTAAAAAATGGGGAGAAAGAACAATAGACATCGACATCTTATATTTTGATGATAGTATTTTAAACACCGACACTTTAGTGATTCCGCATCCATTAATACAAGTGAGGAGGTTTGCTTTAGTGCCACTTTGCGACTTCGCTAATGATTACGTTCATCCTGTTTTTGACAAAACCAACAAAACCTTACTCGATGAATGTGAAGATAAACTTTCTGTTAGTGAGTATAAAGAACAACTATAGAAATATTAGTTGTATTTGTGCATATCATTCGCAAGCAGCCCTCTAAAACGCAACTTTTACAAATCCCAAATTATTGCCTTTAAGATATGGAAACACTATCTCTCTCTCACTTATTTGCTTGCCCATATTGGGAGCTATATCGTACTTAGGCATCAATAATTTAGGGTTAATTTTATTGATATTGCTTTCTCCGTTTCCGTTTACCGCAGCTACTGTTAGTGTAGATTTTGAAGTGTTAAAATCATTAAAAACAAAAGCAAGATTACCGCCTGTATTCATAAATCCATAAGAAGAAAACAATCCTCTATCTTCAAAAGTAGTTTGTAATTTTCGCACAAAAAAATGCCACTGCCGCTCTCCTTCGGCATTATAGCTTAAAGTCATTATGTCGCCAAAATTGTACTCTGTAACAGACCTTCCTCCCATAGTAGAAGGCCCATAATAACCGCCATAAAAACCTGGCGTAGCTGCCCCTCTCGACGTTACATAGTAATTTTCTGAAACCAAAATAAAACCACCGTCATTTCTTACTATTATATCCCTTACTTCATACTCATTTAATACACGCTGAGCTCGTTTTAAAGATACCGAACTCATTATAGTTTCATCGAATGGTAGTGTTTTGAAAATGCCTTGTTCGCCTAAACCCACTGTATATTTGCCGAAAAATATACCTTCATTATCTTTTCCTTTTTTAGAAGAATAAAATGCTCCAAGGTATATACTATTGGTTTTATTATCCATCTTAATATATAGTCCTGATAGTTTTTTAATTAAAAGAGGATATTTGGTTAGCTCTTGCATTTTGCCTTCTGTATTCACTTCAAAGACTTGTAATAAATTTTCCTCTTTTTCTATACCACTCTGCACCAAATACAGATTGCCATTATTTGCTAACAAGCTGTGCGATGGACTAAACTCTTCGGTAGGAGCATCTTTTTTTATCTTATAAATTACATTTAAGTTATTGTCTAAAAGTATTGTTTGAATGGTATTCACTTTTTTGGTAGTTACCATTCCGTGAATAGCTATTCTCGATTTGTCGAAAGATATATCGTAAACAAATCTTGATTTGTTGGTATTATATAGCGTGTCTAAAGCTATGGCAGGCTGTGTTAATCGAGCTTTGGAATCAAGTAAGGCTGCATATTGTACTATATGGTTGGCTTGCTTGGCTTGGTAGAGTACTGCCATACCTTCTGCGTGATTTACAAAATACACATCGCTCGTTGCTTGAGGGAAAAAATCTAAATTAACTACCGCTTTTAATTCCATTTGGTCGTTATAGGCATCTACAAAATAACCGTTATTATCTGCTCTAAAAGTATAAATTCTATCGCCCGATTTACCTATAATATCGAAAATGCCATTTTTAAATCCAAACTTTTGTGGATTGCTATAATGGAATTCTTGTGCGTTGGTATTTGCAGTAAAATACATAATTAAACTACACAGCCAAACTGTTGTATATAAAACCTTCTTCTTCATTCTTTCCAAGTATATTTATTGATGGCAATAATTAATTGCTCAAATGAATAACGCACACGATTTGTATGTTATTTCTTTCTTCTTTTGTTGGTATTGCGCTCTGCTTCCACATCTACTACAAAGTCTTCCACATCTCGTGGGTTATTAAAGTTCAGACGGTAAATGCCTTTGTTTTTATTAATTGAAGTGGCTTTAAACGATTGTGTGCAATATTCGCCATACTTTTCGTCTGAGCTAAAGCATAGCTCGCGCTTGTCGCCTATTAGCGTTAAAGTATTTTTAGAAAATTTTACTTTGTAAATATCATTCCATTCATCTACTTCGTCGGGAGTAGGCGCATAAATTTTTATAATGTAGTTTTCGGTAAAGAAACCGCCTTCGGGTTTCATCATTATTACTATATCTTTATTTATTTTATAAAAACTTACGTGCGTCTGCCCTAATACAGTATTGCCGCAAAACAGTAAAAACGATAATAAAATGGTTTGTAGTATTATTTTCATTACTAAATAATTTTTTTAAGGATTAGATATTGCTTTACAAATGTAGTTAAACATAAAACACTTTACAAATACTATAAAATAGGCAAGGGAAAATTTCTCTTAAAAAATTATCTTTGTACCAGTTACTAAGCAATAAAAAATTATGTCTAAAGAAACCAAAGTTTTATGCCCTAATTGCAAAACCTCTATTGATGTAAACGACATTTTAAAACATCAGATTGAGGAAAGCATAAAAGTAGAATATCAACAAAAAGCAGCAATAGCAACCGAAGAATTAGCAAAAAAGAATGAAGCACTTGAAAAAGAAAAGGCAGCATTTGAAAGCAAGAAAAAACAAGAAAATGAACTTTTTGCCCAAAGGTTAGAAAAAGAAAAAAAAGAGCTAAAAGAACTACTATCGTCGCAGCTTAAATCCAAAATAGAAGAAGAAAACAAAGAGCAAATAGATTTGCTCAATAAAGAATTATCGGAAAAGTCGAATAAGCTAAAAGAATTACACAAAGCAGAAGCCGAGATTGCAAAATTGCAAAGAGAAAAAAACGAAATGAAAGAGGAAATAGAAGCCGCTGCACAAAAACAACTTAACGAACAATTATTGCAAGAAAAGGATAAAATGCGTAAGCAGATTGAAGAAGCCAACGAACTGAAATTTGCTACTCTTCAAAAACAATTAGAAGACCAAAAGAAACTAACCGAAGAGATGAAACGTAAGCAGGAACAGGGCTCTATGCAATTACAAGGCGAAGTTTTAGAGTTAGCCATTGAGCAGTATTTAACTACTAATTTTCCGCTTGATGTTATTTCTGAAATTAAAAAAGGTGCTTTAGGTGCAGACTGCCTACAAATTGTAAATACCAGAGAAGTGCAAAACTGTGGCACCATATACTACGAAAGCAAACGCACCAAATCTTTTCAGCCTGCATGGATAGAAAAGTTTAAAAACGACATTAGAGAGCAAAAAGCAGATATAGGCGTATTGGTAACTGAGGTAATGCCCTCCGATATGGAGCGGATGGGAATGAAAGAAGGTATTTGGATATGTACATTTAACGAATTTAAAGGGTTAAGTGCAGTATTGCGCCAATCATTAATACAATTAAGCAATGCTGTAAAATCACAAGAAAACAAAGGCGATAAAATGGAAATGCTATACAATTTCCTAACCGGCAACGAATTTAAACTACAGGTTGAAGGTATCGTTGAAGGTTTTACGCAAATGCAACAAGACCTCCTGAAAGAAAAAAATGCAATGCAGCGAATTTGGAATCAGCGCGAAAAACAAATTGACAAAGTAATACACAATACAATTGGTATGTACGGCTCTATTCGTGGTATTGCCGGTAATGCAGTGCAGAATGTAAAAGCACTGGATATTGGCAATGATTTTATAGAAGAAGCATAATGCCAATGTACAATCCATGTGGATGTAAGATAAATAAACGCAAACAAGAGTAGTTAAAAATTATTGTATCTGAATTTTCAAAAAGAGATATTATATTATCAGCAATCGACTATCTATTACCATATAGGTGGAGTTGGAGAACGTGTGCTTTTTGCATTTAATGGTTTTGCTAATTATGCAGAGGAGTTAATGCCTTTGTTTGCAAATTGTGTACAATATAAAGTTGTAATTATAGATTTGCCAGGGTATTCTGATTGGCATAAGGCTGTAATGGATAGAAAAGATTTAGTAGGGATAATTACTGCTTTTTGCACACAATTAAAGATTACAAAATTTGCTTTGTTTGGTTATAGCTTAGGGGCTAAGATTTGCTTAAACATTACGGAGCAAATTCCCGAAAAAATCTACAACATTATTTTACTTGCTCCAGACGGTCTTAAACACAACTTTTGGTATAATATAGCAGTTGGCAATCCTTTAGGAAAATGGATTTTTAAGAAAATAACACAACAGCCAAAACCATTTCTTTATTTAGTGTCTTTTTTGGAAAAAATGCGCATTGTAAATATTGCAGAAAAGAAATTGGTTTTCTATAATTTGCAAAACGAAAAGCTTAGGAATCAATTGTATGGCACATGGAATATGCTCTTCCCATTAAGGCACAACATATCCTTTACCAAAAAGGCAATCCGAAAATTTAATATACCTCTAAGCATTATCGTAGGTAAGAAGGATTATTTATTTCCTCAAAATGTAGCATATAAATTTACTAAAGACATAAATAATGCCCATGTAATAGAGATTAATTCAGGGCATCATTGCTTAAAAGAAAAACATTACGACGCTCTTTCAAAACTAATAGAGAAACAATTAAAACAATAGACCGCATTTTATTATCATCCTAAAAAGTTCAATAAAAGTCTATTACTAATTACGGTCATTAGAAATTTATTGTTGTGATGTATTTATTGTCTTATTTTTATTTTGCATAGCACTTGTTAGTATTTTTTTTGTAATTTAACATAAGAAATACTTACAGTTATGTCAGTTGCCAAAATAGAGTTTATCAATAAGGATTTTCTGCTCACAGAAGCATAATATTGCTATAGAAAATGTCTGAGCAAATGCAGTTAACAGATTTTTTTGGGGGGGCAAAGCCCACTTCCTCAGCCAGGCCCTCATCGAGGTTATCCCCCTTAAAACCATAAGATACACCACCTTAAATATGGGTGGATACATCGTGAAAAATGGTAGAGAGTGAATTTTAAAATTGTCCTTTCAGATGAAACGAAGAAAGTGGCTATTCTAACTTTGGAGCAACATCCAAAACATTAAACATCCTTTTATTATCATTAACTCATAAGCCTAATGAACTTTTTGGGATTATTAAGAAATCTCTTTGTGAATGATTTAAGTACAATAATTTCATTTCCCAAAATCATTTAGCGTTTAGTAAAAATTAAATATCTTATTATCTTAGCCGAAATTCTTATTAGTTAGAATGGCATTAATGCGTCATATTCCCTTTTTAAAAGCTGTATTCCAATACTCTTTTACTGCATTCGGAGGACCACACGGTCATCTGGGAATGATGATGAAAACTTTTGTAGAACGGAGGAAAGATATTACCGAAAAAGAATTAGCGGAGTACAATGCTTTTTGCCAAATGATTCCCGGACCTGCATCTACACAGACCGTAATGCTTATAGCGTGGAAAAGAGGCGGAATATTACTTTCCTTACTTACCTTGTTGATATGGATATTACCTGCAGCTACCATTATGTTTTTACTTTCTTTGTTAGTAATGAAATATGGAGATAGCATTACCAAAGGTGGGTGGTTTCATTTTATACAACCAATGGCTATTGGTTTTGTATTTTATGCGGCATACAAAATGCTTTCTACTGTAGATAAGAATAAAGTTACCTATCTCATTATGATATTGTCGGGCATTGCCATTGTTTGCATACGTGAGCCCTTGGTGTTTCCGATTACATTAATCATAGCAGGTATTCTTACCAATTTCAGCAAAAAACGGATAGAGCGTGTATATGAAAAGCCTAAATCTATTAAATGGGTAAACTTATGGTTGTTTGTCGCTATTTTTATAATTGCAGGTATCGTGAGCGAAATAGCGAGAATAAATCGCTGGGAATGGGGACGATTAGCTAATTTGTTTGAAAACTTTTACCGCTTTGGGAGTATTGTTTTTGGCGGAGGACAAGCATTAATACCCTTGATGTTGGTACAATTTATCGCCTTACCGCAAAAGCGCGGCTTAGACCCTTATATGACTTCGGGCGAGTTGCTTACCGGCTTCGGAATGGTGCAAGCCGTACCTGGTCCGGTGTTTTCGGTATGTGCTTATCTTGGTGCAATTGCTATGAGCGAATATGGATTGTTAGCACAGTTTTTAGGCGGTTTTGTAGGTATGGTAGCAGTGTTTTTACCGAGTACGCTTATGCTTTTTTTCTTATACCCTATATACCAAAACCTAAAACAGCACGTTATTATTTTTCGTGCTTTAGAAGGCATAAATGCGGCAATAGTGGGTATTATAGCCGGCAGTGGTATTATTATGTTTTTAGAAATCAACAAACCCAATTTTGAAGTATTCTATATCATAGAGCAAATTTTAGTTGTACTTGGTGTATTTCTTATGCTTAAATTCACTAAAATTCCTGCGCCCTTAATAGTGCTTGTTTGTTTGTTGGGGGGTGTGGTTTACAGTTTGTTTTAAATTTTTTTTCGTGAAAAAAGTCAAAAAAATATTTCGCTTTTTAATATTAGGCGGTGCGCTCATTGCTTTTGTGCTTTTCGCTACAGATTATTGGGTTACTACCAAGACCAAAAAGCAATTGTACAACAGCACAGCCGAAATACCACACCAAAAGATTGGACTGCTCTTGGGAACAGCCAAATATGTAGCCAATGGCAAAATAAATCTTTATTACAAATACAGAATAGATGCTGCGGTAGCTTTGTTTCAATCGGGAAAGATAGACTTTGTGCTTATTAGCGGCGACAATAGCGTTAAGCATTACAACGAGCCCGAAACAATGATGCAAGACTTGATAGCACGCGGTATTCCGAAACACAAAATTTACTTAGACTATGCCGGATTTAGAACGCTCGATAGTGTACTTAGATGTAAAGAAGTATTTGGAGAAAACAACATTACGGTTATTTCACAACCATTTCATAATCAGCGGGCAGTATATATTGCTAACCGTAAAGGGTTAAATGCTATTGCTTTTAATGCAAAAGGTGTTACGACAAAGTATGGTTATAAAACGATGCTTCGCGAAAAATTTGCTCGTGTAAAAATGATGCTGGATTTAACCTTTGGCAAAAAAGCAAAGTTTTATGGCGATAAGATAGAGATAAGGTGAGCGGCATTGCAATGCCTATACTAATAATCCCTAATCCGAATTAATAGGATTAGGGATTATTTAATTTTCAATTACCAATGTATTATTTCATCAAGAAAGTAAATCTGTGTATGTTTTTCAGAGACATTCCTGTGCCTCTTACTACTGCTCTTAGTGGGTCTTCTGCTACGTGTACAGGTAGGTGAATTCTGTTAGCAATTCTCTTGTCTAAACCCCTAAGTAATGCACCGCCTCCGGTAAGATATAAGCCACGTCTGTATATATCAGCGGCTAATTCGGGTGGGGTTGCTTCTAAGGCTTTAAGGATAGCTTCTTCTATTTTAAAAATGGATTTGTCTAAGGCTTCGGCTACTTCTTCGTAGGTTACTAAAATTTGTTTGGGTATGCCGGTAACCATATCTCTACCGTTTACGGCTATTTCGTCGGGAGGGTTGTCTAATTCGGTAAGTGCAGAGCCTACGTGTATTTTAATTTGTTCGGCAGTTCTTTCACCAATGTTTAAGCTATGGTAACGGCGCATTGCCTCCATAATATCGGCAGTAAATTCGTCTCCTGCTATTCTTATGCTTTGGTCGCAAACGATACCGGCTAAAGATATTACCGATATTCCGGTAGTACCACCGCCTATGTCGATAATCATATTTCCCGTTGGCTCTTCTACGTCTATGCCTATACCCAAAGCTGCTGCCATAGGCTCGTGTATCATATATACTTCTTTAGCTCCTGCTTGTTCGGCACTATCGCGTACCGCTCTTTTTTCTACTTCTGTAATACTACTCGGGATACAAATAACCATTCTCCAACTTGGTGGAAAAAAAGGTTTTTTGGGATATACCATTTTTATCATTTCGCGCAGCATACCTTCAGCAGCATCAAAATCCGCAATAACCCCATCTCTTAACGGACGAATGGTTTTTAAGTTATCGTGCGTTTTTTCGTGCATCATCATTGCCTTTTTTCCAACAGCAATAATTTTATTAGTAACTCTATCTTTGGCTACTATCGAAGGCTCATCTACTACCACTTGGTCGTTATGGATAATAAGTGTATTGGCAGTGCCAAGGTCTATGGCTATTTCTTGTGTTAAAAAATTAAATAATCCCATTGTAGGTAACAGTAGTAGTTAAGCTGTTTGTAAATATTGAAAATTATACCGAAAAACGGCAATTTTGGCAAAGGTAAAAATAAAAGTAGCACAAATTAAGCTAATTATTCAAAAAATAAAATTTGCATAAAAAATGGGTTACGAACGATTGTCATAACCCATTTTAAATTGCAGAAAATTTGATGACTATTAATAAACTTCTCCTCGAGTGTCTTTTACTTCGTAAAGTTCTTTTAAGCTATTCATTACTGCATTTGCCGCCGATGCTTTAAACTGCGACTCTGCTAATTTTCTTTCCATCTCTAAGTTGCGTGGCTGGTCAGGGCTTACAGTTCTTCTATTTCTTACAGAAACAAAATATACTGCATTACTTCCGACAATAGCAGGAGAAAGGGTATTTTCCTTAAAATTTTTATTAAAAACATAACCCGAAACTTTTGCTTCTCCTCCCAAACCGGGAATATACCCTTGGTTCATAGTAATAGAATCGGCTACACCTACTTCTTGTGTATTAGCTGTGGCAATTGCTTCAAGGCTTGTATGTGATTTGTTCTTTTCCATTAATATTTTAGCTTTTTTAGCTTTCATTACCATAGATTCCAAATATGCTCTGTTGTCTTCGTTGATGGTAATTACGCCAGCTTCTGCTACATCTTTTAATTTGGCTATTACATATTTATCACCAATGGAAAATATATCTGAAACATCGCCTACTTTAGCTTTGTAAGTCCATTTTACTAATTCACGCGATGCCCCTAAACCACTAACTATCGAACTGTTTTTGTTAATATTTCCGGCAGGAGAAATAGTGAGCATATTCTCTTGGGCTGCTTTGTTAAATGCTTCTGCATTTTTGGCATCTGCTGCAAATTTTGTGGCTTGCGAATACACATTAGTATATGTAGCTTCACTGGCAAATAAAGATTTATTAATGCTTGCTACTTTTATTGCCGGCTTAAAGTTTTTTTGTTCTAATATTTCTATATAGTGATACCCTGCATAAGCATCATTGCTTACTTGTACTGTTTTGTTTTGTCCCGTAGAACCCTCAAAAGTAAAATCTGCAAATTCTTTAGAAATATTAGGTTTGTCGTTAAGGGTAAATGTATATTCTCCTCCGGTACCTTTGCTGCCATCATCGTCGGTAAATTGAGACACTATAGTATCGAATGGCACGCCAGATTTTAGCAGCGCAATAGCACTGTCTAAACGGGCTTTTGCTTCTTCTTCTGTCCTTACTACTTGTCTTCTATCTTCTGTTTTTACGAGTATATGTCTAACCTTTGCAGAGTCGGGAAAGGTTTTTCTTTCTACTACTTTAGAAAGCACCATTGCGCTTCCGTCGTAATATGGACCAACCACTTGATTAAGGCTTGCAGACCATAACTCGTCTTTAACCGGAATGGCACCTAATTGTTGCTCTGTAAAATAACCTATTCTAGGTGTTTCTGAATGCTGTGTGATAAACAGATTAAGGTCTTCGCCATCGCTTAATACGGCATATTCTTCTCTAATTGTCGCTAAATCTTCAAGTACTAAATTAGAATCTTCAGCAGAAGGCACTACATCGAAAGTAACATACTCAATGTTTCTAACTGCTTCTTTTTGTCTAAATCTAACTTTGTTTTCTTTAATATATTGGTTTATCTCATCATCGGTAACTTTAGCTTCGCTGTCGGGTACTAATGTATAAGGAAGGCTTACATAGCTAATGTCTGCTACTTCGTTTTGTGCTTGATTATTTTGGTCTAAAATAAATTTAGGGGCATAAAATGCACCGGAAATCATTGCATTTAATTTAGCTGAATAGCGTCTTTGAACGAGGTCGTTTTCAAATGCTTCCCATTGTGCTTTCATTTGAGGATCCCTACGTGCTCTCTGGATATTTGCAGATGCAGTTTGTGCATCGAATTGTCCGGTTTCGGGATTGGTAAACTCTCTAACTATTGCAGGGTCAGGGTTTGGACCTACTAACAAATCTTCTAACTCTTGCTTACTTACCGTAATACCTAACTTATCGTAAATATCTTGATTGAGCCTTTCTGTTACCATTTGATTCCATACCTGATCTCTCATCTGTGCAGAAGATTGTTCGTCAGATGAATAGTTAGGGTTTTGCATCTTGCGCTGCTGTTCAAACTTCTGAATTTCCCTTTCGTATTCATCAACTTTTATTGTTTCTCCATTTATTACACCAACTTTGTCTTTGTTGCCGGAGAACAAGCCGCCGCCACCACCAGAAGAAGCATCCATAAGGACGAAACCTACGAGTGCCAAAACGATAACTCCACCTGCAACCTTTGCATACTTGTCGCGTATAGTTTGTATTACTGCCATTTGTATTACTATATATTGTGTTTTTATAAAAGTTGGCAAATTTAAGATATATTTTATTAATTTGAGCTAAATTTTATAGGGTATATTTTATATGAACCAGAATTTCCCCGAAATACAAAAAACCTTTGCACAAACCTTTGCTCTCGAAGCCGAAAAACTTATTTCTAAAGAGGCTACTATTAATGCCATTGCAAACAAAGTAACCGATATGCTCGAATGGCAAACGGAGCAATTATTTTCTATGTTGTACCGATTAGATATTTCGGAAAAAAAGTTAAAAGAAGTAATGAATATGGCAGAAGATGTACCTATGGCTATTGCTACGCTTATTTATAGCAGACAATGTGAAAAGATAGAATCGAGGGCAAAAAATAATAGTGCCGATGCGGAAGAGGATATGGCTTGGTAAAAAATAATATTGTGTTTGTGATTTTCAACACGACTACTTTAAAAATATATATTATTTATATTATTGAATATATTTCGAAAACAAACTATACTTAATAGCTATCTATTTGCGTTAAATAGCAGTCTTTGTTTTTTAATAATAAAAAAATCATATTTTATGAAATGCCTATTATCTCTTTTGGCTGTATTAATTTTTAGCACTTCGGCAGCATTTTCTCAGCTAAAGCACTCTATAGCATTGCATAATGGCGTTTATGGCGATCATTTATTGTCTATGGAGGGCAATCGTTTTCAAGACAATGTGTTAAATTATGTTTTACCGGGCATAAGCTATCGAGTGGAGAAAGACAAGCATAGTTTGAAATTATATCATAGCCAGTATTTTAGGAATAACGACAAAGTAACTAATCTTGAAATGGGCGATTTGTTGCAACATTCTGTTGCTCAGTTTGGTCTTTTGTATGGCTATAAGATTTTGGACAAAAACTGGTTAGCAATAAAATTACAAGGTGGAGTAAATTATGATTACAACATTCATTATTTAGTTTATAGAGATGGACGTATAGGCATAATGAACGGCATTAACGAATGGAACTTAGGTGCAACTACCGAAGTAAATTTTGATTTTAATATTTGGAAAGGCTTTTTTATCCCTGCTAATATCCGATATACTTACAATCCATTTACCGATATTAAAGTACACAAACAGTTTTTGTTTTGCGATATTGGCTTAGGGTATAAAATTCAAAGGAATAAGAAAAAGGTTTATAATGTTATAGAATAACTTAATCACACTTTTTACTTCCAATTCGAGATTTTATACTTCATTTTTAATGCATTGTTTATAAACTAAAAACTTATAGCCAATGAGAATTCGCATTCGTTGATATTTAATCTGTAAAACCTCCACTTTCTTGGCAGACCTGTTTATTATTATTATCGAAATAGAGAAAAGAAGGCATTTTTGAAAAGATGTTTTATGTTTTCATATGTCTTCAAAAAGACAAATTGGATACTGAAAAATTGAACCTCAACGGCACACACAGTTTGGCATAAAAATCATCAGAAAGTGTCGCTTAGCAACACCGAAAAAGAGCGAGAACATCGAACATTTTGATAAAGACCGATGGCAAGGAAATTGCAATTGCAAATAGTAGAATCCTTTGTGTAAATCATAACGATTTATATCAAATCGCACCTCAATATGCAAAGATGACAACGAAACTAAACTCTTGTGGCATCTATGAAGAAAATAGCATACAAAATGCCGACAAAGGATTTGACTGCAAGGCTTTGAGAAGATGTGTCGACAGACGAAAAATGTTCACGAATATCAAATACAATCATCGAAACAGAAAGAAAAAGAGACAAGGAAGAAAAGTTTATTACAATTATGAAATTTACCAGACGAGAATTGTAAACGATAGTTGCTTTGCTTGGATAGATGGTTTAAGAATACTATTCAGGTTTGACACCACAGATAATTCTTGGCTCAATTAGCATTATTTAGCTTTTGTTCTTATTTAGCTAAAAGATTAAACCAGTTCATAGACATAATGTAAACTCGGATCTCCTTTTTTCAACAATCTTTTGGGTAACTAAAAAATCAATCTCTGATTCATCTTTAGCACGGCTCTCTGTTTCAATGAGTTGGCACTTACCCGATTATTTGTCAAGAATCTACGCGCTGATTGAGCCACTTTTATTTTTTTTACACCCTACAAACATTAATGTCAAAGATAGAAAATAGGCGAAAAAATGACGCGGGACACCCAAATCAACTACAACAATTCAATACAGGAAAGGCTTTCAGAAAATGGAATAGAGCTGCAGCACAACACAGGAGCTACGTACTGGACACCTTCTGAATAGTGTATTAAGATATAATACACACGCTACCTTAATACATTTGACACAAAAAGCTCTTTCTGTCATTTTTTTGTCATAATTCATTAACAATGAACTATGTGGCAAAAGTTGCTCCTACCTTTGCGACCGAATTACAAATTTTTATTCACAATTAACATTTTAAAGATAGAGAAATGAAACTTAAAACTTTACTCTTAACAGGTGCAGTAATAGGCACTACACTTTCAGCAAACGCTCAATGGGAAGTAGACACCTTACATACTGAAGCAGATTATTTAAACAATGTATATTATAGTTTAGCAAATGGTATTGCTGGCGAAGCAGACGCTGATAATTGGCATTTAGGTTTTTCAATTGAAAAATTTAGTGCTTCAATTATAACAAATGGAGCATATAATGGTTGCCAACTTTGGGTACTTGATGCAGATACCACAGATTTTGGCACTGACTTAACTACTGCTTTAGACGATGCATTTGCTTTAAATCCTACAGCACTTTACAATTCTAATGCGACTTGGGAGGTTGGTGCATTTAATCAAAATGCAGGATCTGCAATATCTGATTACGGATGGGGTGAATATAATAGCACAACTCACTTAATTACTGGCTCAACTATCTATGGTTTAGTAACTGCTACAGATACCTATCAAATTTTTATATCAGTTAAAAATGGTTTGTCGTCTACTACAAATGCTCCAGTATATATTTTTAATATTGCTCAGCTTGATGGCACAAGCCCTATAACTAAAACTTTAGAAGCAGGAACTACAACTTATGAAGGACAAAAGTTTGCATATTATAATATCGAAACTGACCAATTCCTTAGCAGAGAGCCTAAAAGTGAAGACTGGGATTTGCTTTTCACTAAATACAATGAAGAAACAATGGGTGGATATGGCGTTTTTGGAATTTTAGTAAATTCTGGTATAGAAGTTGCAAAAATTTCAGTAGATACTTTTCCTGACCACGATACATTGTATAGTGAGGATTTAACTTTAGAATTTAATGATACTATGAATGTTTTCAGTTACAATTGGAAAACTACATCCAGTGGAGGAAGTGCTTATGATACAGTTTCTTGGTTTGTAAAAGTACAAAATGGTGATATTTGGCAATTAGTATTTACAGACTTTGTATCTGGATTAGAAGCTACTAACCCGGGTATGGTTGCGCTTCAAAAACAATTAGTTTATGAAGCACCGCCAGATACCGGTATCAACATTGCCAAAATCGAAACATTTGGTAACATAGCAATAGCTCCAAACCCTACTGTTTCTAACGCTACTAACATCTTAATAGATGCAGTAAGAGATATTAACAATACAGCTATTTTTGTTACAGACATTAATGGTAGAGTAGTTAAATCTTTCAACAAAAACTTTACTAAAGGCTTCCACCAATTACGCTTAGATGTAAGCAACCTTACAAGCGGATTATACTTAATTAATATTCAAGCTGAAGGCACTACACAAAGCCACAAGCTAATGGTAAAATAGTTTCCATACCAATAAGCAGGACATTAAAACATACTCTATAGTTACGAAAATAACGAAAGAGTATGTTTTCCTGTTTTATTAAAAATATATTTTTTTAAAAAAAAATACACTTCATTCTATGCTTTTAAGATTTGTTTCTATTGTAATTGTTACAGCAGTTTATGCTGTGTTTCCCTCCTTTGCGCAAAACGATTTTACGTTAAAAATCAAAAACGAAAAAAGAGAAAATGTAATCGGGGCAACTGTTACACTCTCCTTTTCGGACAATAAAGAGGATAAACTATACCTTACAAGCAACGAAGAAGGAACAATCGAAATTACCGACATAGAAACTTTTCCTATTTCCCTAAAAATAGAATATGTAGGTTACGCATCTCAAAAAATACAGCTCAATAACCTACCCGAAAACCAATTATTGGTAATACACTTAAAAGAAAGTGCCACACACTTAGAAGAAGCCGTAGTAACCGGAGTAGGCAGACCTATTTCTATAGACGATGCCGTATCTGTTTATAGTATTATTACCCAAAAAGAAATTAAAGCACAAGGAGCAGTTACGCTTAATGAAGCCATTCGTAACCAATTAGGCTTAAATATAGGGCAAGACCAAATGCTCGGCTCCACCATAAATATGCGTGGATTAAGTGGCAACAACATCAAAATACTTATAGACGGACTCCCGATTAACGGACGCGAAGGCGGTAATATAGATATGTCGCAAATAAACCTAAGCAATATTGAACGCATTGAAAGAGTACAAGGCCCAATGAGTGTAATGTATGGCACAGATGCATTAGGCGGTGTAATTAACCTAATTACCAAAACCAATAAAGATAGCTGGAGAATAGGTGCCAATACCTATGCATCTACTATTAATCAGTACAATTTTGGCATAGATGGTGCATTTAAAATCAAAAAGCACAACCTAACACTTAACGCCGGACGCAATTTCTTTTACGGATGGGACGACTCTTTAAAAGTATCTGAAACGCGCGCTCCTCTATGGCGACCCAAAGAACTTTATTTCGCAAATCTTAAATATATTTATACCATTTCGCCTACGGCATCTATCTCTTATGCTGCCGATTATTCAAGGGATTTGTTAGTAATCAAAAGCGATACCATGGGTTTTGCAGACAATCCTTTTGTTAAGAAAATGGACACCTATTTTTATACCACAAGACTTATTAATAGATTACAAGCAAAATGGAAAACAGGAAAAGACGGTTACTGGGAAAGCAATAACAGTTACGCTTTATACCATAGACAAAGAAGAGGTTGGTTAGTAGATTTAACTACTATGGAAAAAACACCCTCTGCAAATGCAACAGACAACAGCCTTTCTCAATTCCATACTTTTACTTCAAGGACTACTTATAATAATAGAGTAAAAAAATTCGATTACACACTTGGCTATGATATTAATTGGGAAAATGCCACAGGAGTAGAGCGCATTCAAGACGGCGCAAAAGATATTGGTGATTATGCCTTGTTTCTTACTACCGATATAGAGTTACACTCTACATTAAAAATACAACCTGCATTTAGAGCAATATACAACACACAGTACAATGCACCATTAGTACCCGCATTAGCACTTCGTTATGCGCCACATAAGCAAGTAAGAATTAGAGCGTCTTATGCGCGTGGGTTCCGCGCTCCTAACCTTAAAGAGTTATTTTTAGATTTCGACGATAGTAATCATAAAATATATGGCAACCCCAATTTAAAAGCAGAGCACGGACATCATTTTCAAGCATCGGGAGCTTATACTTTATTTGATGAAAACAAAAGTAATGGACTAATTTCCGTTACCGGATTTTATGATGATGTAAATAATCAGATAATGCTTGCCATTAACCCTAACGCCCCCACTCCTGGTCCGGGACAGTTACAAGAATACTATTATAGAAATGTATCTAAAGTTAGATTTCTATCTACTCAAATTAGAAACGAGTACAGATTTAATCACCTTAAATTAAACCTTGGTGTTAGTCTCAACAGAAATATAAGTACCACATCTACCTTAGAAGATGGCAGTACCTATACTACTCCAGATTTTAATTTCTTTGAGTTTAACTCCTCTATAGCTTACGATATTCCTAAATACGGATTAAGTGTTGGTGCATTTTACAAACACACAGGCAGACAAAGAATACTTGGTGCTGATATTATGGGCGGTGCTATTTTTGGCGATTATATGGAAGCGTTTAATATCATTGACGGCTCTGTAGAAAAATCATTTTTGAAAGATAAAATCATCTTTAGTGCCGGTGTGCGTAATCTATTAAATGTACAGAGATTAGGTATTGCGGGTGGCTCTGCCGGTGGCGGACATAGCGGAGGTTCTTCTACTTTTGTAACTCCGGGGCGCAGTTTCTTCGCTACGCTAAGATTACAAATTGGAGAGTAGAGATATGTGATTAATAAAAGGATGACAAATCCGAAAATAATCTTTTCCAATGCAGCTTACCTTTGTCTTTTCCTAACCTTATTACAAGCAAATCCTTATCGGGATTAATATAGATATATTGTCCAAGATGCCCTTGAAATAAAAGTTCGTTTCCTGTTGTGTTTTTCCAAAATTGATATTGATAATACGGAACAGCACCATCTGAAATATCTCTACCTTTTATTTTATTTATCCAGCTTTCCGATACAATAGTGCGGTCGTTCCATTTGCCATTTTGTAACATTAACCTACCCAATTTAGCATAATCCTTAGCACGAGCATTAAGGCAACAAAAGGCTTTTTCTAAACCATCATTTTTCCTATCGATACTCCAACTTGCATCGTATTCCATTTGTAATGGTTGCCATATTTTTTCTTGTAAATATTGCGTAATGCTTTTGTCGGACAATGCCCTTTCTAATACCAATCCTAATAATTGCGTGCTACCGCTTGTGTATTCATAATATGCGCTGGGCTGTGCTTTTAATTTTAGTTTCGCTATATCCTTTCTTAGTCTGGTACCGTAATAAAACGATGCTGCTTCGCCAAATGGATTGTAATAACTTTCTTTAAAATCTAATGTAGAAGTCATTTGTAGCAGGTGTTTAATGGTTACATCGCCAAAGCCATTCTTTTCTAATTCGGGTATATATTTGGTTACTTTTTCGTTTGCGGAAAGTATATAACCTTCGTCGATGGCTATACCGATTAATAAAGAAACAACGGATTTTGCCATAGAAAAAGAAGCTACAATTGAAGACGCATCGTAATCGTGAAAATAATTTTCGTAATGAATGCTGTCGTCTTTAATGATTATAAAGGCAACTGTATTGTTTTGTTGCAGTAGTTTTTCTAAAGATTGTGCAGGATATTTTAAGTCTTGTGTAGAAGGTAGCATAGGCGATACCGCTTTATGGAAAATAAATGCAGAATCGGGTTTATCTAATTTTCGTTCAGGGAAAATTTTATAGTCGGTAATGTCGGAAAAGTTATAGACCGTAAATCTGTATAATTTACAGGCATCAAAATATATAATAACGCCAACTAAGATTATAGAAAAAATAATTTTCTTTCGGTGTTGTTTCATACTAAAATTATTTTACCCTATTCTTCTGCACCCACGTAAATGTCGTGGTTTGCCAATATATTCATAAACACTTTTTCTTTTCCTTGTTCTTTCATCTCTTTATAGATTACACTCATTATTTTTTCTGCATCGGTTCTAAGCGGCGAGTTTGTTTTTGCATAAATATTGTATGCTTTACAGAGATAACCCAACCCCATCTGATACTCTGCTAAGTTAAAAACATAAACTGTAGCTATTCCATAATATCCTTCGGGATTATCTTTGTCGGAAGCTATTATTCGCTCATATATTTCTATTGCCTTTTTATGCTCATTTTTATGCACATAAGCTACAGCAAGATTTTGTAAGGGAAGTCTTCCGTAAGGGTCTATCTGTAACGACGTTTGGTAACATCTTATTGCTTTATCCAATTCATTATTTCGCCTGTAAGACAAGCCAAGATTATCCCAAGCAAAAACAAAATAAGGGTCTTCGTCGGTTGCTTTTTTATAGTATTTTATTGCATTAGCCAAATCGTTGTTTTTAGATGCTTCTATGCCTAAGTTGTAATATTTTATCGCTTCGCTATTTCTCGACAAAGAATAATCGCCCGTCTCGTCGTTGCTTAGAGCTAAAGTCCTTAACCCTTCGCAATTATCCATTGCATAATGCTCCAAATCAGAGAATGCAGCTTTATATGCTTTGGAGTTTTTATCCTCACTAATTACAATGTTAATTTCATTGTTTTCGTCTGGCTTAGCATCTAATACTCCTAAGAGCTTTTTTGCCATCAATATACGTCATCACTCGTTGGTCTATACAATCTGCTATATCATCTCTAAGTTTTTGTCTGTTGTTAGGCTTTATTTCAATAGAGTCTATACAAGCACATATTTCTTTGTTAGCAGATTCTAAAAAAACATCAATCGTAGGCATTTTGTCTTTATTGTCTGTTTGCGCAAAGGTACCAAAGTGCAACATTAAAAATGTACCGACAAAAACGAAAAGAAATTGTTTCATTGTTATTTTAGTTTTAAAAATTATAGAAGAAAAACCTAAGCTGCACACACCAAATCACAAGATACATAATATTTAATCAAATACTACCTTTTTTAATAAATTATAGAAAAATTAAAGTTAAACCACAATGCTTGCATACAATTTTCCTTGAAATTAAAACTTATTCGTTAATTTGCCTCTTCTTATGATTAATCAAAATAAAAGATGAAAAGTTTTTCTGTGAAAATATTGTCCATATTAATAATTCCGTTTGTTTTATTTACCTCAATCGCTACGGCGCAAAGCTCCGATGCAAGCAATCGCTATTTCGAAATTTCTAAAAACTTAGAAATATACTCTAATATATTTAAAGAACTCAACAGCTTTTATGTGGACCCCATAGAACCCGGCAAACTTTCTAAAGCAAGCATAGATGCTATGCTTGCAGAGTTAGACCCCTATACTAATTATTATACCGAAGCCGACCTCGAAGACTACGAATTGTTTATGAACAGAAAGTATAGCGGTATCGGTATAGCTACTCGTTTTAATAAAGACAAAGAAGTAGTTATAGATAGAGTGTTTGAAGGCGGACCAATAGACAAAGCAGAACTGAAACCCGGAGATATAATATTAAGCTGCGACGGACAAGAACTAAAAGGAAAAAGCAACGAAGAAATTAGCTTGCTCTTTAGAGGTGCTCCCGGCACTAAGCTGAACCTTAAAGTAAAATTGTATGCTACAGGAAGCGTAACCGAAAAAACGATTATCCGTGGCGAAATAAAAATCCCAAACATTCCGCATATTACTTTAATGGGAAAAAATAAGGACATCGCTTATGTGTGCTTATCACAGTTTACCCAAAACTCCGGTAGAGAAATAAAATTAGCATTAGACAGTCTAAAAAATATAGCCACCAACCTAAGTGGCGTAATACTCGACCTCAGAAACAATGGTGGCGGATTGCTCAACGAAGCAGTTAATATCTGTAATCTTTTTACCGACAAAAATCAGTTAGTAGTAACCACAAAAGGCAACAAAGAAAAAACCATAGAATACAAAACCGAAAATATGCCTTGGGATAAAGACGTACCTCTTGCAGTGCTAATTAATAATAGCTCTGCATCAGCATCGGAAGTAGTAGCCGGCACGATCCAAGATATAGATAGAGGGGTAATTATCGGCAGACGCTCTTTCGGAAAAGGCTTAGTACAGATAGTGCGCCCATTAGGGTATAATACACAGCTTAAACTTACAGTATCTAAATATTATGTACCGTCGGGCAGGTGCATACAAGCAATAGACTACTCCAAAAAAAATGAAGACGGTAGCGTGGCATCGGTGCCCGATTCGTTAAAAAAAGCATTTAAAACTAAAAACGGAAGAACCGTTTATGACGGTGGCGGCATAGAACCAGATATTACCGACTCCGCAAAACCATTTAGCTCTTATGCTTACAATCTATATGCAGACGGTTATATCTTCGACTATGCCACAGAGTATTACCATAAAAACAAAACCATTGCATCGATGGAGAGTTTTAAACTTACCGACAAAGATTTTGAAGATTTTAAAACGTGGTTGAGTAAAAAAAATTATACCCACAAAACCAATAGCGACTCGGCAATTTCTATACTTAAAGAAACATTACAAGACGAAGAGTATTACAAGAACCTAAAAGCTGAAGTTACTGCCCTCGAAGCCAAACTAAAAAAAGACAAAAGCACCGACATAGACAGGTATAAAAAAGAAATTATTAATTTACTTACCGACGAAATCGTGGTAAGATATTATTATCAAAAAGGAAATATTGTAAATAGATTGGCAAATAACGACGAAGACCTCGAAACTGCTATTAAATACATCGGTAATCCGGACTTAATGAAAAAAGTATTAGGCAAATAGAAGTAAAGGTATCAACGAATTTTTTTTAATGATTGTACAACTAATATTCTAAATAATTATTGAGCATAGAATGTCTGCAAAAAAAGTAAAACACATTGCCATAGCTGGAAATATAGGTGCAGGAAAAACTACACTTACCGAATTGCTCGCTAAACATTACAAATGGGATGCGCAATTCGAGTCGGTGGATTTTAATCCATACCTCAACGATTTTTACAACGATATGCACCGATGGTCGTTTAACTTACAAATATATTTCCTTAACTCGCGCCTCAAACAATTACTTGATGTACAAGCCAATAAAAAAACAGTAATACAAGACCGCACTATATACGAAGATGCTTACATCTTTGCCCCTAACCTTTACGATATGGGCTTAATGTCCGGCAGAGATTTCGAAAACTATACCGCATTTTTTCATACTATAAAACAACTCATTCAGCCACCCGATTTATTAATTTATCTTAAAGCATCGGTACCCAAATTAGTAGATCAAATCCAAAAAAGAGGGCGAGCTTACGAAGACAATATTCGCTTAGATTATCTCAAGCGGCTAAATGTGCTTTATAATAATTGGACAGAAAATTATACCGATAGCAAACTATTGGTAATTGATATAGACACTTGCGATTTTGAAGAAAACAAAGATGATTTCGCTGAGGTAATCCGCAAAATTGATGCAGAAATTAATGGCTTGTTTTAGGGTATTGACGAGACACTGAGTGCTATACAATAATTCATTGTAGCATACAACATTTACTTATTTGCACATTAAAGGTATATTGTGAAAAACACATCGCTTACACTAAATCTCAACGACGATATCGAAAGTTTTTTTAAACATTCGAGATTGTATGCTGTTTTTTCTTCCTTGCAGGCTTATGCCCTTTGCAATCGGCTTAATACGGCTTTGGGCTTAAATTTTAAGAGAGATAGATCCGAAGATAATTACGATATACATTCGACAACGCAAAAGCCACAGACATCACAATCCTTATTTGACACAATAGAAGAAACGCCACCACCTATATTTCCTGTTTTTAAGAATGCACTTGCCGGCTCTAAAGTACAAATGATTGTATATGCCAATAAAAGTGAAGGGCAGCGACTTTTATTGCAGTATAGTACTGCCGATTTTTTTTTATTAATCCGAAATTTTCACTTATCTATATTTGAAGATAAGGGCATAGATGTACTCTCGCAAATTGAAGGTATAAATGCAGTAAGAGCATTAGAAATAAATCAACTCAAACAAAAAAGCAATTTAATAGTACAAGAGCCGGAAGCTGATTGGCAATATTAATTCGGGGTTTGCCTTATTTTTATGTCTATCCTTTCACCCCTTGATATAGTATTTACTTCGTTATTGGCATTATAGGCTTCGGGGAGCTGGTAAATTACAAATGCGCCCATTGTGTCGGATATAGAGCCTTCGTAAATTACATCGTACTCAATTTTAGAAGCACTTAATACTGCAATTGCCATATCATAAGTAAGTCCTACTAAGTCGGGTACATCTATTTCGGCACTTTCTAATCCGGCACCTACTACCAAGTCTATCTTGCTCCCTTGAGGAATCATTTCGCCGGGGCGTATGGTATTACCATTAAAAAGCTGCTCTAATACAGCGCCATTGGCAACATCGGGTTTCATTGTTGTATCGCCGAGTAAGAGTTTGTTGTTTTTGAGCATCAATAATGCGCTGCGGTAAGATAGGTTTACTAAGTTAGGCATTGGCGATGCCGGGGGCGATACTTTGTTTACTTTAATATAGATTGTTCTGCCGGGTTTTACGGTATTACCGGGTTTGGGTTGCTGCTCCATTACTACTAAAGGCTGCTGCTCAGGGTCGTAAGTAGAGTCCACATCTACAGCATACCCATCTTGGCGAAGGAGTTTCATTGCTTCTTCCATTTGCAGCCCACTTACATTGGGTACCGTCATTTCTTTGCCGTGCCCGGTAAACCAACCAAGCGACAAAAAGAATACCCAATACAGTACCACACATATAATACCAATGGTTATTAATGTTCCTAAAAATGTTTTTCTAAATGGCTTTTTTGTCATTCAATATTATTTATCCATACAATGTTTAATCCATTGCAAATTAAAGAATTTCTTCGAGTAAATTTCCGTAAAAAGATTGTAAGTCCATACCGGCAGCACGTACCTGTTGTGGTATTAGGCTATTTTCGCTTTGTCCGGGCATTGTATTTACTTCTAAGAAATAGAGTTCGTCATTCACATTAGACCAAATATAATCTATACGCACCAAACCGCTACAATTTAGTGCTGCATATATAGCGGTGGTTTTGGCTTTTAATTTTTCTAAAAGATTATTGTCTATTTCGGCAGGAGTAACTTCATTAGTTACGCCGGTGGTGTATTTGGCTTCGTAATCAAAAAACTCGTTTTTGCTGATAATTTCCGTAGGGGGCAATGTGTATATTTTCCCTTTAATCTTGTAAGCACCCATAGTAAGCTCTCTTCCCGAAATAAATTCTTCTATCAATACTTGATTGTCTTCTTTAAACGCTTTTTCGATAGCTTCTAAAAGTTTATCCGGAGTTTTTACTTTGCTTACACCAAGGCTGGAGCCACTTTCGTTAGGCTTTACAAATACGGGTAGTTTTAGTTTTTCTAAAATTATACCAAGCGAATATGGTGTGTGTTTATAGACTACTTCTGAGTTAGCAATATGTACTACGTTGTAATCTTTCAATACCTTATTACAATAGCTTTTGTTAAATGTAAGTGCAGATACTATAGAATTACAAGTGGTATAAGGAATTTGCAACATTTCGAAATAACCTTGTAATTTGCCATCTTCGCCGGGCGTGCCGTGAATAGCAATAAATGCAGCATCAAAGTTTATTTTATTGCCGGCAATTGTAATGCTAAAATCGTTTTTGTCCACATCGGTTTGGGTACCGTTTGTGTCTTCGTAATACCATTTCTCTTTAGTGATAATGATTTTATACACTTCGTATAGTGCTGCATCTAAATTTTTTTCGATAGTAGAGGCACTTTTTATAGAAATGACATATTCGCCCGAATAGCCACCTGCAACTAATGCTATTTTTTTTCTCATATTGTTTGCCGGAAAGAAAATAATATTCCGGCTCAAAGATAAGTTTTTGTTGAAAATGGAAGCGATTAATAAAATAAAATTTAGCTTTATGAGCTTTTTTTAAAAGCTTTATTGGAAATTGAAATCTAACATTATTAGAGAATATTAGATAAACGGCAAATATGGCATTGAGTATAACAATGCACCGGAAGGAAATACACTTAGTAAAATCTATATAAATCAATAACAGAAAAAGCCAATGATTACTTTGCAATTTGTTCAACCTTAATGCTCAAGATATGGACTTCATTAAATCAATACCCATTTTTATACTCGCCGGACTTTGCGAGATAGGAGGAGGCTATCTTATATGGCTATGGCTAAAAGAAGGCAAGCCCTTGTGGTATGGCATATTAGGTGGTTTTATTTTGGCATTTTATGGCATTGTAGCCACTTGGCAAACGGCAAATTTTGCGAGGGTGTATGCTACTTATGGCGGTATATTTATTGTTATGTCTATCTTATGGTCTATGAAATTTGACAATTATGCACCCGATAAATACGATATAATAGGTGCTTTAATTGCACTCTTGGGCGTTTGCATTATTTATTATACTCCGAGAACCTAAAAGGTGTGTGGCAATCTTTAATACCCAAAAGGTGTATCCAAAATTAGGAGTGCCGCCAACAACAACTCTAAATTGTTCAATGTATCTAATTAAGTTACATTGTGTTCTATCTCTTTGCTACACAGTAATACTGCTTTACTAATGGCTCCGACTCTTCTGCTCTTATAAGCGCATTATCTACTTCGGATAAGGCTACTAATTTTCCGCTTTTCATATAAATATTTATACGCTTATCGTGAAGATTATAAGTACTATTACTTGTAGTGCCGTTAAATATAAAATACGGTTTTTGTTCTTCTTCAATGCCATTCGGGAGCCTGTATGATGACAATAATGCACTAAACTCATCTTCTAAGGAATGGGATTTAAGCTTTACTTTGTACAGATTTCGATGTGCCATCATTGTGCTTAAAGTAGCTAAGGTAGCGTCTTCGTGCTGCATCCACGTTTTAATAGAAGCCGAAACGTCGGTATCATCAATATTACAAAATTGGTCTAAAATCTTTTTGTCCGATGTAAAATCTGCACCATTAATATTTTCGTACAAGAAAAAACGCAATGCCGGAGTGGCAAAAAGCTCTTTTCCTTGCATGGCAAGCTCTTTGGCTCGTTTTAATATTTTAATAATTAATTGCTCTGCACCCAAAACCGTTTTATGCAAATACACTTGCCAATACATCATACGGCGGGCAATTAGAAATTTCTCTACCGAAAAAATAGCTTTTTCTTCTACCACCAGATGATTGTCTAAAACATACAGCATTTGCAAAATTCTATCATAACCAATTACCCCTTCCGATACGCCGGTATAAAAGCTATCTCTGTTTAAGTAATCCATTCTGTCCATATCCAACTGCCCCGAAACAAGCTCCCCAAGGAAATTTTTAGGATATTGATTTTGAAAAATTGCTATTGCTTTGGATAAATCTACAATGCCTTCATTGTTCAAGTGCTGCATTATGCTGAGCGAAATGTCTTCGTGTTTTAAGCCGTTTACAAGTGAGTGCTCTAATGCGTGCGAAAAAGCACCGTGCCCTACATCGTGCAACAATATAGCTTGTCGTGCAGCTATAAATTCGTCTTGCGTTACTTCAATGCCTTTAAGCCTAAGATTATTAAGCGCAATGCCCATAAGATGTGCCGCCCCTAGTGAATGATGAAAGCGAGTATGCACCGCACCCGGATAAACAAAATGTGCAATGCCCATCTGTTTAATATTACGCAACCTTTGAAAATATGGATGATTAATGATTTGCATCATTTCTTTTTCGGGAAAATGAAGAAAACCATAAACAGGGTCATTAATTATCTTGCCATTCATTAGTTTTTATTTTGCTTTGAGGTTAATAATCCATTTAAGAATTTTCTAAAAATCAAATGGATAACTGTTGGAAATTCTTTACAAGTCTTACTAAGATTGCTTTAACTGTACAAAGGTCGCAAAGAATAATAAACAAGCAAGATAATTTAGAATATTGGCTAATTCTTTTTTTGAGAGCTAAGCGATTTATATGAATTATATTTTAAATCTAATTGTACATACTAATTTTGCTTTGTAACAACGAAAAGGACAGTTCTTGTTAATTATCACGGAGGAAGCTCCCCTCTCTCCTTTGGTTACTGAGCAGCGTCGAAGTATGGAGAGGGGCTGGGGCTGAGGTAAAAAGGAAATACTTATTGGCTGTACATTAACTTATCACAATACATTAATTTCAAAGTACTACCAAAACAACACATCAAAAAATAGAATTAGCTAGCAAATAAGAATAAAAACATTAAATAATAAAAACAATAATCAATAACAACATTTACAGACGAAAAAGTAAAAATCTGCCTATCTGTCAGAAAAAGTAAATTTTGCACTTCTTTTGAGTATGTTTAATTTCGCAGCATTAGTGTAGAATATAAATTATATTAACTATTTGTTTAAATTGAAATTTTGATACAAAAATATATTCTACCATAATTTTAAAATAATCATATACACAAGAGATAATGTTAGGTTTCATTTCAAAAATTTTCGGAGGCAATAAATCCGAAAAAGACGTAAAAAAAATAACCCCTTTAATAAAAGAAATCAATCAGCATTTCGAAAGCTATAATCAACTTTCTAATGATGATTTGAGAAATAAAACGCAAGAGTTTAGAAAACGTATTGCCGATTATTTAAGTTCTATTAACGACCAAATAGAATCTAAAAAAGCAGAGGTAGATGCTAACCCTAACCTTACCCTTAACGAGAAAGAAGCCGTTTACGATGAAGTAGATAAACTCATCAAAAAAAGAAATGAGCAAGTAGAAGAAATATTAGAACAGATACTTCCCGAAGCATTTGCTGTAGTTAAAGAAACTGCCCGCCGCTTTAGTGTAAACGAAGAATTAATAGCTACTGCCACAGACTTAGACAAAGAAATAGCAGTAAGCAAAGATTATGTAACCATCGAAGGCGAAAAATCCATATTTAAAAATTCGTGGTCGGCAGCAGGTAATACCGTTACTTGGAATATGGTACATTACGATGTACAGCTTATCGGCGGTATGGTATTGCATCAAGGAAAAATCTCTGAAATGGCTACGGGAGAAGGTAAAACATTAGTTTCTACACTTCCTGCATACTTAAATGCACTTGCAGGCTACGGAGTACATTTAGTAACTGTGAACGACTACCTTGCCAAGCGCGACCAAGAATGGAACGGACCTATCTTCGAATGGTTAGGCATTACTGTGGATTGTATTGATAAGCACCAACCTAACTCTCCTTCGCGCCGTCAGGCATATTTGGCAGACATCACTTATGGTACCAACAACGAATTTGGTTTCGACTACCTAAGAGATAATATGGTGCATTCGCCGGAAGAAATGGTACAGCGCAAACACCACTTTGCTATGGTAGATGAGGTGGATAGCGTATTAATAGATGATGCACGTACACCATTAATTATTTCCGGACCTATCCCCAAAGGCGATGAGCAAGAGTTTCATATGCTCAAACCAAGAATAGAAAAACTTTTAGAAGCGCAAAAAAGAGCCGTAAACCAAGCATTAAACGAAGCCAAAAGATTATTTGCCGAAGGAAAAACAGAAAAAGATACAGGCGGATTACAACTTTACAGAGCATTTAGAGGTTTGCCTAAAAACAAAGCACTAATTAAATTTTTGAGCGAAGAGGGAAATAGACAAATTTTACAAAAAACAGAAAATTATTACATAGGCGAACAACAACGTCATATGCCTATAGTAAAAGAAGAATTATTTTTTACTATAGATGAAAAACAAAACAGTGTTGACCTTACAGAAAAAGGTTTGGCACTCATTACCGGTGCTTCAGAAGACCCTAACTTTTTTATTCTTCCCGACATCAGTACAGGATTAGCTGCAATAGAAAAATCTTCTGCCGATGCCGAAGAAAAAACAAAACAAAAAGACGCCTTAATACAAGAATACGCTGCCAAAGCAGACCGCATACACTCTGTACAGCAATTACTCAAAGCATATACACTCTTCGAAATAGATGTGCAATATGTAGTAATGGACGGAAAAGTAAAAATTGTAGATGAGCAGACAGGGCGTATAATGGAAGGCAGAAGATATAGCGACGGCTTACACCAAGCTATAGAAGCCAAAGAAAACGTAAAAGTAGAAGCAGCAACACAAACATTTGCTACCGTTACCTTACAAAACTATTTCCGTATGTACCACAAGCTCGCCGGTATGACGGGTACTGCCGAAACAGAAGCAGGCGAATTTTGGGAAATCTACAAATTAGACGTAGTTACCATTCCTACAAACGTAACCATCTCCCGTAAAGACCAGCAAGATTTGGTTTATAAAACCAGAAAAGAAAAATACAATGCCGTAATAGACGAAATAGTAAAATTAAAAGAAGTAGGTCGTCCGGTACTCGTAGGTACTACATCGGTAGAAGTGAGCGAATTACTTAGTAAAATGCTCCAATTCCGCAAAATAGACCACAAAGTCCTTAATGCTAAACAGCACGCAAGAGAAGCAGACATTGTAGCCGAAGCAGGATTGGCAGGAGCAGTAACCATAGCTACCAATATGGCAGGTAGGGGTACCGATATTAAACTCGGACCAGGCGTAAAAGATGCAGGCGGTTTGGCTATTATCGGTACAGAACGCCACGAAAGCCGTCGTGTGGACAGGCAGCTACGCGGTAGAGCCGGTCGTCAGGGCGATCCGGGGTCTTCGCAGTTCTTCGTTTCTTTAGAAGATGAACTAATGCGTATTTTCGGTTCTGAGCGTATAGCCTCGCTAATGGACAGAATGGGACACAAAGAAGGCGAAGTATTGCAGCACAGTATGATTACCAAATCGATAGAGCGTGCGCAGAAAAAAGTAGAAGAAAACAACTTTGGCATTCGTAAAAGACTACTTGAGTACGACGATGTAATGAACTCACAAAGAGATGTAATCTACAAACGCCGCAGACACGCACTTTTTGGAGAAAGACTTTCTATTGACTTAGACAATGCACTATTCGATGTATGTGCCGACATAGCAGAAAAATACGATGGCGATAAAGAGGCATTTACCATAGAGGTAATTCAAAAATTAGCCATTGAGCCGGAAGTTACAGATGCAGATTACAAAGACCTAAATACATTAACCAATAAATTGTACCAACAAGCGAAAGAAACATACAATAGGAAAAATGGTCAGATGAGAGAAGCTATGTCTCCACAGTTTGTAAGAATAAAAGAAGAACATGGAGAGAAAGTACAAAACATAGTAATACCATTTACCGATGGCGTAAAAGGAATGCAGCTATATGTGGACTTAAACAAATCTTTAGAAGACCAATGTATGACCGTTACTAATACTTTAGAGCGCAATATTACTTTGGCGTTTATAGATGAGGCGTGGAAAGACCACCTAAGAGCTATGGACGACCTTCGTCAGTCGGTACAAATGGCATCTTACGAACAAAAAGACCCACTATTAATTTACAAGTTCGAAGCGTTTGAATTGTTTAAGAAAATGCTTTTAGAAACTAACCAAAATATAGTATCGTTCTTAAATAGAGCTAAAGTAGAAGACCGCCAGCCACCACAGCAAGCACCGCCACCACCACCGCGCAGACAACCTACAGGCTATGCTACCAATAGCAGTGCTGTAAAATCTGCCGGACAAGCTTATGCAGCAGACGAAAACGATTATTACGAAGAGCCACAACAAGGAGGTGGGCAACAGCCGCCGCCGGCAAGAAGACAACAACCAGTAAGTATAGAGCCAAAAATCGGCAGAAACGACCTTTGCCCTTGCGGTAGTGGCAAGAAGTATAAATCGTGCCACGGAAGAACAGTTTAATAGTGAAGAGTTGATAATTGACAATTAAAATGGATAATATTTAGCATTTAAGAGCTACTAGTTTACATAATAAAAAACGAAAAAAATGGAAATAAACGTAAATACCGACAATCACATAAAAGGGTCGGCAGAGTTTCAAGAAAAGTACAAACAAGAGCTAAGCCAATCGCTTAAAAGATTTGTACCGCATATTACTCGTTGCGAAATATTTTTTAGCGACGAAAACAAAGCAAAATCTTCTCCCGATGATAAAAAATGTGTAATAGAAGCTCGCATTAAAGGGCGTAACCCCGAAACAGTAACACACTTTGCAGATACCGTAGTACACGCCTTTAATGGTGCAGTAGATAAGATGAGAAACCTCTTAGACAGAGTAGTGGATACGCATCTGAAACATTAGTAGGGTAGTGTAAACATTCCCATAATTAACTTTACATTAAAATGTTCGGTACAAAAAAATTATAATTGTATCGAACATTTTTTTTATCTTCGTTTCTCAAATTTTGAAAAATAAAAAATAAGACAATGAAAAAAACATTATTATCCTTAGCTGCAACATTAGGATTAGCAGCATTTTCTTTAAACACAAACGCACAAGTGTTTACTATTGAATATGCAGACGCTGCAGACACAACTGCATTTACAGGAACGCCCGCCACAGCTTCCATGACAACAGATTTAACCATTAAAGCAAAGATTAAACCAGAAGCAGGAATTGATAGCTTTTATCTTACTTGGCAAATTATTTCATCAGAATTTAATTTCCCGACAAATTGGAGCTTAGAAGGATTTTGTGATAATATCACTTGCCGAGTTAAAAGTGGTTCAAGTGTATTGAATGCACCATACAATGCAGATTCTACCGAAACAATTACAAGCGATACCACCACTCAAATTATGTATCCTTGGATTTCTGCACCAACTGAAACAGCAGATAGTGGTATAGGCGTACTTAAAGTTGAATTAATAGCAAAAGACGTAGCTCCAACACATATAGACCAAACAGACACTTTAGTTTATATCATTCACAAAACTACTTCTCCTGTAAGCGTAAAAACAATTCCGGTTAAAGACAAAAGAGTTGCCTTATATCCTGTACCGGCTCAAAATGAACTTAACATCTATACAGACAAAAGCTTAAACGCTACATCTGTTCGAGTATTAGACATTGCAGGTCGTGTAGTAAGCACTCATGCTCTATCTACTAAAGAGCTTAATGTTATTAACACAAGCGAAATACTAATTGGCAGTTACATAGTTAACATTATAGACAATAAAGGCAATGTAGTAGCAGCAAGAAAATTTGTTAAAAATTAAACTATAATAATTAATCGTAGTCAATAGACTCGTTTTGTTTAACTATTTAAAAATTAAATTTTATGAAAAAAATATTGTTAGTTGTAGCCACTGCATTTTTATCTGCTTCTTTAGTAATGACCTCTAATACAGCATCTGCTTGCGATAAAGATGGCAAAAAAGACAAAAAAGAAGCTTCTTGTTCTAAAGCACAAACTGACGGCAAAGCATGTTGCAGTAAATCTACAGCAAAGACTGAAACAACCACTTCAGCAACTGCTTCATTTTCAACAGCAGCTGCTGTTGTTAGTGCAGACCCCGCATCAGCTCCTGCTAAAGCTACAGTAGTAGATGTTGTAGTTCCGGCTACAGATGCTGCTCCAGCTAAAGCAGTAACTGTAGAAAAAAAATAAAATAATAATTTAATTTACAAAAAAATAAGGGTACGAAATCAGTTCGTACCCTTATTTTTTGGGTATTGTTAATAAAGCACCTCTAATTGATTATTTCTTTTCCAAATAAGCATAGCTACTACTTCCTTTAACCGTAAATGTTTCTGCCTTGCTTTGAGTATGAATATCGCATGGTACAAAACGACTGTTTGATTTCCAATAACCTATTGCCACTATACCAATATTCTTATCCTTTATTTATCCTAAAGTTCTAATCCCGCTGACCTGCCTCTAATAACAAAGTTGATAAATTTCTTGCCATATCTATCTACAGCAAAACATAGCCAATAGTAGTTTTTTTATTGCTTATATAGCTACGAATCTCATCTATTGCTACAATATTAACCTCAGTAGATCTCTTTATCTTATCTATTTTGCTGACAAAATATTATATACAGCAACATTGCTAACATTTAAAATACGACCTATGGAACGCCCTCCCAACTCTTATATTTACAATTAAAGTGCTTGACGTTAAACACTGCTGAGCCGGATAGCTAACTTGTGTTCAACTGTATAATTATAGCCACAACCTTTACGCATATATCGCTGTTTAACTTTTACAATACTATGCTTTACTCTATCTACCGAATCCCATTTTATACATTTCATCTTGCAAAGACATAAAATGTATATTTATTTAACAATGCCGCATTTCAATATTTAACAATCAATTCATTCTATAATTCATAAATATTAACTTTCGCATAAAAGACAAATCTAAGCCGCCGTTGTCTTGCTGTCTTTAAATTCGAGCTTGTAAATTTTAATTAACAAAGTAAGATATGCTATAAGCAATGGACCAAAAATCAACCCCATAATGCCAAAAATCTGCAAACCCATAATTACCCCAAAAACAGTAATAATAGGATGTACATCGCCAATTTTTCTTAATAGCGTAAAACGTAAAACATTATCAATATTAGAAATTACTACAGCCGAATAAATAGTAAGACCAATAGCCATACCCACATCACCGGCAGCAAACATTATAATAGCCAATGGCACCCATATTACCATACAGCCCACCACCGGAATAATAGATGCTGCTCCCGTAATTACACCCCAAAACACAGCCTCCTTCACACCAAATATCCAATAACCAATAATGGCAGTAATGCTTTGTGCTAAAATAAGTAACGGAATGCCGATAGCATTACTCACTACCATATTTTTAGTTTCCGCCCACAGTAGTTTTTGATTGTCTTCTTTAAGATGTATAGTTTGTACCAAACTCTTTTCGATGCTCCTGCCATTTATAAACATAAAATACAGTAAGAAAAATGCTACAAGAATATTAAACAACACACTTGCAGTAGCATTTAAGACAGAAGACACTATCTTTGTAGAGGCTTGAACAATTGATTGTATTTGTTCGTCAGATACGGAAAAGTCGGGTACATATCGCTTTATTAATGCTTCTAATTCTTTAATAGAAGCCATAATGTCGTCGGAGTGAGTAATCACCATTTTTATTTTAGGAATCAGCAAATTAACTATTCCATAAATAGGTAAGACAAAAACAACTATACTTACCATAATAAGCATCAGTGCGGCAGTCCATTTTTTCCATTTTTTAGTTTCTGTAAGTTTAAAAAAATAATTGCGAAATAAAATGTATAAAGTTATAGCAACCAAAGCACCGGGAATAAAATAGTACAACTGCCAAATTATCAATACAGCCAACAATACTATGAGTGATAATAAGACTATTTGTTTTAAGAGTGTAGCACTAATCTTTTGCATAGTAAACCGAATTTTAACGTAATATTCGGTCAAAATATTCAAGAAAAAAATTAAATATTTCCTAAATAGAGTACAGATGTAGGAAAATAATTGTTTCCTCCTTAACTTTGAGTCATTAAGTAATTTAATGACTAATGATTTGGTGCTAAATTTGTGCTAAGCTTAACAATAAAAATGCAAGTTTGTACGTTATTAATTAATAATTTAATTCACTTTTTAAAACACTAAAAATATGGGAAAGAACGCAAGTAAAGCCATCGCTACCCTAATAGTAGGGGCAGCAGTAGGAGCAGCAGTAGGTTATCTTTTGGCTACAGACAAAGACCAAAGAGCAGAGCAATTAGATAAAGTTAAAGGCAGCCTTAACAAAATAGCCTCTAAGCTAAAAAAGAAAAAAGAAGATATTGAAGAAGAAATTTTTAATTCTTAAATCCTTTTTTAAATCTTCGGAACTTTATTTGGGGGAGATTATAATAGCAATATTAACTTCCCCAATTTTATTCCATAACCATATTAAACACTCGCAAAGGCAATTTTATGAAGATATTACAACCATTAAAAGATGCCATTACTCGCTATTTTAATCTCAAAATACAGCATCTGAAATTAGAGGTATTGGAGCGATTAGTAACGGTTACAGGCTATTTGGTATTTATAGCACTTTTATTATTGCTGATGTTAGGAGTGTTGTTGTTTTTAGGATTTGGCTTAGCCGAATATTTTAGTGCATTATTCGACAGCAGAGCAGGGGGGTATTTTGCTACCGCAGGAGTAATGTTGCTACTCTCTGTCATTACTTTCTTTTTAAGCAAAAAAATAGTTGGATTTTTTGCCAATAAGGTTTTGTGGCTTTTGACCAAAAAAAATGAAGACAACGACAAAGAACACTAGATATAACATTACAATTCAAGCACCCAAAATTTTTCTTTTATGAAAAAGGTAATAGACACAGGTAAGGCTTTGCGGTCGCTTCGGGAGCTACACAATGAAAAAGAAGAAGTAAGACAGGAGCTAAAAAATATAGAAGACAGTGTAACCAATACTTTGTTAAACCCACAACAAATAGCAATAAATACCGGCATGTCTGCTCTTTCAGGTTTGGCAGGCACGTTTGGCGCATTAAAAACAGGCAAGCAGCAAGGCGTTACATCATTGCTTAACACCACACTGAAAATTGCAGGAAAAGCACTCCCCCTAAAACCACTTATCCGTATATGGCTAAAGGCACAATTATTCAATACAGCCGTATTTTTAGGAAAAAAAGCCGGGAGGCTTATTAAAAAGAAAATTACAAAAGCACCTTAAATTCAAAAAAATTATACCAATATGCTATTTTTTTTCAAAAATAGTTTCTAAATTTACCCCTCAACTTGTAGATTTATACTTTTTAAGATGAAGAAAATATTACTTGCTATATTCGGTTTAACACTTATGGGGTTAGTAACTTCTTGTACCAAAGAAGAAGACGATATGGATATAGATGTGTCTAAGCCTGTATTATTAGCCGACAAATATTGGCAATTTTACTCCTATAAAATTCAGTGGGATGCTAACGATCCTATGCAAGCACCGGTAGAGCAATTTGAATTACTCGACCAATGCCAAAGAGATAATTTTTTAATTTTTTATGAAGATGGCACAATGGCGGAGTTCGAACACAGAATTAAATGCCAATTATCGCAGCCAGATTCTACATTAATGTGGTATCAAGTATTTAACGAAGATTCCAGAATAAAAATATGGAGCAATCCCGAAGATCCCGAAAATTCTATTTTCTTACAAGGTAGAATTAGATCACATTCTATAGATACCATATCCATTACTTATGATGTATATATGGAAGCTACAGAAGTTACTCGCCGTTATGTATATGGCTATGTAAAGAAAGATTTTGGAGAATAATTTTATTATTAACTTTTAAATAAAAAACCTTTCGGAAGACAATCCGCAAAGGTTTTTTTATGCCTACTAATACAAGCAAGCCATTAGTTTTATGTATTCTGCTGGTAGCTAATTAGCGCTTGCTAAATAACTAATACAGATCATTTTAACCATACTTTTATTACACAAATTAGCTTTCCAAATTATTATAACAGATATAAGTGCTCCAAGCTTTTCGGGCCGTTATTACAAAATCCTTTGTAGGTAACCGATTTAAAATTGTTTGAAATACTTGTAAATTTATGAGGGTAGTTATTTAGCAAGTCCTATAAGTATTACAGTTTGTCCATTATACATACAAATTACCCCTTACGGAAGTAGGGGCTTATGTCAATCAACTAATAATTACACTATATTTATTGAATAAATTTAAACGGTATTATATTCTGTCATTTTTTTGTAAAATATTGTATTTAAGTTACTTTTGCTTTTATATAGAATAAACGTAAAATACGGATATGCAAAGCATTTTTTTAGACGCAGCAATTGTTGACGAATCCATTTCATTTTTACCCATAATTATCCACTTAATTATTGCTATTATTTTTGTAGCAATATTAATGGCGGCTACGCATCTTTTAGGCCCTAAACGACGCACTTCGGATAAGTTAGCCAATTTCGAAAGTGGTATAGAGCAGATAGGCAATGCCCGTCAGCCGATGGGGGTTAAATATTTTTTGGTAGCAATCTTATTTATTCTGTTCGATGTGGAAGTGATATTTTTCTACCCTTATGCTGTAAATATAAAAGAGTTAGGGCAAGAAGGATTTATGGCAGTAGTATTATTTGTAAGCCTATTCTTATGCGGATTTATATATATCATAAAGAAAGGCGCACTGAAGTGGGAAGATTAATTTTATGAATTCGACAATTTGATAATTAGCCAATTTGATAATGAGCATTGGTTATTTGAATTGTTGTTTTATTAATTGTTTAATACCTTTAAAGATAATTGTCGAATTGTCAAATTGTCAAATTTACTAATTAACAAAATGAGACCTGTACAATATAACGAAAACAGCAAAGTAAAACAAGCCGATATACCCGAAAACACATATTGGGGAGAGGGCTTTATGGCGGCAAAATTAGATGAGGTAATAGGATTGGCGAGAGCTAATTCATTATGGCCTCTACCTTTTGCTACTTCTTGCTGTGGTATTGAGTTTATGGCTACAATGGGAGCCAATTACGATTTGGCGCGTTTCGGTTCGGAGCGTATGGCATTTACGCCGCGCCAGTGCGATATGCTTTTGGTTGCCGGCACTATTTCTAAAAAATTAGCACCGGTATTGCGTCAGGTATATTTACAAATGGCAGAGCCGCGTTGGGTTATCGCTATAGGTGCTTGTGCCAGCAGTGGTGGTATTTTCGATTCTTATTCGGTGTTGCAAGGTATAGACCAAGTAATACCCGTAGATGTGTATGTGCCTGGTTGCCCACCACGCCCCGAAGGAATATTAGACGGTGTAATGAAATTGCAAGAAATAGTTAAAAAAGAAAGTTTGCGCAGAAGAAATTCGGAACAGTACAAAGCATTGCTCAATGAGTACGCCATCGAGTAATTAGCGACTGCTTTCTGTTGCCGTAATCTGTAACAAAAATGAGTTGTGTTTTTTAAAGAACTCGTTTTTTACTTTTTACTTTAGTCTTTTGACTTTAAATAAACCACACAGAAACATAGTTTTAAATAATTTAATAGAATTAGATAGAAAATAAATTTTAAACATAGATTATAGCTCGGTTACTAAGCATTTCGACTTTAGTTTATATTGAGCGAAGTCGAAATACTCAATGACCACGTAGTCGCAGTATGATTTTTAACTTTTGCATTTTAACTTTTTAATTTTGACTTTTTTTAATGATAACTAAAGAACAAATACAAGAGCAGCTTAATAAGCAATTTGGCAACAATATATTGTCTTGGGAGGAAAGTTATGGAATGCTCTCTTTTACGGTAAAAGCAGATAAAAATTTAGAAATAGCACGATATATGTATCACGACGAAACATTAAAGTTTCAGTTTTTGACAGATATTACTGCCGTGCATTATCCCGATAATGTAGGGGCTGAGTTGTGTGTCGTTACGCATTTGCATAATTTAGAAGATAATTTTAGAATAAGAATGAAAGCAAACGTGCCGATAGACCAACCCGATACATACAGTTTAGTGCCTTTATTTTTGGGAGCCAACTGGATGGAAAGAGAAACCTTCGATTTTTATGGTGTTAATTTTATGGGGCATCCCGATTTAAGAAGAATACTCAATGCAGACGAAATGGACTACCACCCGATGCGCAAAGAATATCCGATGGAAGACCCAACAAGAACAGACAAAGACGATGAAATGTTTGGAAGAGGAACTTATTAATTACTCAATTTGGCAATTCAACAATTAGCCAATTGCTTGAGTTATATAAATGGATTTGTTGTATAGAAAAAGAATATTTTAAAATTGCAAAAGACAAACGCAGTAAATACTTTAAAAATAATTGCCAAATTGTCGAATTGTCAAATTATACAATTAAAATGTCTAACGTAACAGAAAACATACAAAAGCTGCATCAAAACAGAAACTTACAAGCTGCTGAAGCGAGTTTGGACAAAGAGGTTACAACCATTAATCTCGGTCCTACACACCCTGCTACACACGGTATTTTTCAAAATGTAATGCAGATAGACGGCGAGCGCGTACTACATACCGAAATGACGGTAGGATATATACATCGTGCATTCGAAAAAATTGCAGAACGCAGACCATATTACCAAATTACGCCACTAACGGATAGGCTCAATTATTGTTCTGCCCCGATTAACAACTTCGGTTGGCACATGACGGTAGAAAAATTAGCCGGTATTGAAGTGCCTGCAAGGGTAGCCTATTTGCGTGTGTTGATTATGGAATTGGCACGTATTGCAGACCACGTAGTTTGTAATTCCGTAATAGGAGTGGATACAGGAGCATTAACACCCTTTACTTACGTGTTTCAGTGGAGAGAAAAAATTTATGAAATTTACGAAAGTATATGTGGCTCTCGCTTAACAACAAATATAGGACGTATAGGAGGTTTTGAACGCAACTTTACAGACGATACCTGGAAAAAAATACATGATTTTGTAGAGCAGTTTCCGGCAACATTAAAAGAGTTTGAAGGTTTGCTTGCTCGTAATCGTATCTTTATGGACAGATGTATTGGAGCTGGTCCGATAAGTGCTGAGAAAGCATTACAGTATAGTTTTACCGGCCCTAACCTACGCGCTGCTGGAGTAGATTTCGACGTAAGAGTACATACCCCTTACAGCCGTTACGAAGAGTTCAATTTCGAAATTCCTGTAGGTACTACTGGCGATGTATATGATAGATTTTTGGTACGTAACAAAGAAATGTGGGAAAGTCTAAGCATCGTAAAACAAGCCATTGAAAAATTAAAAGGATTAGACGATAGCGTATATCATGCAGACGTTCCAGATTTTTACTTGCCCGAAAAAGCAGATGTATATACCAAGATGGAAGCATTAATATACCATTTTAAAATAGTAATGGGCGAAACCGATTTACCTGCCGGAGAAGTGTATCATTCAGTAGAAGGAGCCAATGGCGAATTGGGTTATTATCTTATAAGCGATGGAGGCAGAACACCGTACAGACTGCATTTCAGAAGACCATGTTTTATATACTATCAGGCATTTAATGAGTTAGTAGCAGGAGGATTATTTAGTGATGCGATTATTGCATTAAGTAGTATTAATGTAATCGCCGGAGAATTAGACGCATAGATAATGCGTTATGTTTTAGCAAAGGCGGTAAGACTGAAAATAAAATGACGGAATGGGGCTACAACTTACCAAAATAAAATAACAGTAAAATGACAACAATAGCATTTTCAGAAGAAAGACTAAATAAAGCAAAAGAAATAATAGCACGCTATCCCGAAGGGAAACAAAAAAGCGCGCTTATACCATTGTTGCACATAGCACAAGAGGAGTTTGGCGGTTGGCTAGATGTGCCAGCAATGGATTATGTGGCAGAATTGCTGCAAATAAAACCTATCGAAGTGTATGAGGTAGCATCATTCTATACTATGTTTAACCTAAAACCAGTAGGTAAATATGTATTAGAAGTTTGCCGCACAGGTCCTTGTATGCTTTGTGGCAGCGACCAAATTATAGACCATATCAAAAATAAATTAGGCATACAAGAAGGTGGAACTACTGCTGATGGATTATTTACACTGAAACCGGCAGAATGCTTGGGAGCTTGTGGATATGCGCCAATGATGCAATTAGGTAAATTTTACAAAGAACATTTAACCATCGAAAAAGTAGATGAAATTTTAGATGAATTGCGTGCAGCCGCAAAATGATAAATAAATGCCTAAAATAGAAATTCATTAGCCCCTCTAAAACCTCTATGCATAAATAGAGATTAGTAAAATTTACTACTAATCTTTAGTCGCTTCAACACATAAAATATCGTACTCTTACCAACTCCAAACTTTTTGGCTTTTTCATATTGATAATAACCAGGGTTTTGCTCTACATCTGTTTGTAAAGCTTCCATATCAATTTTTGTTGATGCCTGTTACGTTAGATTTGTGGTTCAATTTTCTTTTGTCAACGAAAAAATGTTATATAAGAACACCAAACTTATCACTAGTTTTCTTGGAACGTAAGAGACTCTTTTCTTTAATCTTGAACACTTGTTTACGAAAATCTAGTGAGTTAACCCTACACAAAGATACAAAAAATATAACATATTGCAATTATTCAATTACAAAGCAAAGAAAACATTTTGTCAATTTAAGTTATTTGCAGGTACAAAAAAAGTCCTCCACTTATGTGAAGGACTTTGATTAAAAAATATGGCAGCTACCTACTCTCCCGCTGTACGC